>CAYHPA010000025.1:0-24556 GCA_964358155.1 uncultured Chitinophaga sp.
ATCACACCATCCGGCATAATAAATCAAACGGTCAATGGCGAGGTTTACTTCTTTCTCCGCTTTTGCTTTACTGGCATCCTGCTGCATCAGTTCATCAATGAACTGTGCTTTTCTTCCTTCCAGCATTTCAGCCATACGGTAAAGTATCTGCGAGCGGTTGAATGCTGACCGGCCACTCCATCCGCTTACGGCGCTTCTTGCAGCAACAACAGCATCCCTGAAATCTTTTCTTGAACTCAGGCAGACATTGGCCAGTTTTTTTCCTGTTGCATTGGTTGGCACATAATAACGACCCGATTCCGTTCTTGGGAATTGCCCGCCGATATAAATTTTATAAGTCTTCAGCACTTCCAGTCTTCCTGAAGTTTTCTTTTTCTCCAGTCCATTTTCACTGATGCTGAGCGAAGACTTTTTAATTGATGTTTTTTCCATACATTTTTTTTTGCCTCTAATAACACGAATTACACGAATGAGGAAACTTGTTTGCCGAAGGCAACTATTCTGTATTCAATTGTATTTATTCGTGTCATTAGTGTAATTCGTTGTTTTTTCTAATTAATAATATTCACATAAGCTGACAATCCATGCAATCCACCCTCTCTTCCAAAACCACTTTCTTTATAACCGCCAAAAGGAGAGGAGGGATCGAATTTATTAAACGTATTTGCCCAAATCACGCCGGCTCTCATTCTTCTTGTCATATTAAAGATCTTGGAACCTTTATCTGTCCAGACCCCGGCGCTTAATCCATACGGGCTGTTATTTGCTTTTTCAATCACTTCATCATCTGTTCTGAAAGTAAGGATGGCCAGCACCGGCCCGAAAATTTCTTCCTGTGCAATGCGATTACTTTGTGCCACATTGGTAAACAAAGTTGGGCGGCAGAAAAATCCTTTGCCGGGCAATGCGCAACTGCTTTCATACATTTCAGCGCCTTCCTGTTTCCCGATTTTTATATACTTATGAATTGTTTCTAATTGCTGTCTTGAGTTGATGGCGCCGATATCCGTATTCTTATCCATCGGATCGCCGACAATCAATGATTCTATTCTGTCTCTCAGTTTTTTGATAACCTCTTTTGCTACAGATTCCTGCACATACAATCTTGAACCCGCACAGCAAACATGTCCCTGGTTAAAATAAATTCCATTGATGACGCCTTCCACTGCCTGGTCAATCGGGGCATCTTCAAAAATGATATTGGCGGCCTTGCCACCCAACTCCAATGTTGCTTTCTTATTCGTTCCTGCAATGGCCCGTTGAATTATTTTCCCAACATCAGTTGAACCGGTGAAGGCAATCTTATTAATATCAGGATGATTGACAATGGCAGCGCCGGTTGCACCTGCACCTGTAATAATATTTACCACACCCGGTGGCAGATCGGACTCCTGAATGATCTCTGCCAGTTTCAAAGCAGTTAGTGACGTTGTTTCGGCTGGTTTTAAAACAACGGTGTTTCCCGTGGCAATGGCGGGGGCTATTTTCCAGGCTGCCATCAGCAAGGGAAAATTCCAGGGAATGATCTGCCCTGCTACGCCTAACGGTTCTGTTGTGCGGTTAGGAAAAGCATATTCCAGTTTATCGGCCCAGCCTGCATAATAAAAGAAATGATTGGCAGCAGTAGGTACATCAAAGTCGCGGCTCTCTCTTATCGGCTTTCCTCCATCCAGTGATTCAACAATGGCCAGTTCCCTTGCCCTTTCCTGTATCATCCGGGCAATGCGGAAAATATATTTGGCCCTTTCTTTGGCCGGCATTTTCTTCCACACTTTCTCGTATGCTTTTCTTGCAGCAACAACAGCTTTATCAACATCAACCGCATTCGCTTCTGCCACTTCGCTCAGTTTTTCTTCGTTCGCCGGGTTGATTGTATCAAAATACTTTCCACTAGCTGGGTTCACCCATTCGCCATTAATAAACAGATCATATTGCTTATTGATCGTAGCAGCGCTTTTACTTTCCGGTGCCGGGGCATACGACCAACTGGTATCAAATTTTAATTTGATGGTATTGTTTTTTTTAGCAGCCTTTTTTTTTGCAATTGCTTTTGCCATAATTTATTTTTCTTGTCCGCCGAAGCTTTTGCGAAGGCGGGTTATGTTGCCAGCGACATTAACACGGATCATCGTCTGTTGTGTCACTCACTTCATCGTTCTGTAATTCTATTCATCAAAATATATCGCCCCTACGGGGCTCTGCAAAATCTTTCATCATTTCATCCCCGGATTAAAATCCGGGGCTACCGATATTCAGTCCCTACTGGACTGTTCTAAATCTCAAACTGCCTTTTTTTATCAACATGATATTCCAAATTTCAGACTCTGAAACCCCTCCTGCGGAAGTTTCCTGAAAGGGAACGAACGCAGTTCAGGGGCGGCCTAATCCACACTAAAATAATTCGCTGCCTGGTACACCCCCGTCTTCTCTTTCATTATCTGCATCAGTACATCATTCGCCAGGGTGCTGGCGCCAAAACGGAACCAATGATTATTCAGCCAGTCTTCGCCCAGCACTTCTTTCACCATTACCAAATAATGCAATGCCAGTTTTGATTTGGAGATGCCGCCCGCTGGTTTCATCCCAATCATCTTACCGGTCTTATAATAAAAATCACGGATGGCTTCCAGCATCACTAATGTTACCGGCATTGTAGCCGCCGGTGCAATTTTACCTGTTGACGTTTTAATGAAATCAGCTCCGGCATGCATGGCAATATCGCTGGCTCTTCTCACCTTATCAAAGGTGCCGAGTTCTCCGGTTTCTAATATCACTTTCAATCTTGCTTCACCACAGGCTTCTTTGATAGCCGCTATCTCATCAAACACAAAGTTGTATTCCCCCGCATGAAACTTACCACGGCTGATAACCATATCCACTTCATCTGCTCCTTCATTCACGGCATATTTGGTATCTCTTATTTTAATATCTCTCGGGGCCTGACCGCTGGGAAAGGCTGTTGCCACGGATGCCACTTTTATTCCGGAATCTCCCAACGCTTTCTTAGCCACTTTTACCATGGATGGGTATACACATATTGCAGCTACTGTTGGAATACCCGGCACCGCATCATGCGGATGCATGGCTTTGTAGCAGAGCTGTTTCACTTTTCCATCTGTGTCTTTTCCTTCCAGGGTAGTCAGGTCAATCATGTTCAGCACCAGTTTCAGGCCATTCATCTTTGATTCCTTTTTGATGCTGCGTTTGGTAAAGCGGGAAGCCCGTTCTTCCACCCCCACCTGGTCTATGCGGGGCGACAGGGAAAAATCCGGGAGAATAACTATTGATTTTTGGCCAGCCATACTGGTTTTTTATTGGGTATCAAAGATAACCAAAGTTCAGAGGAAAGGATAACCCCTGTTTTGGCGTCAAACCAGGGCCTTTTATCACATTATTTATTACAATAAGCCCGATTGCTTTAAATTCGGCTTCACTAAAACTATTCGCAATGAGAAAAACCGGCTTATGGCTCGTCCCGATAGCTATTGGAATATGCAGTTGTTTAGTTAGCATACCTGTTTTTGCGCAGCCTACTTTTCCAGAAAACGGCATCTCCGACCCTCGGCACGGCTATTATGCTTTTACCAATGGCACTATTGTAAAAGATGCTGCTACAACAATGACTAACGCCACATTGGTCATTAAAGATGGAAGAATTATTTCAGTAGGTGCAGGCCTTGCCGTTCCGGCGGGTGCAGTAGAAGTTGATTGTAAAGGAAAATATATTTATCCGTCTTTTATTGATATTTATTCCGACTATGGTACACCGCAACGTCAGCAAACGGGTGGTGGCGGATTTAATTTTAATCAGCCGATACAAACCGAATCCAATATCAAAGGTCCTTATGGCTGGAACCAGGCCATTAAATCTGATGTGGATGTTTATAAAGTCTTTTCTGTTAGCGATGCAACAGCCAAACCGCTTCGGGAAGCAGGATTTGGCACTGTACTTACACATGTGAAAGACGGCGTGGCCAGGGGAACAGGGGCGGTAGTTACATTGGCAACTGAAAAGGAGAATCTTGTTATACTAAAAGAAAAAGCCTCATCTCATTACTCGTTTAATAAAGGCTCATCAGCCCAGGCATATCCCAGTTCTATGATGGGATATATCGCCCTGCTCCGCCAGACCTACTTAGATGCACAGTGGTATAAAACAAAACCCTGGCAGGAAGGTTTTAATGCTACCCTTCAGGCATGGAATGATAACCAGAATTTGCCACAGATTTTTGAAGCCAGCGATAAATGGAATGACCTGCGGGCTGACAAAATTGGTGATGAGTTCGGCGTTCAGTATATCATTAAGGCCGGGCAGAACGAATACCAGCGTATCAGGGAAATGAAAGCTAGCAATGCCACTTTCATCCTTCCGCTCAATTATCCGCAGGCACAGGATGTGGAAGACCCCGCAGATGCAAGATTTGTTTCATTGGAGGACATGAAACACTGGGAACTGGCTCCGGCTAATGCTGCTGCATTTGAGAAAGCCGGTATTCCTTTCTGTATTACAACAGCTGACCTGCGTGCTGCCAATACTTTTTGGCCAAACCTTCGCAAAGCGATGGAATATGGATTAAGCGAAGCCAGGGCTATTGAGGCATTGACAAAAACACCGGCGATGACCTTGGGTATTTATGACAGGGTGGGAAGCCTCGATGCTGGTAAGATTGCCAATTTTCTTATTACCAACGGGCCGATCTTCGGAGAGAAAACAAATATTCTTTACAACTATGTGCAGGGAATCAAATACGGTGTAAAAACTGATGATAATATTGCGGGAACATATAATCTTACTATCAGCACTCCGGCCGGGACAGAAAAATATATACTGGATGTGAAGAGCAGCAGTTCGTTGACCATGTTTGCAAAAGATACGATGAACAACAAATTCAGTTTTGACGGCAAACAGATTAAACTGAGTTATGCACCGATGGCTAAAAGACAAAGACCCCAACCCCAACCGGGTGATACGGCAAGAAGGACTGGTGGTTTTCCAGGCGGAGGTTTCCCGGGAGGTTTTGGTGGCGGACAAACACAAACACTGCCTGCATCTGCTACAAGATTGAGTGGTATGAGCAATGGCACAGAATGGAACGGAACGGGGCTTGACTCCTCAGGAAATAAACTTACCTGGACGGCAGTATTTGTAAAAGCAGCTGAAGTAAAAGCAGATACCATAAAGAAAAAGGATGCACCTGTTTTAGGTAAAGTCACCTATCCTTTCCTTCCATTTGGACAGGATGAAGCCAATCTGCCAAAGCCGGAAACTATTTTAATAAAAAATGCAACTGTCTGGACAAATGAAAAGGAAGGAGTACTTCAAAACACGGATGTACTGATAAAAGGAGGAAAGATTGCAGCTGTTGGCAAAAACCTGGCCGAACCAACCGCAAGAGTAATTGACGGAACCGGCAAGCATGTGTCTCCAGGTATCATTGACGAACACTCACATATTGCCGCCGCCTCCATCAATGAAGGTGCCCAGTCGGTTACATCCGAAGTTAGGATTGCTGATAATATCAATCCTGATGACGTTAATATTTACCGCCAGTTGAGTGGTGGTGTTACATCTTCTCATATCCTGCATGGTTCTGCCAATGTTATCGGGGGACAAACACAATTGCTGAAACTCCGCTGGGGGGCCAATGCCGAAGAGATGAAATTCAGTGGCTGGCCCGGCCAGATAAAATTTGCGTTGGGGGAAAATGTTAAGCGTTCCAATTTTAATATACCCGGCGGCAATACCCGCTATCCTGATACAAGGATGGGAGTGGAACAGGTATTGGTAGATGCTTTTACCCGGGCTAAGGATTATAAAAAGGAGTGGGATGAGTACAATGCGGCAAAAGATAAACTGGTAAAAGAGAAAAAGCCGCTGACAGGGTTAAACCCGCCCCGCCGTGACCTTGAACTGGAAGCACTGGTTGAAATTCTGGAAAAGAAAAGATTTATCACCTGTCACTCTTATGTGCAAAGTGAAATAACAGGGCTGATTGAAGTGGCGGATAAAATGGGCTTTACGGTTAATACTTTCACCCATATACTGGAAGGATACAAAGTGGCGGATAAAATGCTGAAGCATGGTTCCAATGCATCTACCTTCTCCGATTGGTGGGCGTACAAGGTGGAGGTGGAAGATGCTATTCCTTACAATGCAGCCATCATGCACAAGGTAGGTTTGAATGTAGCGATCAATTCAGATGATGCTGAAATGGCAAGACGCCTGAACCAGGAAGCAGCTAAAACAATCAAATACGGAGGATTGACACAGGAAGAAGCCCTGAAATTAGTTACACTCAACCCTGCCAAAATGCTGCGGGTGGACAATAAGGTTGGAAGCCTGAAAGTGGGCAAAGATGCTGATGTGGTGGTTTGGTCCGACAACCCGCTGAGTATTTATGCAAAATCATTGTACACTATTGTGGACGGTACCGTGTATTTTGACAGGCAGAAAGATGAGCAGCTGCAAAAAGACGTGGAAGCTGAAAGGGCAAGACTGGTGAAAAAGCTGAACGGTGAAAAAAGGAGCGGTGCTCCCACTATTCCGGCACAGCCATCTTATCGGGTAATGCACACATGCAGCGATCATGGACATAGCCACGGGCTGCTGGTAATTGATTCAGATGATCTTGATAACAATTAAAACTATTATTAATGAAAAAGTTATTTGTTTTTATCCTTCTCTCGGTGTTCGGCCTTGCTGCTTTTAGTCAGTCCAATGTATTGCCGGCTGAAAAACAAAAAGCTCCGATTGTTATCACCAATGCAACTATCCACACGGGCAACGGGGAGGTTCTGGAAAATGCATCTGTTGTGATTGTAGATGGGAAAATAACAGCAGTGGGCAAAAATGTTTCGGTACCGGCAGGTGCAGAAGTGGTGGATGCCAAGGGCAAACATGTTTATCCCGGCCTTATCCTTCCTGCGAGTGCATTAGGCCTGGTAGAGATCAGTGCAGTGCGGGCAACCAATGATGCCAGGGAGATCGGTGAGCTGAACCCCAATGTACGTTCAATAGTTGCGTACAATACCGATTCAAAAGTTATTAATACACTCCGGTCAAACGGAGTACTTGCTGCTAATATCGTTCCGCAGGGAAGTTTTCTTGCGGGATCCTCATCTGTAGTACAATTGGACGCATGGACATGGACGGATGCGGCGTTGAAAGCAGATGCCGGTATGCATCTGTATATGCCTTCGCTGATGCAGCGACCCAATTTTGGTCGATTTGGCGGTGGACAAGGCGGTCCCAATGCAGGGATGCCTCAAACCGATCCGGTAAAGGAAGGGCTCGGTCAATTAGAAAAACTAAAAACCTTTTTCCGCGAAGCAAAAGCTTACAACGCTGTTTCAGTGCATACAGAAACAAACCTGAAATATGATGCTGTAAAGAACCTCTTTAATAAAACGCAGAAGTTCTATGTGCATGGAAACACAGTAAGGCAAATGCTGGCAGCGTTGGACTTTGTAAAAGAGTTTGGATTTGATGTGGTGATAGTTGGCGGCAGTGAGAGCTGGCAGATAGCTGATCTGCTGAAACAACACAATGTATCTGTCATATTACAGCAAATGCACAGTCTGCCGACTACAACGGATGATGATGTGGATCAGCCTTACAAATCAGCCGCAGCATTGCAAAAAGCAGGTGTGACTTTTGCTATTTCGGATGATGATAATCAAACCCGTGGACGTAATATTGCATTCAATGCAGGCACAGCGGTGGCATATGGTCTTTCAAAAGAAGAAGCGCTGGCGGCTATCACACTAAATGTGGCAAAGATTATGGGAGTGGCGGATAAAACAGGAAGTATTGAAGTAGGAAAGGATGCTACTATCATCATCAGTTCAGGCGATATACTGGACATGATGACCAACAAAGTCACCGATGCCTTTATTCAGGGCCGTAAAATAAACCTTGACGATAAACAAAAACAATTGAATGACCGCTACGAGCAGAAATACGAATTGAAGGAGAAACCCAAAAAAGGATTTTGATTTTTTTTAAACAAAGAGATTATAACCGGGTAAGTGATTACCCGGTTATTTATTTGGTGTCATGATGGTCATGTCCGTTATCGTCCAGTTCAATTTGTTCTCCGCAATTAGGGCAGCGGTGTGATTTCTTAACCCTGTTTATGCGGAATTCATCTATGAAACCTGCAGTGATGATACCGGCAGGTAAGGCAAAAAACGCAACACCTGTAAGCATGATGATACTGGCTAGGGCTCTTCCAAGATCAGTAACAGGGTACATATCCCCGTAGCCGGTAGTGGTTAGCGTTACTACCGACCACCAGATGGTTTTGGGAATACTGGAAAACAGGCTTTCTTTTGCCCCGGCAGCAGGTGTCAGGTGCTCGGCAAAATACATGATGCAGGAAGCGATGATGATCAGAAAAATTGCCAAAACAAAGCTAAGCGCCAGCTCATTTTTTCTTTTCCTGAATACATTGGTAATCATATGAGCCGGCTTGGTGTAAGCCGTAAGGCGGAACAGCCTTAATATTCTCAATAACCGCAACATCCTGAGTATCCGGAGATCCAGGCCAATAAATGCATGCAGGTACGACGGTACAATGGCAATTAAATCAATTAAAGCCCCTGGCGACAACATATATTTTAATCGCCCCCAAAAACTATGCTTATACTGTTCCTCATGATTGCTGCTCCATACCCTCAGTATGTATTCAATCGTAAAAATTATTACGGAGATAAGATCAAAATAATCAAAGAAGGCTTCATATTTAGTGTGAATCGGTGCTACCGTTTCCAGCATTACTGCCACAACGTTCAGAATAATCAATACAATAATAAAAACGTTGATGACCTTGTCCCAGTATTTGTCACCCACTATTTCCGGGTGCAGCAGTCCGTGTATTTTTTTCTTGGTTCTGTGGTACATGTACCAGAAGTTTTGGTCGTCCTAAGATAAAGAATAAGCCGGATAGAGTAATATAAAGAAAATCCCCGCCAGGTGGCAGGGATTTTAGAATCAGTAACAATGATACTATTTCATATTCGGTACCAGAGCTTTTGCAGCTTCGGCCCAATCGTTGCTAAGCTTTGTCATGTGGTCAGCGAATTTTTTTGTTTCTTCAGGATTATTCATAAGCTTTTTACTTATATCCATGGATCTGTTTGCCCAGTCAGCTGCTTTCATAGATAAGTCAGTGATTTTAGTCATGTCTTTCCCCTTTACAGCATCCAGATAGCTGTTTACGAATGCTGAATAATCATCAACATACTTCTGCACCTCAGGGTCTGAAAAAGTGAGGGCTCCGGATGTAGTGGTGGTAGTTGTTTCACCGCCATTGTTGGTTGTTGTAGTTGCTGCTGTGTCTTTACCATCAGCAGGTTTGTCGCCTTTTTTCTTATTGCCGCAGGAAACCATTACAGCAGCAACAGCAAGGATTGCAAATACTTTTTTCATTGTTTTTGGTTTTGATTAAAAATTAGGAAACAAACGTATTACTATTTTTTTAAACCAACATTACCTGTTCGTGGTAGTTTCCCACAATCAATTCCGGCCCCTTACGCCTCCTTGCCGTGGCAATGTTTGTACTTTTTCCCGCTTCCACAAGGACAAGGATCGTTTCTTCCGATCTTAGGGGCTACTTTGACAGGCTCCTGCTTTACGGTCGTGTCGCCCGGGCCACCTGGTTCAAACTTATCCCTTTCATTGGCGCCATATTCCTGTCCGGCAGCGTCCACTTCGTCTTTATTGGCCCGCATGCGGCTCATATCTGTTTTTTGTTGGCGGCCTTCTTTCAGCGGGGCATTTTCCTGCTGAATGGGAATGGATGAGTGACTGAGAAACGATACAATGTCTTTGTTGACTCCGTTGTTCATTCCATCAAAGAGTTTGAAGGCCTCCATTTTATAAATAACCAGCGGGTCTTTTTGCTCCAGGTAGGCTGACTGCACACTTTGCTTCAGGTCGTCCATGGCACGCAGATGCTCTTTCCAGGCATCATCAATTACCACAAGTGTGATTGTTTTTTCCAGCGAAGCCGCCAGCTCTTCACCACTTGTTTTGATGGTCTTGTCAAGATTGGTGAGCACATTCAATCCTTTTTTACCATCCGTAAAAGGAACCACCACATTCTCTATATGGCTGCCCTGCGTGAGCCGGATATTTTTAAATACAGGGATGGCCTGTTTTTTCAGTTCTTCTTTATGCTGGCTGTATCTTTCTGTGGTTTCCTGGTACAACTGATCAACGAGTGCATTGATATCGCCTTTCTTGAATTCTTCTTCATCAATCTTCGTGTCAAGGCCAAAATTGACAATACAGGCCATTTTGAAACCATCAAAATCCTCCTGCTCACGGAATGAATCGATCAAACCGCCGGCAAGCGATGAAAAGGCAGTGTCAATATCCAGGGCCAGGCGTTCGCCAAATAAAGCATGGTTACGGCGTTTATATACTGCATTCCGCTGATGGTTCATTACATCATCATATTCCAATAATCTTTTACGAATGCCAAAATTATTTTCTTCTACCTTCTTTTGTGCCCGCTGGATGCTGTTGCTGATCATGCTGTGCTGAATCACATCCCCTTCTTTGTAGCCAAGCTTGTCCATAATAGAGGCGATACGTTCACTGCCGAACATCCTCATCAGGTCATCCTCCAGCGATACATAGAACTGTGATGTTCCCGGATCACCCTGTCGTCCTGCACGGCCGCGAAGCTGCCTGTCCACACGGCGGCTTTCATGTCTTTCTGTACCGATGATGGCCAAACCACCTGCTTCTTTCACACCCGGGCCAAGTTTAATATCCGTACCACGACCGGCCATATTGGTGGCAATCGTAACAGCGCCGGGCAAACCGGCCTCTGCTACTATCTGTGCTTCACGGGCATGTTGTTTTGCATTAAGTACATTATGCGGAATTTTTTTCTGCTGCAGCATCCTGCTGAGTAATTCACTTATTTCTACCGAAGTAGTACCTACAAGACAGGGACGGCCTGCATTGCGCAGCTTTTCTATTTCATCAATAGCAGCTTTGAATTTTTCCCGCTTTGTTTTATAAACAAGATCCTGGTTGTCTTTACGGATCATTTTAACATTGGTAGGAATAGTAACCACATCCAGTTTGTAAATGCTCCATAACTCGGCCGCTTCTGTTTCGGCCGTACCGGTCATTCCTGCCAGCTTATGGTACATCCGGAAGTAATTCTGCAGTGTGATGGTGGCATAGGTTTGCGTCGCTGCTTCAATCTTTACATTTTCTTTAGCTTCAATAGCCTGGTGCAAACCATCAGAATATCGCCGGCCATCCAGTACCCGTCCCGTTTGCTCATCCACAATTTTAATAGCGCCATTGTCAATGATATATTCAACGTCTTTGTCAAACAAAGTATAAGCCTTCAGTAATTGCTGCACCGTATGGATGCGGTCAGCTTTTTGTGCATATTCATTCAGGATGCTTTCTTTCTGGTGCAATTTTTCATCGGTGGGTGCGGTGCTTTTTTCCACCTCGGCCAGCTTTACGCCAATGTCCGGCAGCACAAAAAATTCAGTGTCTTCGCCTGACCGGGTGATCATGGTGAGCCCTTTATCGGTAAGCTCAACAGAATTATTCTTCTCATCAATATGGAAAAGCAGGTCTTCGTCCACAATATGCATATGGCGCTGCTGATCCTGTAAATAATAATTTTCCGCTTTCTGCATTTTTACTTTCACACCCGACTCGCTCAGGAATTTTATCACCGGCCCGTATTTGGGAAGTCCACGAAATGCCCTGAACAAATAAAGCCCGCCGCTTTTGGCATCATCATCGCCCTCGGCAAATCGCTTTTTGGCTTCATTCAGGCAATTACGGACAATACGTTCCTGCTCCTGCACCAGTTGCTGAATCCTTGGTTTGAGGATATGGTACTGCTGATCATCTCCTTTGGGAACAGGCCCGGAAATGATTAATGGTGTTCTTGCATCATCAATCAGCACAGAGTCCACCTCATCCACCATGGCGTAGTGGTGTTTGCGCTGCACCATCTCTTCGGCGGTATGCACCATATTGTCACGCAAATAATCAAAACCAAATTCATTGTTGGTGCCATAGGTAATGTCGGCGAGATAAGCTTTTCTTCTTTCCTCGGTGTTGGGCTGGTGCTTGTCAATGCAATCCACCGTCAATCCCAGCCATTCAAAAATGGTTCCGTTCCATTCCTGGTCACGACGGGCCAGGTAATCGTTTACAGTTACAATGTGTACGCCTTCGCCTGGTAACGCATTCAAATAAGCAGGTAAGGTGGAAACAAGGGTTTTACCTTCGCCCGTGGCCATTTCAGAAATTTTTCCCTTGTGCAATACAATGCCGCCAATCAACTGCACATCGTAGTGAACCATGTTCCATGTCACCTGTCCGCCGCCAGCTGTCCATGTGTTTTTGAAAATGGATTTATCGCCGTCAATAGTTATATAACTCTTTTTAACGCTCAGGTCCCTGTCGTGCTGGGTGGCAGTAGCGATAATATCTGTATTTTCTTTAAAGCGGCGGGCTGTTTCTTTTACCACGGCAAATGCTTCAGGTAAAATTTCATCAAGGGCCTCTTCAATTTTTTTATCTCTTTCCTTTTTCAGCTTGTCCACCTGCTGGTAGATGGCATCCTTACCCATCAGGTCATTAAAGGGTAATTCTTCGGCTGCTTTATTCCTTTCAGCTATTTCGGCATCAATTTCTGTCAGGTGTTCTTTTATCCGGCCACGGAATTCCTGCGTTTTATTACGAAGCTCATCATTACTGAGAGATTGATAAGAAATAAAGAATTCGTTGATCCTGCCAACATAGGGTTCAATTTTCTTTACATCCTTTTCCGATTTGCTGCCGCCAAATAATTTTGAAATAAAACCAAGCATGATATGGTTAATTAGTTAATAAGTTATCCCGATAGCTATCGGGAGGGTATCAGGTTGTCAAAAAGAGTGCTGATAATCATTACAGGCCAATTTGACAGAATTTTCCCCCTATAATTCGGGGTGGGCAAAGATAAGCCTTAGTTGGGAGTTTGCTATAGCGGTATAGTGTGTCATTTCAGGAGAAAATGGGGGCCTGCCCGTCTTTTTGGCTTTCGTTAACGTACCTTGCCATTGCTTCTGGGATAAAGAATAAATTTTCTATGAACCGGCTTTTTCTTTCTCTTACTTCTTTTCTTTTAATTTTTATCTCCTGCAACAGCAATGAAATTGGCAAGGAGAAGGATGTGGACCCGGAGTCCATTTATTTTGATTACCAGGTAAGGGGCGAGGAAGGGGATGATCATGTTACCGTGCTGCTGCAATACCGGTTTGCTGGTGAAAACGGAACAACGCTTACAATAGACGAACCGGGTAAGGTAGAGTTGGACGGAGAAGTAATAAAGGTGGATAGCTCAAAGATGACCGGTGCATATTATGAACTGCAGCGCCCTGTTTCAACATTTGAAGGAAAGCACCGCATTAGTTTTACGAACCGTGATGGGAAAAAGTATACTGAAGAATTTGTTTTTGGAACACTTTCGCTTACACCTTCGGTACCTGACAGCATAAAAAGAGGATCAATCGTATTTCAGGTCAATGGCCTTGCAGAATCCGATCGTGTAAGGGTGTTGATGACTGATACTTCTTTTACAGGTGAAGGCATCAACAGGCTGGAAACAATTAGGGACGGGCAAATTGTTATCAGCGAAGCAGATCTTTCCGGCCTGGCAAATGGGCCTGTTCAGCTTCAGTTGATAAAAGAGACAGAGAAGGATGTGAAAAACGGCACAACGGAAGGGGGAAGAATATCTATTTCCTATGGATTAAAACGGGAGTTTATTTTGAAAAATTAGGCTGAAGTAGAGCCATTTACACAAAGAACTCACATCCGTTTGGATACGGTCTTTTATTTTATTATTCCAATGGAATTTCAGCCTCAAGACCGTACTTTTGCCGCCAATTCCAAAAGCTATGGCAGGACAGTTAAAAGAAGTTCGTAACCGCATCAAATCAGTTCAAAGCACCCAGCAAATTACCAAGGCGATGAAGATGGTGAGCGCCGCTAAATTGCGCAGGGCGCAGGATGCAATCGTTCAAATGCGGCCTTATGCACAGAAGCTGCAGGAGATGCTGAGCAATATTGTGAGCAACAGCGAGGGTGGTGCAGGAATGAGCCTGGCAACAGAGCGTCCGGCAGAAAAAGTTTTATTTATCGTGCTGACCAGCGACAGGGGATTATGCGGCGCCTTCAATTCCAATCTTATCAAGCTGGCCAAATCTACCATTGCAGAGAAATACGAGAGTCAGCATAAAAAAGGAAATGTGACCGTGTGGAATATCGGGAAAAAAGGGTACGAGCATTTTGCTAAACTCAGGTATAATGCGGACGCTACTTACAAGGATATTTTCCTTCAGCTAACATTTGAAAATGTGCAACAGGCTGCTAAAGCTGCCATGAAAGCTTTTGAGGAAAAACAATTTGACACCGTAGAATTAGTGTACAGCCAGTTCAAGAATGCTGCTACACAAAAATTTGTGGTGGAAAGATTTCTGCCCATTCCCAAAGTGGAAAACCTGCCTGCCGGCAAGCAGGGAAAGGAGGTAATAATGAAAGCAGATTTCATTTACGATCCTTCTAAAGAACAATTGATCGCAGAACTGATGCCGAAGATACTCAACACTCAATTATATAAAGCTGTACTTGATTCCAATGCATCAGAGCATGGTGCCAGGATGACGGCGATGGACAAGGCCAGCGAGAATGCTAATGAAATGCTGCGTACACTCAAGATATCTTACAACCGTGCAAGACAGGCTGCTATTACTACCGAACTTACTGAGATTGTAAGCGGAGCAGCAGCATTGCAGGGCTAAACCCTGTCCCTAAAGGGGACCCAGGGCAATGAGTCATTTATTATTTGTAAATACTTCAAAGCAAAATGTTGATAATTCAGTTTTCAACCTGTTATTACGGATTGTATTTTCGTTGAGTTGTAAAGCAAGTTCTTTAACTATTTTTTTTCAAATCTATTCTCAATAACAGGGTGAAATTTCTGTTATAGTGAAATAAAAGCCCCTTTAGGGGTTGGGGTTATATATGGAAATAGCTAATCTGATACCGCATATTGAAGCACTCATCTTTGCAAGTGATAGAGCATTGACGACCCTTGAAATAACGGAAATGCTGAATAATGCCCCGGATTTTGAAGAAGAAAAGATCACACTTGATAAAGTGGAAGCAGCCATTGAAGGGATCGTTGAAAAATACAGTGCTGATTTTTATCCTTTTGAAGTAAAGCAGATTGGCGGCGGCTGGCAGTTCCTTACCCGCAAAGAATATCATACAACAGTGGCCCAGCTGAATGCTGATAAATTCTTAAAGCGTTTATCCGCCGCATCGTTGGAAACGCTTTCCATTATTGCCTACAAACAGCCGGTTACTAAAGGCGAGATTGAAGCTATCCGTGGCGTAAGCTGTGATTATGCGGTGCAAAAGCTGCTGGAAAAGGAACTGATCATCATCAGCGGCAGAAATGAAAAAGCACCGGGACAGCCATTGCTTTATTCCACTTCCAAAAATTTCATGGATTATTTCGGCATCAATTCGGCTGAAGACCTGCCCAAACTGAGGGAGATATTGCAGGAACAGACAGAACCAACTACTGTAAACAGCCCATTGTTCGGCGGCGAAACTAAATCGGATGATCCCGAAGTTCTGTCTGTAACAGAAACAGGAGAATTGATCGTTAATAAAGATGCAGACGAAGAGGCGTAGTTTTTTAATCATATTATTTGCTATGCCATGACCCGGGTCATGGCATAGTTGTTTATAGTATATTCGCAACTATGGCGATACGACTTTCCAATGAACAACTGATAGATGCAGCCAATACATTTGGTACACCGCTTTATGTTTATCATGCTGAAAAAATTAACGAACAGTATGAGAGATTATTGAATGCTTTTAATGGAACCGATGCCCGTTTCTTCTATGCTGCCAAGGCGTTGACCAATATTAATATCCTCAAGTATATTAAAAGCCTCGGTTGCAATATTGATTGCAGTTCCATCAACGAAGCAAAGCTGGCGCAGAAAGCAGGATTCCTTCCGCAAAACATCTTGTATACTTCCAACAATATCTCTTTTGAGGAAATTGAAGAAGCCCGGAGCATGGGCATTCATATCAATATTGACAGTATTTCCAACCTGAGGAAGTTTGGTAAAAAATTCGGACATAGTTATCCTGTTGGTATCCGTCTTCGGCCCAATATTATGGCGGGAGGTAACCTGAAAATTTCAACCGGCCATTCGGCCAGTAAATTCGGGGTGCCACTGGAGGATATTGAAGAAGTACTGAGAGTACAGAAGGAAACCAACCTCCATATCCGCACATTGCATATCCATACCGGCAGTGAAATAAAAGATGTGGAAGTCTTTGCCAAAGGCATTGAAGTATTATTTGAAGCGGCACAACATTTTCCTGAACTGGAAGTAATTGATCTCGGAGGAGGATTTAAGGTTCCTTATATGCCTGGCGAAGAGGGGACGGATATTAAACTGCTTGGGAAAAAAGTGAAGGAAGAGTTTGAATGGTACGAAAAGAAATACAACCGGCACCTGCAGGTTTGGTTTGAGCCGGGAAAATTTTTAGTAAGCGAGGCTGGCTATTTTATCACCAAAGTAAATGTGCTGAAACAATCGGGTGAAATTGCATTTGCCGGTGTGGACAGCGGGCTGAATCATTTTATACGTCCGATGTTTTATGGCGCTTACCATGAAATAGAAAATATTTCCAACCCCCGCGGAAAAAAAATGAAATACAATGTGGTTGGTAATATCTGCGAGACAGACACTTTTGCAGAAGACCGGCTGCTGCCGGAAGTGGGGGAGGGCGACTATCTCGTTTTCCGTAATGCCGGCGCCTACTGCTTTGAAATGTCTTCCCACTATAATTCAAGATTTAAACCTGCTGAAGTAATGATTAAGGACGGCAAGCCACAATTGATCCGCCGCAGGGATGTGCTTGACGATCTCCTCAAAAACCAGGAACTGCCTTAAAATCAGAAAAAAATTACTTACTGTTTGTAGCCTTTTGGTATTTCCATAACCGAAGCCGGTATTTCAGCAATCTCTTCCACAGTAGTGGCTTCCCTCACTATGGATGTTCCTAATGCCTCTTTCAATACTACTTTGTTCCAGAGGCAGTATTTAAAATTCTGTTTGGCATTGAACCAGACCTCACAGGTTTTGCCGGCAATAGTTTCATCAGCGAGTTTTTCATAACCAATATTTTTCCTTGTTTTTTCATCTGTATCTGCAATGGCAGGAGGCTCGGTAGCTTTTGGCCGGAAAGATGATTTAGCAACCGTCTTATTTTCATGGTTAATGATAGTGGATTTTTTGTCTTTCCAGATGGTAGTCTGATTCACCACACTATATTTTGACTTTCTGTCGACCACCATAACAGCGACAGCACCATAATCATCAAAGTAAAGGGTCTCTGTGCCTGTTTCCTGCCCGTCGGTATAGTTATAAACTATTTTGGCAGCTTTGATATCAAAAAGAGCTTTGGCAGGTCTATTTTTTGGCGTTTCTGTTTCATTTTTAGGCTTATCATTTGTTTCTTTTATTTCCGATTTATCATTCTGTCCACAACTGATTAACACTAAAAGTGTAACAGGAATTAAATTTTTTAAATTCATGGGTTTAATTTTAATTGATGGGTATCATTATAATTTTTTTTAATCGTTTAATTGCACCTGATGGCATCATCCTGGATGATGGGCTTGGGTAGCATTTTTGCAAATACACTTATATCATCCACATCTTTATTAAGCGTCTGGAAAACATAATCCGCTATTTCCTTTTTTGTTGTTTGAAAAATGCCTGATAAATTTATTGCTCCCCCCGAATAATTCTGAATGGGCCCGTTAAACGACATATGGATTGTGTATTCAAATGTTTTGCCCTGTGTAATGCCGCCACCCTGGCTTGCTAATGTGACCAGGAGGTCGGTTCTGTCGGAGGAATATAAAGCCTGTATACTCGCATCCACTATTTGTGATAAGGCCCACTCAACCATAGCCACATAAAAATTCAGTTTCAGAGCTGCAAAAAAGGCATCATCCGACTGATCTTTCAAAGCATTCATCACTGCTTTTTTTACCTGGTTCAAATAATTCATAGCGGTCATTACTTGCTTGGCGGGATTGACAACCCATGTCCTTATAGTATGGCTTGGGATGTGGGTGGCGCCAAGGTTCAGCAATTCAGGGCTACCGGGACACATGGCATCCAGCGCCCCATCATCCCTGATACCAAGGTATTTTAGCGAAGAGAGAAGATAAGGGCCATGCGGTGTTGCTTTCAATGTATTGACAAGCCAGGCTATTGGCGATCCGTAATGCGGAACACCAAGGCTGATGAATTTGTAGATATCACCTTGTCCAAAATTATCCTTTCGGTGATAGTTGAGGCCGTTATTATCTTCAAAATGCTGCCGCACCAACAACCCTCCCATACTGTGTGCAACTATATTAACCTTTGTAGCTGCAATTTTTTTGTTCCTGTATTTTTTCAGAATATCTGCAATTCCATTTTTAATAATAGATCCATAATCTGCAAAACTCTGGCTGGAGAAAAAGGCATAGTCAATATAATATTTTTCCCATTCAGTACTTTCTGCCATATAATGATTCCCCCATGTATCGCTTTTGCTAGAAAAGCCATGTACAAAAGCAACGGGAGGCTTATACAAGGTGATATCTTCTTCCGCTTTTACCGGCTCGGTTGCTTCCGGCATTTTGTAAGTAGCAGTCAGATGCACATTTTTATTTACAACACTTATATTTCCATAATTAAGCGGAGGTGTGTACAGGGCAAACGCAAAAACGCCGGATTGTGTTTTCTTCCATTGTATGCTGCCGGTATTTCCACCAGTATAAGTGGGTATCGTTTCGCCAAGTCCTTTACTAAGGTGTCCAATATTTCCATTACCGGCAATGGTAAGATCAATATTTCCAGGGGGAGGTTCTGTTAATCCTACCAGCTCCAGCCTTAGTAATAACATGCTGCTTCCGTCTGCAAAGGCGCCGATCCTGTTCCTGCCCCCTTTTGATAATTTTTCAATATCACTGCTCATAGTCGTTTTCCATGATCCAAAATCCGGATTTGAGTTATCGGCTGTTGCCGAATAAAAGTTTTCATCATTCATGTCCAGGATATGCACTACCATTTTACCGGCCAGTTCATGGAAAATAAAATTCTCATTTTCACAAGTAATGCCATCCGGGTTTTTAACAGAAGCCTTTATTGTATAAACACCCTCCTGTTTTCCCAGTTGTAATGAAACCTCTGAACGGGCATCTTTTCCATTTACCTGCACAAAATCCTGGATGATCGTTTCCCCTTTTTTACCATCAGTCCCTGTCAATACTGCACCTTGTCCTTGTTTATTGGTAAGTTGGAATTGTGCTTTGCCACAACGAACGGGAAAATCTTTGTAAACAATGACCAGTTTTTCTTTTACCGACGAATTGGGTAAAGAAGCCTGGTCATCTCCGGATATATCTTTTATTTCCGCTTCAGGCATTAATGCTGCTCCTACGGTTTTACCTTCCACGGAAATACTGGTTTCTTTAAATGTAATATCAGTTCCCGAAATGCTTACAGTGTATTTACTGCAGGGGCAGATATCTTCTCCCTTAATTTCAACTTCTACCAAAAATGATTTTGATTGGCCAAGCCTGATCTTTATTTCCGGATTGTTTGGCTGAACGGTAATGGAACTTCCAACCGGGGCATCCTGTTTTTTTATTAACTGGTCACCGGCATCTAATAGCTGATTTTCGTTTTCATCTGTGTATAATGAAACAGATTGTATATCTGCAAGCCGGGCATTGGGCTGCTTGTCTGCTGACACATGGAGTACCATTGATTTTATAGTAGCTTCAGGAGGTACTGTAGCTGAGCCGCATCCCTGCATCGGATTATAGCTGATGGTAAATGCATCAATGACCTTTTTTCGTTCGGTGTCTTCTGTTTTCCATTTCACCTGATCGGGTTTCATCTTGTCAATCAATGTAGAAAGCCCATTATCATAGTAGTCAATTGGTATTACCTGCATGGCGCTTATATCCCTTGTTGCCGGGTTTCCTCCTCTGAAATAGGCGAATAAACCTTTATCAAATTCGCCACTACCTGCAAATTCACCCTGTTCAAATACATAAAAGGGAATATGAATAAACCCCCTGCGGAAAAAGCCAGTTCTGCCTGTACCTTTATACAAACAAAAATCTTCCATTATCATGTTTTCATTGGGTAGTTTCACTTTTTGAAAACATTCGGATTCGCCCATTGTCCAGAATACATCATCGCCAAAAATCTCAACATCTGTAATGCCCGTCCAGAATGCCTGATTCAGTGTTGCACGGGCAGGCAATTCATCAGGATAGCTTGCCAGTACCTGTTTATTTCCGCCGGAATAAAAAATCACTTCATCAAATTCCTTCCCTTTTTTCCCGGCTCTTTTCGGCTTTTCAATCCGTTTTTCGCTCCAGGCTGCCTTTCCTTTAAACAATCGTACACTTTGCAATGATACAAACCGGTCATTCGTTAATGTCCGTACTTTACTTCCATCATAATAATTTACAATGGCATCATTCATTGATTCCCTATATACTTTCAGCATCCGGGGCGCACCAGCGGGTGGTGTAAGTAAATTGGGCGGATAATATTGCCAGATGATATTTTCATCGCAGGCCTTGAAAAAAGGATTGATGAGTTTGCCGGGAATTACAGCTTTATCATTTGGAACCCATGCACGAAAAGTTGTGATCGTATCGGGAGCAAACTTATTTTTTCTTGCAGCCACATAAATGCTGATTCTTGAGTTATAGTTTTCCTCCATCTTTTCATGCATCCAGGTTATATAATTACCGTCAAATTCAAAGTATTTAACATGTGCCATTCCCGGAATGGCAATCCCAGGAGCATCTTTTGCACCAGAGTCATCACCCAAATTGGCTGATTGAGTTACATTATTTGTTATCTTTTGAATACTTTTTAGATTATCCTGGTATAGATATACATCTCCGGCTTTGTCTTTAAAAACAATATCACCATTATGGATACGGGCAAAGCCGGTAAATACTTTAGCAGTGCCAAGGCCCATACTTATCGTTGAATTTTTGATAGCTGGATTGTTGGTTATTTTGGTTTCTTTCATTCCATCATACAGAAATACTTCATGACTTGTACCCATGTTTTTCATGAACACAATATTCCCGTTGTCATCCATATCCGGCCAGCCGGGAAATAATACTGATGCATCATTTGTTATTAATTTATTGTTTCCATCTTCAAACAGGTATAATGATACCCGCCCGATTGTTCTGTTAGCCGGCAGGTTTTCAAACCAGAGAATTCGTCCGTTCTTTACTACCGGACGAAAGCTCGTTTTTCCTTTTGTCACATCGAATATCTCCTGTGCAGGCAGGCAAATACAGGATGAGCAGTACATAATGAGCAAGCAGGTGATTCTTTTCATACAATTTTTTTATTTAAATGGAAGGGGGATTAAAAGGGATGGGATTTGAGTAAGAAGTAACTTCAAGGTATTACTTTTATCAGTAGGGAAGAAATAAAATACAAAATTTCAGGATGAAATTATTGTTGTGTATAACTAACTTTAATGTTTAAAGAAGTCTTTGATGTAACCGGCAGGTTGCCAAATGAGGATTCTGTATTTCCGGCTGATTCCGTATTTACCGTTTTTTCTCTTATCAGCCCGGTTAGCCGGTCTAAAATTATTTTCCCCGTAGATTTATTGTTCATCGTGGTGGTGGTCTCGCTTCCCATCATTTCAGCTTTGGTAACAGTTACAGAGTTGGCAGCAAAATCAATCACAACAGTGGTGTCGTTAATATCAGCTATAGCATAAGCGGCATCTATTTTCCCATTATCGGTTTGAGAGGATATTGTCCATGCATCTCCTTTGCCCACTTCGTTATCCGGAAGCACTTTAAAAAAACTGGCTTTGTCTTTTTGTGGCGGATGTACAAGATCAATAATGTCTTTCAGCAAGCTGTTGATGATAGCCATGCGGCTGTCCGTCTCCGTCAACTGAATCTTTTCAGGCAATGTCATCAGCACTTTTCCACCACTATCTATGATGATATTATAATTTTTGTCCAGCCTTTCCATTATGGGTTTGCCAAACATGCCGTTCATGTCTTTTTCATTTTTGGAATCAAAATCCATTTTTCGTCCCATCCCGTCAAAGGAAAAAATGATCCGCTGCAGCTGATGATGCAATGTGCTGTTGTCAGCAGTAGCGTTAGTTACTTTATATGCCTGCTCGCCGCTTGCATCAAGGCTAAAATCGATGACCTGCCCGCCTGCCTGCTGGGAAATGGAAGTTTTCAGCTGTGTTGTAATATGAAGTATTTGGCCTTGCTCAAACTTCAGCTTTCCATTTATTTTTTGAGAAAAACAAGTTGAAGTTGTCAATACGAAAAAAGATAAGGGAGCAAGCATTTTCATCATGGAAAATTGTAGGTTCTTCAAAATTGACGAATCTTCGTCACAATCGTCACAGGAAAGAGAAAAATAATTGTTATTACATGCCGCTATTGCAGTATTTAATTCATCTGAACTTCCTATTTTTAATCAACATTTAAAACCAAACAGATTGTTATGCCCATTCGAATGACAGATGACCCCGTTGATCCTAACCAACGGAGTGATGATGGTGGCGGTGGCCGCAGGGGCCGCAGGGGCCCGAATTTTCCGGGTGGAGGAGGTGGGCTTGGCGCTTTATTGCCTTTGATACTCGGACTGATGAAAGGAAAAAAGGGAATTTTTCTTTTACTCATATTGGCTGCTGGAGTATTCTTCCTGTTCAAGAGTGGTTGCAACCTGAATCAACTGGCAAAACTGGCAACAGGCGGTATGCTGGACCCAAAAGAATTTGAAAAAGCAAAAATATACGAACCGCTTGCCGACGATCCCACAAGGCCCGCCCTCCCTGAAAGTGCCAACCTGCAAAGGTTTGCTCCTTCGGTTGGCAACCAGGGAGAGCAGGGTAGTTGTGTGGCATGGAGCAGCGCTTATGCCGCTCGTACTATTTTGGAATCAGCCCGTACGGGAAGCGATGGTGAAAACTTAAAGTTCAGCCCGGCATTTTTATATAACCAGATCGGGCTGGAAGGTTGCCAGGGTTCTTATATCATCAGGGCCATGGAGTTTATGACACAACGGGGCTCTGTTCCATATAATGATTTTCAATACGACGACCAGGACTGCAGCCGCCAACCTGATCAGCGGCTGATGAGTGATGCGCAGCAATTCAAAATGCATGGATTTAACCGGCTTTCGCTGGGCGACAGAAATGATGTGATTGATATGCACGCCGTCAAAGAAAACCTGGCACAGGGTGCGCCGGTGGTGATTGGAATGATGGTGGGACAAAGTTTTATGCAATCCATGAAGGGGCAGGATGTGTGGGAACCTGAATCCGGTGACGAAAACATGATGGGTTTTGGCGGCCACGCCATGTGTGTGGTGGGATATGATGACAATAAGTATGGAGGCGCTTTTTTGTTGATGAACAGTTGGGGGCCGGAATGGGGTAACAATGGATTTGCATGGGTGCATTACAGCGATTTTAATTTTTATGTACGGGAAGCATACGGGCTTGATCCGATGCACAGCAGTTCTTCAACAGCTTCACTTGCTTGTGAGATTGGCCTGGTGCAGGTGGATTACAACGAACAAAAAGCAGTGTTAGGTAACTATATATCATTGCGCTCGGCCGGAGGCAATTATTTCAGAACGGAGGCTCCTGTGAAAATGGGCAGTCATTTTAAAGTAGAAGTCAAGAATAATTCTGAATGCTATATTTATGTTTTTGGAAAGGAAACAGACGGAACCAGTTATACCTTGTTTCCTTACCCTACTAAAGAAGACCCGACAAAAACAAGATACTCGCCCTTTTGTGGCATCACCGGTTACCGGTTGTTCCCCAAAGACAAGAGTATGACGCCTGACAGCATTGGTACAAGAGATGTGATGGCGATTGTAGTGAGTAAAGAGGAACTGAACTGGCATGAGATCAACCAAAAAATAAGCACCAACCCACAGCTGGATTATGGCGCACGGCTGAATGCTGCGCTTGGAAACAAGCTGGCAAGAAATGTCCGCTTTCAGTCTTCAGGAAAAGGGACGATGCAGTTCAATGCAGGAAGTGACAATAGTATTGCTGTGGCTTGTATTGTGGAGATTGATAAAAGATAAACGTTCATTGATTAAATGATTTTTAGATTATGAAGAAATTATTTTTTACTGTAGCTGTTTTATTTTTTGGGATAATGGGTTTTTCGCAGGACATGACAAAGTTCAAACTGTATAGCCCTGAGGCGAATGCTAAAAAGGAAATTGCTGAAGCTGTAAAACAGGCGAAAGAGTCAGATAAACATGTATTGATACAGGTTGGGGGGAACTGGTGTATCTGGTGTGCAAGATTCAATGATTTTGTTACCAACGATAAGTCCCTTGATTCGTTGATGAATGCCAATTATGTTATTTATTATCT
>CAYHPA010000026.1:0-24451 GCA_964358155.1 uncultured Chitinophaga sp.
GAATATCTTTTGGCGCCACATATAAGTTGGCAGGAAAAATAGCGGCATCATTCATCAGCCCGATGCGTTTTCCCGTCATAACATCCATGCTTTCAATTTCTTCAATCTCATCACCAAAAAAAGTAATGCGATAGCCATAATCAACATAAGGAAGGTTAATATCAACCGTATCGCCTTTCACCCGGAATGTTCCCCGGTTGAATTCCAATGTTGTCCGGTTGTATAATGAGTTGACTAATGAATGAAGAAATGCTTGCCGTGAGATTGTCTGTCCTTTATTGATACGGACAATACCATTTTCATAATCGGTCGGGTTGCCCATACCATAGATACAACTGACAGAGGCTACTACAATAATGTCCCTGCGGCCGCTAAGCAAACTGGATGTAGCCCTTAATCTCAATTTATCCAGCTCATCATTTATACTCAGGTCTTTTTCTATATACACATCACTTACCGGCAGGTAGGCTTCCGGTTGATAGTAATCGTAGTAAGACACAAAATATTCTACTGCATTTTCCGGGAAGAACTGGCGGAACTCACCATACAGTTGCGCCACCAATGTTTTATTATGTGTAAGCACCAATGTTGGCCGCTGCACATTCTGTATCACATTGGCGATAGTAAAAGTTTTACCGCTGCCTGTCACCCCCAAAAGAGTCTGGTATCTTTCTCCATTCAGGATTCCTTCCGTCAGCTGCCTGATGGCATCGGGCTGATCACCTGCGGGAGGAAAGGGGCTATGTAATTTGAATGGCATGAGGGTCTGCAATTTACTGAAATTCCCCTCTGCGCTTTGCCTAAAGCTCTTTCGGCGCTGTATCAGTTTTATATTCTAAATACTTTTGCCACGAAGGCACAAAGTCACGAAGAATACTTTGTGCGACTCAGAGCCTTAGTGTCTTTGTGGCAAAAAATCAATTTGATACACTACCACTCTTTCAAACACCTATATTGCCGTTCAGGGGATTTAACCTCAATTAACCTCCAATCAATGCAGCTAAATCCAGTGTCAGACTATCTTTATCCGTCAGGTTTTCCGCTGGCATAAATCAGGGAGCTGCCCTTAGTTTATTAACTACCTTTCACCGAAATGTTTTGGTATGAAGAAGTGTTTCATCATCCCGGTACTATTATTAAGTACTGTATTCCGTTTGGCAGGACAGAAAATGGAAGCAGCGCTGAATAAACTGGCAACAGAATATCCGCAGGAAAAAATATATATACACTACGATAAGGAATATTATGTGGCGGGAGAAACCATCTGGTTTAAAGCTTACTTCTACAGTAATGGCAAGCCAAGCGGCCTTAGCAATAATTTATACCTGCAGTTCACAGACAGCAAAGGAAAAATGATCGCCGAAAACCGCTACCCGGTGATGGGCGCCGTGGCAAAGGGCAATATCAACCTGCCCGATTCACTTCCGCAGGGAAATTATTATGTGAGGGCATTAACACCCAATATGCTTGATGCGGGCGAAGCATTTGTTTACAAGAAAAATATTTTTGTTTTCAGGCCCTCTGCAAAAAAGGAAGCGGCTGTTGAAGCACAAAATGTTTCGTTGCAGTTCTTTCCTGAAAGCGGTTACCTCGTAGATGGTATTGCCACTGTTACCGGATTTAAAGCGGTTGACCAATGGGGTGCAGCCGTGCAGGTAAAAGGGCAGATCAAAACAGAAGATGGAACTGTCATTACATCTTTTGCCAGTTATCATGATGGGATGGGCAGGCTGTCATTTACGCCACAGGCGGGTAAAAAGTATATTGCAGAAACGGAAACGCCTTCGGGTCCGAGAACATACACTTTTCCTGAAGTAAAAGCCGAAGGTATCAACCTGCAGATAACGGATGAAAAAGGAAGTAAAAAAGTGCAGCTCAGCCGCAGCGAAAAGAGCAAAACAAAATATGATAACCTGTTATTGCTGGCAGAGATCAATAACCAGGTGGTATTTGAAAATGAGATCGCTTTTGAGGATTATCCATCTGTTATTGGCCATATCAATACAGAGAGTCTTCCTTCCGGTATTTTGCATTTTACTGTCTTCAACAAAGAAGGCCTGCCGCTGGCAGAGAGGCTTTCCTTTGTTGATAATGGTGAGTATAAAACGGCAACAGGCATCGAGCCTGTTAAATTCTCTGCCGAAAAAAGGGCCGTCAACGAATGGGATATCAATTTTCCCAATTCCATTATGCGCAGTTTATCAGTGTCCATTACGGATATACCTTCTTTCAGTTTTAATGATGAGGACAATATCTGGTCAAGGCTTTTGTTGACCAGTGATCTGAAAGGATATATTCATAACCCGGCCTGGTATTTCGAAGATCAAAACGACAGTACCCGGCTGGCCCTGGATAATTTGCTGCTCACGCAGGGTTGGAGCCGGTTCAACTGGTCGAAGCTTCTGGCAGGACAGTTTCCGGAAAAAATGTCCGTTGATCAGGCTTTTATATCAATTACCGGAAGGGTGATAGATGAAAAGAGCAAACAAATATTTGCCGGTGGCAGGCTTAATTTTTATGTGGAGGCGGAAGACTCTTCTTCAAAAAATTATGAGGCGTTGGTAAATGAGAACGGGGAATTCAGGATCGATTCATTGAATTTTTATGGCCGGTCAAAATTTTTCTATGCCTATACGGATGCCAAAGAAAAGCCAAGGGCATGTTTGATAACGATAGTGGAGGAGGAAAAAAATAAAGCATTATCAACAGCGCCGAAGAGTATAGCTGAAACGGTCATTCAGCATAACCTGCAGGCCACACAAAACAAGAATGAGGTGGATACCCGGTTTGGTTATATGAAAAGCCGGCTGGATGAAGTAAAGGAACTGGAAAAAGTGACGCTGCGGTCAAAGAGTAAAAAGCAGCCGGTAGATGCGGTGAATGAAAAATACACCTCGGGTGTATTCCGTTCGCCCAGTAAAGTGGACCTGGACAATATCAATCAACCGGCCAATGATAAATCGCTGAGTGCTGTGGATTATATCAGGAACAGCATACAGCAGGTAGAGATACAGGGCGGCCAGTTTGTGAACAGGAAGAATATGAGCCTGATGTCGGGACGTAAATGGCTGGTAGGTGTTTTTCTGAATGAAGCTCCCAGCAACATAGCCCTTTTGCGTACGATACGGATGCAAGATGTGGCGCTGATAAAATTTTATGAAGCCGGTTTTGTGGGCGTA
Source organism: uncultured Chitinophaga sp. (assembly GCA_964358155.1). Classification (GTDB taxonomy): domain Bacteria; phylum Bacteroidota; class Bacteroidia; order Chitinophagales; family Chitinophagaceae; genus JJ008. Next base: position 3,180 of record CAYHPA010000026.1, read on the forward strand.
GGCAGTGAATTTCCAGGCGGGGCGCTGGCTGTCTATACCAAGGAAGGAAAACCAGAGGAAACAAAACCGGATAAGCTCAGCTATTTTGAATACAGGGGCTATACGGTAATCAAAGAATTTTATAATCCCGATTATACCGTTACTGCAAAAACCACGGCGCCTGATAACCGGACCACCCTGTACTGGAACCCGGATGCTTCCACCGATCAGTTCAATAAATCAATTACTGTCCGGTTCTTCAACAACGACTTCTCCAGAAAATTCCGGATCGTGGTGGAAGGCTTTGATGCGGAAGGCAAGCTGGTGCATGTGGAGAAGGTGGTTGGGCAGTGAGGCCTCTTGCGGGCAACAAAGCATTTCTTATATTTGGTAAAGGCCGGCTCTGATGAGGGAGAAGGCCTTTTTTATCAGCAAAACTACTTGTATGAAAAAACTAGTACTAATCGCCCTATTCTTCCTCTTTTTCAGCAATCTGTATGCAAAATATAGACAGGTTTGTACAGCTCAATATATGACGCAGGAGGGCTGGTCAAAAAAATACCAGATCGAAGTAACTTTTATGACTGGTTACGAACTGAACAATGCGACAAATACTTACAAGTATAGCATGTATTCTGTTTATGCAATTATATTTTGGGCACAAGGTCAGGCTTCCGTGATTAAGCTTACAAATTTTTTTGTTTGTGGACTTGAAACAAATAAAAATTGCATAACAAGTGTCATTGGCAACCTGAAAGGATCTGATCAGGATGGTGATGAATGGAAAATTTGCAAAGATGATTTTTGTTTTTGATAGAAGTCGGGAATTTAATATACAATGGCCAAACCCAAAAAAACAACTGCTAAAGCAGACATAGATTTTGAACAGCAACTCTGGGATGCTGCCAATGAGCTTCGTGGTGCAGTAGCAGAAAACCAGTATAAAGATTATGTTCTCTCCCTGTTGTTTGTAAGACATTTAAGCGAACGCTATGCAGAACGAAAAGAGGAATTAAAAAAACTTGCTGCTGATAAGAGCTCAGATTATTATACCCCCAATGCAAAACAATTTAACCTCCTATTAGAAGATGAATTGGAGTACCAAGTAAAGAATGTTTACAAGCTACCCGAAGAAGCAACCTGGGAATATTTTAGAGCCAATGCAGAGCAGGACGATATTAAAGTAAAAGTTGATAAAGCTTTTGTACTGATAGATGATATTATCGGTGAACGAAACGAAGATTACAAAGGGGTGTTGCAACCCATGTTTGTAAAAAGCCAGCTATCGGCCACACAAACTGCCGGGCTGATCAATTTATTTTCCAAACCGGAATTCCTGGAAGCCAACAACCCGGAGGCGGATGTATATGGCCGGGTGTATGAATATTATATCGGCAAGTTTGCCATGGCTGAAGGCAGTGGCGCCGGACAATTCTTTACCCCCGGTTCGGTTGTACGGTTATTGGTGGAGATGCTGGAACCGTTGCATGGAAAGATCATGGACCTTGCCTGTGGAAGCGGTGGTATGTTTGTACAGAGTTTAAAATTTGTAAAGGCACATGGGGGTGATAAAAGTGCTATTTCTATTTACGGGCAGGAACGCTATGAAGGCACTTTACGTTTGTGTAAAATGAATTTGTTATTGCGTAACCTGAGCTTTGATGTAAAACTCGGCGACTCTTTATTGCAGGATAAATTTCCAAGCGATAAGGCTGATTTCTTTTTAATGAACCCGCCATTTAATATCAGTAAATGGCACCCGGAAGATTTACCCGATAATGACCCGCGGCTTTTTGGCTCCAAAGATTTATTTACTACCGATGGCAATGCCAACTATATGTGGTTTCAGACTATTTGGCACCACCTGAGTATAAAAGGAACGGCCGGAGTGGTAATGGCCAATGGCGCCATGACAACCGGAAACCAGGGTGAAAAAAATGTACGGGAACACATGATTGAAAACGGCATGGTAGATTGTATTGTGCAGATGCCGGATAAATTGTTTTTAACCACCGGCATTCCCGCCTGTTTATTTATACTCAGCAAAAACCGGGATGGAAAAGATGGCGAACACCGGGAACGTAAAAATGAAATACTCTTTATTGATGCCCGCAAACTGGGGCAAATGGTAAGCCGGCGGTTAAGAGTGTTTGAAGATGCTGATGTAACAAAAATTGCAGATGCTTACCACCAGTGGAGAAATAAGAAAGGAAAGTATAGCGATGTAGAAGGCTTTTGCAAAGCCGCCACACTGGAAGAAGTAAAGGCAAATAACAATATACTCTCTCCCGGCCGCTATGTAGGCACCGAGGCCGAAGAAGATGACGGAATTCCTTTTGAAGAAAAGATGAAGCATCTTACTGAACAATTGAAGCAGCAATTTGAAGAAGGAGAAAAGCTGGAGCAACAAATAAAAAACAACCTGAAAAGTATTGGCTATGGCTGGTAATGAGAACAACTATCATATTATTCTGAGCAGTCTGAAAGAAAAAATAAGACTGGCAAGGCAAAAAGCAGCCATTGCTGTTAATCATGAATTGCTGATGGTGTATTGGGAAATCGGCAATACCATTTTACAACAGCAAAAAGAGGAGGGATGGGGCAAAAAAGTAATCAACAGGCTGGCAGCAGACTTAAAAACCGAGTTTGCTGACATGAAAGGCCTGTCCGAAAGAAACCTTGTGTACATGCAGACATTTGCAGGGGCATGGCCTTATTTCCCATTTACGCAGGCGCCGCCTGCACAATTAGAAACAGCTGAGAACCAAAAAACTGCAATTACGCAGGCGCCGCTTGCGCAATTAACCTGGTACCACCACACTACCCTGCTGGATAAGCTCAAAGACTCCAACACAAGACAGTTTTATATTCAAAAGGCAATAGAAAATGGCTGGAGCCGGGATGTAATGGTGCACCAGATAGAAACTGGTTTGCATAAACGGCAGGGTGCCTTAACCAATAATTTCAGCCTTACGCTACCGGCATATGATTCGGAGCTGGCTGTTCAGCTTTTTAAAGACCCATACAAGCTGGACTTTATTATGCTTGCTGAAGAAGCAAAAGAAAGGGATCTGGAAAATGCATTGATGACACATATCACCAAATTGCTGCTGGAACTGGGAGATGGTTTTGCATTCGTTGGAAGACAAAAAAAATTTGAAGCCGGAGGTAAAGAATTTTTTGTTGACCTGCTCTTTTACAATATTAAACTCAGAAGATATATAGTCATTGACCTGAAGATTGGTGATTTTCTGCCGGAATATGTTTCTAAAATGAATGTATACCTGGGCCTGGTAGATGATACATTGAACGGAGAATTTGATTTGCCCTCCATTGGACTTATTTTATGTAAAACAAAAAATAAGATTGTAGCAGAATATGCTTTAAGAGATACCAGCAAACCAATCGGTATAGCAGAATATAAAATTGCCCAAACTCTGCCGGACGATATTAAAGGAGAATTGCCTTCTATAGAAGATATTGAACAGAAACTGGACGAAGAGCTAAAAGAGAAGCCTAACCCTGTTGATGCAAGATTGCAGGCCATAAAAGAAAAACTGAGAGGCATTAACACCGATGAGATACAAACTCCTGCTTCTTACAAAATATTACAAGACCTGTTTACAAACGGTTTAAAGCCTTTATATCAAAAACTGATAGATAAACTGTTTAAAGAATTTAAGGAAGAATTTGTTTCACAGTCGCTTTACTGGACTTGTAACAGGCAAATAGTTTATGGAATAGAAGAAGTTCAGGCTTTCTGGGAAAAAGAAGAAAACCTGAAAGCAACAAGGGAGTTAGATTTTACTTACCAGTTACATGGCTTTAAAAAAGGTGGAGCTAATGACTTTGGTGAAACCCAAACACTGCGTTTTGAATGGCGGGAATATTGGTGGGGTTTTACACTTGTTAATCATAATAAACAACAGCCTTTTATTAAGAAACTATACCACCAGCCCATAACCAGTGAAGACCAGCAGCTGGTAACAGATTTAATGATGACTAAAGTAATGGACCGGATTGAGTGGATATTGGAGTTTATGAAAGAAAAAGATAAAAACATGGACAACTAAATGCCCCATTTCAAAAAATATAAACTCCGCGAACTGATTGAAAGAATTACTTCAGGAGGTACTCCGTCTACAAGTATTAAAGAATATTATGGGGGTAATATTCCGTGGCTAAAAACTCAGGAAGTGGATTTTAATAGAATTTATAGAACTGAAACGTTTATTACAGAAGAAGGTTTGAAGAATTCAAGTGCAAAATTAATTAAAGAGAATTCGGTGATAATTGCGATGTATGGAAACACAGCGGCAAAAGTTGCAATTAATAAAATCCCTTTGACAACAAATCAAGCCTGTTGTAATATTACTGTTGATAAAACTAAAGCTGATTATAGATTTATTTACTATTACTTTCTTAAAGAATATGAGAATCTAAAAAGTCTTGCGAATGGTGGGGCCCAACAAAACTTAAATGCAGGGATAATAAGAGATTATGAAATACAAGCACCCAACCTCCCCACCCAAACCCGCATCGCATCCATCCTCTCTTCCTTAGATGATAAAATAGAACTAAACCGCCGCACCAACCACACACTGGAACAAATTGCCCAAACCCTGTTTAAAAAATATTTTGTGGATGATATTGACCCGGAGAATTTACCGGAGGGATGGAGATGGGGAAAATTAGGTGAAATATTTACTAAATCAAATGAGTCAATCAACCCGGGAAAGTTTCCTGATAAAAGTTTCTATCACTATAGCCTTCCTGCTTATGATGAATCAAAAAGGCCATCCACTGAGCTAGGTTCAACAATTTTAAGCAACAAGTTTGTAGTAAAATCTAATTCAATTTTGTTTTCAAAATTAAATCCAAGATTTCCTAGAATATGGCCAATTGGTAAAATTGATGAATCAAAATCAATTTGCTCTACTGAGTTTCTTGTTTTTATTCCAATCAAACCAAAACATTATTCATTTACTTTTTTACAATTAAAGCAAGAAGATTTGATTTCTGATTTAGTTAATAAAGCAACTGGAACAAGTGGCAGTCATCAAAGAATAAGACCTGATGAAATTCTAGAACTAGACGCAATTATCCCAGAATCAACAGCATTAGATGAATTTGAATTAAAAGTTCGTCCTATGTTAAATAAAACAATTGAAAACTTAAATGAGAATCTAGTACTAACAAAAATCAGAGACTCACTTCTTCCCAAACTCATGTCTGGAGAAATAGAAGTGATTGCAGCAGAAAAATTGTCAGAAGCAGAATTAACAGGATGATAGAATTCTCAGAATTATGATTAAGGATGAGCTGACATATAAAATTATTGGTTGTGCCATGAAAGTGCATACTACGCTGGGCCCCGGTTTCCAGGAAGTAATTTACCAGCGTTGCCTGGCCATTGAACTGAAAAGGGCGGGAATTGAGTTTGCCCGGGAGCAGGAGCATGCAATTTTTTATGAAGGCGAACAGGTGGGTACAAGGCGGGCCGATTTTGTAGTAGAGAACAAAGTTGTTGTGGAGTTAAAAGCAATGACACAATTGGAAGACGTACACCTGGCACAGGGAAAGAATTATGTGGTAGCGTATGATTTCCCATTAGGGTTGCTGATAAATTTTGGTGGTAAAAGTTTGGAATATAAATTACTGTTCAATCCAAAGTATAAAACAGTCTGAAGCAGAATTTTCAGCGTGATTGAATTTTCAGAATTCTGTTCATTCTTAAATTCTGAAAATCCTGATTCAGACAATATAGTATGAGTAAATACCTTGCCGAGAGTGATATTGAAACCGCCGCCATTGAATGGTTACTGGAAGATAAACGCTTCCGGTATCATTACGGGCCGGAAATTCATCGCAGTCATAAAAAAGCGGTGATTGAAGAGGTATTTACCAATTATTTAAAAGAAAGATACAAGCATGTGCCTGCAAAAATACTGGCCGAAGTACAGCAGGAGTTTTTATACCAGGCCGGCACCGATATACATCTCCGCAATCACGCCTTTCACCTCAAACTCAGCAAGGGCATCAGCAAAAACTGGAAAGATGAAAAGGGCCGGGATTGTTTTGAGCATTTTTATGCCATCAACTATGATGATATTAACCAGAATGAATTTTGGGTTGTCAACCAGTTTGCCATTGAGGGCCGCAATAACCGCCGGCCCGACCTCATTATTTTTATCAACGGCCTGCCACTTGTATTATTTGAATTTAAAAACTGGTTTGACCCTGAAGCCACAGTGGATACGGCTTTTAACCAGGTGCAGCATTACATAGAAGATATTCCGCAGGTATTTGAAACCAACTGTATCACCGTAGTCAGCGATGGGCAAAATACCCTGCACGGCATGTACAGCAGCGGCATGGAATGGTTCATGCCATGGAAAAGTTTGGATGGCATTCATATGGTTCAGCATGATTTTGCATTGGAGACACTCATTAAAGGGTTACTGGTGCCGGAGCGATTGTTGCCGTATATACGCCATTATATTTTTCATGAAATGCAGAAGGGGCAACTGGTAAAAATCGGTGCCAAGTATCACCAGTTTTTCGGGATACAGTTTGCACTGGCCAATACCTTAAAAGCAATACGCCCCATTGGTGATGGACGCATAGGTGTCATCTGGCATACAACCCGCAGCGGCAAGAGTATTACCATGGCCATCTATAGCAGCATACTGCGGCAGATGAAAGAACTGAAAAATCCCACCATCATTGTACAGGTGGACAGGTTTGACCTGAGCAAACAACTCTATGAAGATTTTGTCGGCGCCAAAGACCTGGTGGGTGATGTGAAGCTGGCAGAAAACACCGAACAACTACGTGACCTTATCCGTGGTGATGCAGGAGGTGTAATATTCAGTACAATTGAAAAATTCCGGTTGAAAGACACAGCCACCGGTAAAGAGATTGAACATCCTGTTTTAAGTAACCGGGATAATATTATTGTGATTGCTGATGAATGTCACCGCACCCAATACGGATTGATAACGGGATTTGCCAATAACCTGCGGAGAGCTTTGCCCAATGCTTCCTTTATTGGTTTCACCGGCACACCGGTTGACAGTAAGGATGCAGATACGGTAAGTGTATTTGGAGAGATACTGCACATCTATGATATTAAGCAGGCCACAGAAGATAAAGCCGTAGTGCCTATTTATTATGAACCCCGCCTGGCCAAACTGCATTTAGCCAATGAACAAATAGAAGATGAAGCGGAGGAAATAACGGATGGCTTAACGGAGAATGAGAAAAACAAAATCATGTGGGCGGCAGTGGAAGATGCAGCGGGCAGTGATGAACGGGTGGCCGAAGTTTCAAAAGATATTCTGAAACATTATACCAAACGGAATGAAAGCCTGGATGGTAAAGCCATGATTGTTTGCATGAGCAGAAGGAATTGTGTGAAGATGTACAATGCTATTACTTCTTTAGAAGGATGTCCCGAAGTAGCTGTGGTGATGACCAGTAATATTGCCAAAGACCCGAAGGACTGGAGTCCGCATATACGCACCAAAGAACAGATGGAAGCGGTGAAAGCAAGATTCAAAGACCCCGATGACCCGTTGAAGATTGTAATAGTACGGGATATGTGGTTAACAGGATTTGATAATCCACCACTGCATACGATGTATGTAGATAAAATCATGACGGGGCATAACCTGATACAGGCCATCAATCGTGTGGCCACTATATTCAAGGATAAACCCAGCGGGTTAATTGTGGATTATATCGGTATTGGCGACCGGTTGAGAGATGCAACCAAAAAATACACCGGCAGCGGAGGCAAAGGGGATGTGGCTATAGATATTGAAGAAGCTTTTGGAATGATACAGGAAGAAATTGCTGTGCTGAAAAACTATATGCCGAGGGAAGGTTTCTACAGTCATTGGGCAAGGTTAAGCACAGGAGATAAACTGAAGCTGATGCAGGAAGCTGTGAATTATATTGTAGCGGAGGAAGAACGAAGCAAAGAGTTTTTGCAGCATGAAAAAATTATGACCAGTTTGAGTACGATTGTAAAAAGTCACCCCGATATTCAAGCCATTGCACTGGATATTATTTTCCTGCAGCAGTTGGGAGCAGCCGTGCGCAAAGTAAAATTTCCGCAAACCAATATTAAAAAGAAAGAACAGCAGGTTAAAGAACTTATTCACCGAAGCATTGAAAGCGAAGAAGTGATAGATGTATTCCAGATGGCAGGAATAGAACGATTTGATATTTCCATCATTAATGACGATTTCCTTGCGTCTGCCAAAGAAAAGAAAACGGGCAGGGAGCTGAAGCTGGAACTGATACGACAAATTATTAATGATGAAATAAAAGTTCGGTATCCGAAAAATTTAATCAAGTACCGGAAGCTGAAAGAGGAAGTAGAAAAGGTGATTAATGATTACCACAATCATTTTTTTGACTCACTGATAGCTTTGGAAAAGTTGCGGCAGGTAGCCAAAGAAATGCAGGAGGAGGACGTAAGAAGAACACAGCTTGGCTTAAGCGATGAGGAAGAAGCTTTTTATGAAATACTTGCCAAGCACAAAACCGCTATCGTCGACTTTGAATTGATAAAGGAAATTGTAAAAGAAATAACGGCCTCCATCAAAAAGAACTTACAGATTGACTGGTTTAAAAAGCCTGATGCAAGAGCACAGATCATGCTGGCTGTGAGGAAAGTTTTGCAGAAAAAAGGAGTTACAGCAGAGTTAAAAGAGATCATGGATGATATAATGGAGCAGGCTGAAGCGAGGTATAGGGAGTGGTGGGGAGAGGAGGGCGTTGCTTAAATCTTTAAAACTTCTGCGCAGACGAGTCTCAGTTAGGAGACTATTCATTAACCACTTTTTCCTAAATGCAACAGGATCTGCTGCTTATTAAAAGTACAAAGTAACGAATGCCCATTTCTGCATGAGACAGATGAGTTCTTGTCTGATTAAGGTTTCTCAAAACCCAGTACAGAAGATTGTAACTTTATAACATACCAGGTCATGATAAACCCCGTCAAAAAAATAAAACTGATGGTAACAGATGATCACCGGTTATTCAGAACAGGTGTGGCCAATGCATTAGGGAAGTACAGCGATATAGAGGTAATCGGAGAGGCAGAAAATGGCAAAGAACTGCTGGATAAATTGGAATACCTCTCGCCTGATGTTATGACCCTTGGCATTCAAATGCCGGTAATGAATGGATTGGAAGCATTACCTATTATCAGGAAAAGATTTCCCGCCATTAAGGTAGTTATCTTATCCTTTCTCAATGATCCATCGGTAATTACAAAAATGATGGAGACAGGGGCACATTCTTATGTCACCAAAGAGTCGGGGGTTGATGATATTTATAAGGCGGTTGTGAACTGTTATGATCAGGATTTTTATATCAACAAAACAGTAAGAGATGCCCTGCTCAGGCATTACTATAAAAACAACGACAAGCCCCATTCTGCCAATGAGTTGAAAATACTTTCGCTGCTGGCGGAACATAAAAGCGGGAATGAAATTGCAGAGGCCACGGGCCTAAGTCTGAGAACGGTAAAGGTAATAATTGAAAAAATGATGAACGATGCCCGGGCTTACTCCATAGAAAAATTGATTGCGCATGCGAGAAAGGAAAAGCTCATCAATTGAATTACGGGCTGTTTCAGTCTCTCCTATCTGCTTGGTATCAGCCTACCTTACTCCTGTGCCCCGTCTTCCTTCCCCCCTGCTCCCTATATCCTCCCTATATGCGCCCGGGATAGTCCCACTATCTGTACTTTTTTTCCACAATCAGGTAATTTATTGGAAAAAAGAACGCCCCGCAACAATTGCAGGGCGTTTCCTTAATTATATAGTCCAATATCAAAACTCCGCCGCCACACTCACCTTCGGCTCCCTGGATATCTTACCTGCCTCGATGGGCTGGCCGGTAATATTGTAATCAGCCAAAGCAATAGTGAAATTAGTTGTAGCCTTTACTTTTCCGTCAGTAACAGTAAATACAGCTGTTGCTGTAAGCGCCTTACTGATATCTTTTACTGTCAGGTTGCCGTTTACTTTTACGGTATAAGTGCCATTCTTGCTGAATTTTATTTTAGAAACTTTTTCAATAGTGCCGGTAAAAGAGAATTTGGGAAACTGGTCAGAGTTCAACCAGTTGGCGCCGTTAAAATGTTCCTGTATCCTTGGATTGGAGAAAGCAAAGTTTTTTACTGCTACTTCAAAGGCTACAGCGCCTGTTTTGGTATCAATAGAAGCAATACCGGTTTTGTTTTCTGCCTTGGGTAAAGCGTCTTTTTCGGTAGTGGCATCAAAACTTACCGTAGCTGTGGAGGTTGTTTTTTTCTGAGCCATCAGGCTTGATGCTGCAATAACGAAGGCGAGGAATAAAGTAACTTTTTTCATTGTATGTGTTTTATTGTTTGTTTAAAATGGAACGTTTGAAACTGACAGAGGTGCTGCCGAGTATTTCGCTGAAGATACTTCCGCTGCATACTCCTTTTATAGAAACAACATCTCCTGTCTTAATATTCTTTACCCGGTCAATCTGCGATTTCTCCATGGAGAAAATAGCATAAGAGCCGGTACTGTCCTCAAACCGGATGGTGCTGGTGGAATCGGCTGCCGGTTCTACAGCAGCAACTGTTCCGCTTACTTCAAGCACTTTCTCGGCATATTTTTTATTGGTAGCTGTATCGTTTGCCAAAAACTCCTTCAGCATATCGCCGGCTGAAAGGGAATAGTCGGCCTTTACATTTTCAATGGAACTGAATGTTTCAGCAAAGATTTTTTTCTCGGCTTGTTTGCTTACCATATTAAAACCGATCACCGTTGCGGCAATCGTTACTAAAACCAAGCCAGCCTTAAGTATCCACTTACCGTCGGCTGCAGTTAACACAGCTGCAACAGCTGCCACGGCATTAATAAACAACCACGGTTTTGTCATCGCCCAGACAGATTTGCTGACGCCCAGTTGGTCCACCATACTCTTGCTGAAAAGAAAATACAGCAGCACCAGCGACAAAGAAAGCAACCCGGCAACAACTGCCGGCCAGAATATGTTTTTTTTAAGCAATGCAAAAACAATAACTCCCAAAGCTGCTGCAGGGATCAGCCAGAAAATTTTAAAAGCAAAGCTGATTTGCGGAAAAGGATTGTCCACGCCAAATTTTTCCCTGGCAGCAGCGAAGAACTGCCCCGCAGGCATAGCATTGCCGCTAAGCGCAGCATCCTTCCACATCACCCAGGGAAGAAAAAAGCTGACTGCCAGTAAGGCTGCCGCGAATATGCTTATTTTAATAGTCGTGGTCATGTTGGTTATTGTTCCCTTTCGTCAGTAATAATAACGGATGCTTTGCTGACGGGGTTGCAATATCAGGAAACAAATATACAATGTTTAAACATTGAATAAGAAAATTCTCATTAAAATTTTGTGAATGAATGAAAAAGACCCCCGAAATTTCGGGGGTCATACTTATTAACCCATCTGCAAACTCTTCAGGAAAAAGGCTTTAAGACGCCTGCATCTCCTTTATTTTCTCCCGGATCTTTGTTTCAATCTCTTTGGCCAGCTCGGGATTGTCCACCAGCAGTTGTTTTACAGCATCACGACCCTGACCCAGTTTATCATTGTTATAGCTGTACCAGGATCCGCTTTTTTGAACGATGCCAAGCTCAGTACCCATATCAATGATCTCGCCATTCTTTGAAATACCTTCTCCGAAGATGATATCAAATTCTGCCGCCCGGAAAGGAGGTGCCACTTTATTTTTTACAACTTTCACTTTTACATGATTGCCGATCGCCTCTTCACCGTCTTTTATCTGCGTTTGCCGGCGGATATCCAGGCGAACAGACGCATAGAATTTTAATGCATTGCCACCGGTGGTGGTTTCAGGATTGCCAAACATCACCCCTATCTTCTCCCGCAGCTGGTTGATGAAAATGCAAATAGTATTTGTTTTGGAAATGGTGGCAGTCAGCTTTCTTAACGCCTGGCTCATCAGCCTTGCATGCAGGCCCATCTTGCTGTCGCCCATTTCGCCTTCCAGTTCGCTTTTGGGAACCAGGGCTGCCACGGAATCAATCACCACTACATCCAATGCGCCGGAAAGAATCAGGCGATCAGCTATTTCCAGTGCCTGCTCACCATAATCCGGCTGTGATATTAAAAGATTATCTACATCCACTCCCAGTTTCTTTGCATAGCTGCTGTCAAATGCATGCTCAGCATCTATGAATGCACACATGCCGCCTTTTTTTTGTGCTTCAGCTATTACATGTGTGGCGATGGTGGTTTTACCGGAAGACTCGGGGCCATATATCTCAACTACCCGTCCTCTTGGTAAGCCGCCAATGCCGAGGGCCACATCCAGCCCGATAGAGCCGGTGGAAATTACTTCTTGCAGTGATTCTGCCTTGTCTCCCAACATCATCACACTTCCTTTTCCATAATCCTTCTCCAGCTTATCCATTGTAAGCTTGAGGGCTTTTAGTTTTTCAGAATTGTTGTTGTTTGACATGTCGGGGGTTTTTTCTGTCTTTGCCATGGGTTAAAAGTTTTTTGCGTATTGTAAGTCGGAAAATTCCGACCGGAAACAAAACTAAATGATTTAGCAAACAAAAGCTAATATTTTTTGGATTATTTTTAAGTTACACAAACAGATTGGCTATCAGCATGGAACCAATCCCAACTACCAGCCCGGTATAGACCTCTTTTGCAGAATGGTCAGAAACAATAAAACGGGAACTGCAAACAACCCCTGCAATCAGCAATGCCACGACAATATAGGGGCCATAGTTTAGTGAATCCGAAAATGCCAGCAGGAAAATGAAGGCCAGCATCACACCCATAGAGATGGCGTGCAGACTTACTTTCATAACGATATTAACCATAAGACCCAGCCATGATGCCAGAAATGTAGCCAGCGCCAAAGCCACAGCAATTTTAGGGATAAACAAGCCGTCATTGGTCTTATTGCTGTTCCACCACACATAGGTTATCCAGAAATACCAAATGCCGCAGGCTATTAGCGGGATGACACGATCTTTTTGTGTCTTTAAACGAATGCTTTCTATGAATTTCAGGCCTTTTAAAAGCGAAACGGTTACCAGAGGGAACAGGGTAAACATCACCAGCGACATCAAAACCACTCTTGTTTTATTAAATGGATCTACACCAATAAATAACCAGGGGTGCAGATACACCATGAACAGCACTAAATAAACCGGTACAAATACAGGATGAAATATGTACGAGAGGATATTTGCAACAAACTTTATTGCAGGAGCTTGCTGAAGAGAGGCATTCTTTCTCATCTCTTCCAGCTCATTTTTTTCATTTACAACCCAGCCGTTATTCATAATGTGTTAAGAACCGCAAAGTAAAGGAATTGATCAAAAGGGAGAGGTTTTTGTATATTTATATAGCAATATCTGCCCACCCGGACGATTGTTTTTAACCAAACACTATCGGATGAAGAAATTCCTCCTGTTCACTCTTCTGCTTTTAAATTTCCAGGCAAGTTTTTCCCAGCAGTCCAACAAACCAAAGATGCAGGCCATGTATGATGCCATCAAAGCGGCGGGCATCCGGCATCCCGACTTTGTAATGGCACAGTGCATACAGGAAACCGGTTGGCTCAACTGCAAAAAATGCTGCCTCCGTTATCACAATCTTTTTGGGTTTTATATCAAAGGAAATAAATGTAAAAAATTCAGTTCAGACCAAGAATGCATTGCCTATTACAAGACCTGGCAGGATAAACGCTATGACAAATGGCGGAAAAAATATCCCCAGGAGGACTATTATCACTTTCTGAAACATGTAAAATATGCAACAGGCGAAAAATATACAGGGGAGCTGAAACCTAAAGTAAAGTGGGTGCAAAAGAATTTAGTGTTATGAATTGTTATTACGGCTTCATTTTAGGACTGCCCGGAACCATCAAGCCCTTAATATTACTAATGTGAAAGGGAGTGTGTGCTGCAAAGATATTGTTGAGGAAAAGTAATTCATTGATCCCCTCGGCTTTTAACAGCCCGATAAAATCACCACTGTAATACCGGGAGTCAACAACAATAACCTTTTCATAGTTGTTGATCAGCCAGGGTGCAAATGCATTGCCATATGATTCTTTAACTACAGCGATCTTTCTTCCGTTCTTATGTTGTGTTTCCATTTTACAGAGCGGCAGATCGCCCTGCAGGAAAACAGAATAACTATTATCACCGCTCACCTGTTCGGCATACATTTTTGATGGTGCCCAATAGCTGATACTCTTGCTGCCGCCAATAAAAAAGTTTATAGAATCAGGGAATAAATAGTAGCGAACTGAATCAGGATTGTTTTTTAAAACGGATGAGCGGGTCAACCGGTAAAAAAAACCAAGAAAATTCGGTTTTACTTTGGATGGAATAGTATCCAATGCTACAGGTGTAAGTGCGGCAGCATTGCAAAAACTGCGATAAGCATAATAAGCACCGAGACTTGTCCAGTGATGATCGGTATTGAAGTATATATACTCTGTTCTGTGTTTTCTTATTTCATCAACCGGATTCACTTTTATGATATCGGGATCTTCCGCCGCATACACAGCATCAATGGCTTCTTTGGCGGGTTTAGCTTTGTCTTTATAACGTTCCGTTATTTCAAATTCAAAACCATTCGGTATAATAAGATTATAAATTTTCAGACCAGGTATTTTTAACCGATTATAAGAATTGATCACATCTGCATAGGATTTACCCATGCTGGCGCCTCCGCTGAATAATTCAAAACCACGGTTTTTAAAAATAAATACAGCTCCTTTCTTCACGCCTATTTCTACCGTATCCGGAAGTATCCGGGGCGGGATGGGGTCTTCTTTTTTTTCGGTAGCAACCGTATCACCATCATGCCATTTCCCTTTTTTTGAAGAATTATTACAAGCTGACAATACGATAAAGCCAGCCAGCAAAATAAAAAACCACCTCATAGTTCGGTTTATTTTTTCAGTCCTTTGATCTTGTCAATATGGAAAGGGGTATGTGCTGCAAAGATGTTGTTGATGAACAGCAACTCATTAATGCCCTCTGCTTTCAGCATTTTAATAAAATCGCCGGTATAATAACGCTGATCCACTACGATCACTTTTTCATAATTATTGATAAGGAAAGGAGCAAATGCATTTCCGTACGATTCTTTTACTACAGCTATCTTTCTTCCGTTCTTATGCTGTGTTTCCATTTTTACTATAGGAAGATCTCCCTGCAGAAATACCAAATAGCTATTAGGCCCACTGGCGCCTTCGCTGTACATTTTTGATTTGTTCCAGTACCCGATCGTTGTACTGCCGATATAAAAATTAACCGAATCGGGAAATAAATAATAGCGGACAGAATCAGGATTGCTTTGAAGCCCCGGGTCCCTAGTAAGACGGTACAAAGAGCCCAGGAAAGAAGGTTTTGTTTTCGAAGGAATGGTATCCAGCGAAACAGGAGCGAACCCCGCTGTTTTGCAAAATGCCCGGTAAGCATAATAAGCGCCGAGACTGGTCCAGTGGTGGTCGGTATTAAAATAAATGTACTCTGTCCGGTGCTTTCTTATTTCATCAATCGCCCAAACTTTTTTGATATTTGAATCCAGCGAATTGTAAATATGTTCAATAGCCGGCCGGTTGGGCTTTTGCATTTTGGCATACTTCTCTGTCAGCTCAAACTCCAGCGCCACAGGAATAATCAGGTTGTAAACCTGCACACCGGGACCCAGCAGCTTGTTGTAGGAATTAATAACTTCCGCATAAGATTTCCCCATAGCCGGGCCGCCACCAAACATTTCAAAGGCCCGCTTCTTAAAGACAAAGACCTTTTTCTTCACTTCACCGATAGCGCCATCATCGGGCAGCGGGCCATCGCTGATCTTTTCTTTGGTAGTGTCTTTCGTTTCGTTGGCATCGGCATCATTTTTTTCGTCATATATTTTTATCTCACTGGATTGGAAGCCTAGGTTGTTTCTAAAGGAAGTCGCCGCTGAAATCCATTTATCCCTCAATGGAAAATTATCGGCATACCAGGCTTCTATATCCTTGAAATATTTACCCTTCCAGAAAGTGCTGTCCGAGTATTTGGGAAAAGCTGCCAGCTTCCGGTTCTCCATTTCGGAAACTGACTTTTTCTTCATCGCCAATGAAGCTATCCCCCCCACCAAAAGAATGGTGCAGAAAACAACTACGTTAACAAGATGAATTTTTCTATTTGCTGTATCGCTCATGTTCTTTACTCAATAGTTGTTGCCCGGTCAAAACCGGAAATAAATAAATGGGTTATAACTTTTACCTACCAGCTGTGCTATACAGAGGAATAAAAGTAGGACGTTAAAACCAATAGTTGCCGTATCGTAAACAGTAATACGGTCTTTCTTTTTCTCCACCCATGCTATTACCCTATGATATACCGGCATGCAAAGAACGATAACCATGATAAGCCAAAACAGGTGAGTGGTGATGGTGTTCACCAGGTCCATATTGCCCTGTGGTCCGCCTCCAAATGAAAACAATTTTTTTACATAAGCGATCAGCATACCCGTGTCAGTAAAATAGAAAATGACCCAACCCGGAATGATGATCAGCAATGCATAAAAATGAGAGAAGAAAGCAGGCATCTTATCCAATAGTTTTTGCAGGAATGCTTTTTCCAGGGCGATGAAAATAAAAAAATACAATCCCCAGAAAATAAAGTTCCAGCTGGCGCCATGCCACATACCCGTCAGGAACCAAACAACCAGCAGGTTAAAATAGACATGCTTCTTGTTTCCGCCCAGCGGGATATAAACATAATCCCTGAAAATACTTCCTAAAGACATATGCCATCGTCGCCAGAATTCACTGATGGACCTGGAGATATAAGGATAATTAAAATTTTCCCGGAAATGGAATCCAAACATCCTGCCTAAACCAATGGCCATATCAGAATAACCGGAGAAATCAAAATAGATCTGCACCGCAAACATGATGAGGCCAAACCATGCCTCCCAGCTTGACAGCGAAGCCAGTTCAGTAAAGGAAAGCGGGTCGCTGTTGTCGCCCATATATTTTCTTACCAGCTCAGCGGCAATATTGGCAATGATCACTTTTTTAAACAATCCAATACAAAAACGGGAAAGCCCAGCACTGAAATCTTTCAGGTTCTCGTTTCGCTTATCTATTTCATGTTCTACATGGGCATAACGGATGATGGGACCGGCCACAAGGGAAGAAAACAACGATACATACATTAAGAAGTTTGGAAAATTCCTTTGTGCCTTAATATCGCCGCGGTACACATCCACTACATAAGAGATGGTATGAAAAGTATAAAATGATATGCCGATGGGTAAAGCATATCCTGGAGCTGTAAACGATGTGCCCAATAATGCATTTACCTGGTCAACAATAAATACATCGTATTTGAAGGTGGCCATCAGGGCCAGGTTGAATACTACCGTAAAGACCACTCCCACTTTAGCCCATTTGGTGCCCCTGTGTTTTTCGATAAATATGGAATTGGCCCAGTCAACCGCCGATGATGCGATCAATAATACTATCCAGATTGGTTCCCCCCACGCATAAAACATCAATGAAAAAGCGATCAACACCCAGTTTCTGAATTTTGGGTTTCCGGTGCTGTAATAAAAGATCAGGCAGAGGGGAAGAAAAAGAAAAAGAAATAAGAGGTCGGCAAATACCATAAAACAGGGTGGGGAGTATTTAGCCGCCTAAAGTAGTAATAAGGTTTAATTAATTAGAATATAATAGGACAAAAAATTTATGAAGAGTACGAGGCCTCCCTGCCCTCCGCAGGAGGGGCTTTAGTTTCCTATAATTTTATGAGTATATCCATGTTGGTAAAAATCGTATTAAGCAAAAACGACTTTGAAATATCGGAGTTAAGAACCCTCCTTCGGAGGGCAGGGAGGCTTTATAGCTCCTTCCTTAATCTCGCCACCGGAATGTTCAATTGCTCCCGGTATTTAGCCACGGTTCGGCGGGCTATATTGTAGCCTTTTTCCTGCAGCAATTCGGTCAGCCTTTCATCGCTTAGCGGATGCTTTTTGTCTTCGCCTTCTATCAGGTTGCTAAGTATTTTTTTCACCTCACGGGTAGATACTTCCTCCCCGCTGTCGGTGCTGAGCGATTCACTAAAGAAGAACTTAAGCCTGTAGGTACCAAATTCTGTCTGCACAAACTTGCTATTGGCCACCCGGCTTACTGTGGATATATCCAGGTTGGTCTTTTCAGCAATATCTTTCAGGATCATGGGTTTCAGCTCCGTTTCATCTCCCGTCAGGAAGAAATCGTACTGGTGCTCCATGATGGCGTTCATGGTGCTGAGCAGGGTATGCTGCCGCTGTTTGATGGCGTCAATGAACCATTTAGCGGCATCAATTTTTTGTTTAATGAACAGGACAGCTTCTTTCTGCCGCTTGTCTTTCTTGGCGCCCCGGTCATATTCTTTCAGCATATCCCGATAGCCTTCGCTGATGCGGAGTTCGGGGGCATTGCGGCTGTTGAGAGTCAGTTCCAGCTTGCCGCTGTTATTCATGATAAAGAAATCGGGCACCACATAGTTTTCGGCTTTGTTCATTTCACCCACAGTGCCGCCGGGTTTGGGGTTCAGCCGGATGATCTGTTGCATCACCTCACGAAGCTGGTCGTCGTCAATATTCAAACCCCGCTGTATTTTTTCATAGTGTTTCTTGGTAAACTCATCAAAGTATTTGGAAATGGCTTTAATAGCCAGGTCCACCGGCTTGCCTTCTTCTTTTTGCCGGAACAGTTGTATCAGCAGGCATTCTTGCAGGTCACGGGCGGCCACTCCCGAAGGTTCAAAAAGCTGTATGCGCCTGATAAGTGATTCCACTTCTTCGTTGGTAGCGGTTATGTTTTGACGAAAAGCAAGATCATCCACGATAGCAGCTGTTTCCCTTCTTAAATAACCGTCTTCATCAATACTGCCAACGATCTGTTCGGCGATCTGTTGTTCTTTTTCTTCCAGCTTCAGAAGACCGAGCTGGTTAAGCAGCATTTCATAAAAACTGGTCTCGGTTTTAAAAGGTAGTTGCCGGCCTTCATCTTCTTCAGGGTAATTATCATCACGGAGTTTATAATCCCCTACCTCATCATCACCCTCCTGCACATATTCGCTTACATCTATATTATCATACTCATCATCGCTGCCGTCTTTTTCTTCGTATTCTTCTTCGCCCGGCTCGCTGAATTCGTCTTTCATTTCATCAGTATCCTCATGTTTGTCTTCGTCCAGTTCCAGGGCGGGGTTTTCTTCCATTTCTTCTTTGATGCGGATCTCCAGGCTGGCCGTGGGAACCTGCAGCAGTTTCATCAGCTGAATCTGCTGGGGGGAGAGTTTTTGTAAGAGTTTCTGTTGTAAGCTCTGGCTAAGGGCCATGGTTCGTTCTGTTTTTTAAAAAATTTTCGCCTTTGCACAAAAATAATGCCTAAATTTAGGAACAAAAGGATCAGGAATGGCGCAACGAAGTCATAAAATAATTGTTGTGTTGTTTTTAATCTGCTGCCCAATTTTTTTGAAGGCGCAAAAAATATTTCAGCAGCCTAAGACTATACAGCAAATAGCAGGAAAACTAAATTACAGTGAGCAACAAAGACTTTACGGGCACGCACCTTTATTTGTTAGAAACGAGATCCTGGGAGTGGGGGAGGTTAACAATTTACGACCTATAGTTTCTTTTGATTATTCTTGGAGTGCTGTAAGACCTTCAGGTTACTCCTTTAATTTAAATCCTAAGTTCTATACACAGACGATGGGTTTTTTTTGCCAGAAAGAATTGCAGATACAAAAGATTACCAGTGTTCCTTTCCGCTTCCGGCTGGGGTCACTGGATTATGTGAATTGGATGGAGCAGAAACCAAATGCTGTAAAACCGAGCTTACAAGGATACTGATTGCATATTCAACACTTTCCTTATCACACCCGCCATCTTCTCTCAGTTCTCTTTTAACTTTTTTTCTGTCCACTGCAAAATGATAGAAGTTGAAATGTAGCAGCTTACGATGGCATCGATGGCGAAGAAAAAATATAAAAAAAATACTCCAAAAGATTCAACGCAATATTAGTTAGCTTTGGCTTGCAATGGCTCTCACATTAGTGGGAGCTTTTGTTATTTTATAGAGGCGGTATCCGACCTTTTTATTTTTTCAAGAGAATCGGAGATAGTTTGCAATCTATTCAATATCAGTTGTTGCTTCTTCTGTTCCATCTCCTGTTTTGTCTTTATGTTTTCCCTACGTGTCCTGGCCTCTTCTTCTGCTTTTTTTCTATCCTGGCAGGAAAGCAGAAACAAACAAATGCATAAAATGCGAAGCATGTAAAATTGTTTAAGCTGATACAGAAAAACTACTCAACACTTTCTTTATAACCCCAGCTGTCTTCTCCCCCTTCTCTTTTATCTGTTCTTCACTCCACAGCAAACTGATAGAAGTAGAAATACAACGGCCCATTACCGCATCGCTGGCAGCAAAATCTTTTGTGGCATGATGAATGACCTGTGCTTTCATATCAGGATGTAATGCGTTTAAAGTAACAGCGTTTTTCAGATGGTCCCATTTGCGCACATAATGCCAGTTATTATCATACCAGTAAAAATTGCCGGGCAATATTCCCTGGGCTTTCATTTCGCTGATAACAGCTCTTGTTATTTCTTCTGTTGGGAGGAACCAGCTCAGAAAAGTGCAGCTGTCGCCGGACGGATCGGGAATTCTCCTGAACGACACTTCAGGTATTTGTGCGAGAAAATTCTTTAACTGCGCATGATTTTTTTTCTGAATAGCTAAAAACTCGGGCAATCTTTTTATCTGTGCCAGTCCGACAGCTGAATGTAGTTCAGAGATGCGGTAATTGTAGCCAATAAATGGATGCAGATCGGTCCCGCGGTCTGTGCCTTTATGATCATGACCATGATCGGTGTATCCATCTGACCTGATATAAATATCCTCCCGGTTTGTCATCACCACGCCGCCTTCGGCACAGGTCATTGTTTTTACAAAGTCAAATGAAAATGTTCCTGCATCGCCAATGGTGCCCACATGTTTTCCTTTGTATGTTGCGCCAATACTCTGGCAGGCATCTTCAAGAAAAATAAGTTGGTGTTCTTTACAAATAGCAGCCAATGCATCTATATCCGCCATGCTGCCACACATATGCACGGGCATCACGGCTTTTGTTTTTGGGGTAATAGCTTTTCTTACTGCATCCGGATCTAATGTCAGCGTATCATCCACATCCACAAAAACAGGTACAGCGCCAACACTCAGT
>CAYHPA010000027.1:0-24394 GCA_964358155.1 uncultured Chitinophaga sp.
GTCCTGGGCATTCGCCTGGCACGGTATGAGCAGGACTAAAAAGGGGCTTAGAAAGCGTCTCATGATTTGGAAAAATAGATGAAAATTACTGTAACAGAATCAAAAAATACAGAAGCGGTAGCCCTTCATCAAATAGAAAAATTACTGATTCTGTTTCGCCTTTTGGTACTTGAACCTTACCACAGCATTCTTTTGCTCTGTGGACGTAATTCGGACATCAAAACGTTGCCCGCCGGATTCTACAATCATCAGGGATGTGTTGGGAGGTATCCGGCCCAGGTTCTCGGCTACCATGGTCAGTTCATGCTCGCTGTTATCCTCATCAATATTGAAGGTAACTGTGAGCGGCGATGCGGTAAGCCTTTTGGAAGATAATACCAGTTTCTTATCAAGATAAACCGAGATCGTATCATCATCTATTTCACCGTTGTCGTATAACCTGACCGTAACAGTTGTATCCGTTACGATGAGGGCCTTCATCAGTTCATTACTCCGGGTTTTCAGTACATCAGGCATTTTAACAGCCGGCTGCTCAATTTTTACTTTTACAGGTAATTTTCTCTGAAGAGTATCTATAACAGGTTTTATAACTACCGGTGGGTTTGTTTTTGTAACAGGAGGGTTGGTGGTAGTTACAGGTTTTTTTACTGGTGTTTTAGTTGTTGTAACTGGTTTTTTTACAGGAGGGGTAATTTTTGCAACGGGTTTCTTGGCCGGGGGAGTGGTTGTTTTGGGAACAATCTTTTTAACCGGTGGCTCGTTGATAATTACCGGCTTTTTTTTGACTGAATCCTTTTTTACCGGGGCTTCATTTTCTATTACCGGCAGGTTTTTTTTCAACCTGTTTCGCAAAAATGGCTCTACATAGAAATCGGAAGTGGTCACTTTGCGCAAAAAAACTTTTCCTCCGCCGCAGTCGCCCCATTTGCCCGGGGGGTTCAGTTGGTAGGGTGGTTCATATTTCCCCAGATAGGTGCCTTCAAGAAATTCTTCCTTTCCCGACTTTGAGTATTGAAATTTATAATTCATGATGCAGGTCGCCCCCCCCAGAGTACTTTTAACCTCCACTGTTTTGATCTCCCGGATTTTGAAAGAAGCTGCATCTTTCACAAAAGTGCCAGTCATGGTTGCCTTGCCATAAAAACGCACATCCAGGTAAGAATAGGAAACCCCCGTAACACCGAAAGACGATCCTTGCGAAACCTGGAACTCTAATTTGTAATGCTCGCCTGCATCGGAAGTAAAATAGCCTTTCCAGATACCGGTAAGGTCCTGGCTGAATGTGGCAAACGGCAGGAAAAGAAAGGAAAGCAAATACCTGTAAAAATTCCTTTTCATCAGGGGTCAAAACTAACGAATTGCTTCGTATCGTCTAAACGGCCTTCAGCAAGAGTTTGTTAATTTTAAGCGCCTGATTATAAGGGTTTCATTGATGAAAAAGTATGCTGTCACTTTTTTTCTGGTTTCTTTTTTTTCCTGTACTGTTTACCCGCAGGTAAGCAACGGGGAGATTGGCTTATTACAAAAACTGGATTCAATAAGAAACAGCCCTTCCGTTTCCCGTCATTTTGCAGGGCTGTATTTTAATACCAGCAGCAAGGCGATTAATTTTTTTCTGCACAAACCCGAAAAGGAAAGAATGTTCATTCAAAAACTGGAAACAAGTTTTGCGGATTATTTCTTTCGGTCGGCAAATGCTTTTGCTGAAGGAACAACAGTGCCGGAGGAATGGAAAGCATATTTTAAGGACACTTCTTTAACCCCGCTGCAATACCAGCTGCTCGGTATTAATGCCCACATCAATGGCGATATCTGGCAAGCGCTGGTGTCAGCATTCTCGTTGGAAGAAATTCAGAATGGAAAGAAAAGTTATTTTGAATTTAACAGGGAACTGATCAACCAGTACAAAGAGTTTTACAACTGGTCGGTATCGGAAAATGCCAGGATAAAACTGCTGCACACAGCCACCGCCGGGTTTGATAAATTATACGGGGAAAAGATGTTGAAAAGATGGAGAAAACGACAAATAAAGCTGGCGATACTTTACTACAGCGACAACAAAAAATTCCAGAATCAGATCAGCAAACTCCGTCAAAAAATGGAACATATTAACCGCCTTATCCTGCGCAATCTTTAGCAGGACTTTGCTACCTTTGCCCTCTTTAAAATCAGGAATTTATACATGATCAGGATCACATTACCAGACGGGGCAGTGAGGGAGTATGAAAAAGGAACCTCAGCGCTGGGCGTTGCAAAATCAATCTCTGAAGGGTTGGCAAGAAAAGTATTAGCTGCAAGCATCAACGGGCAGGTGTGGGATGCCAGCCGCCCAATCAATGAAGATGCATCACTTAAACTGCTGACATGGGATGACAGCGATGGCAAGAATACCTTCTGGCATTCATCCGCACACCTGATGGCGGAGGCAGTGGAATCAATGTTCTCCGGTGTAAAATTTTGGGTAGGCCCACCCGTTGACAATGGATTTTACTATGATATGGACCTTGGCGATAAAAAAATGACCGAGGAAGACCTGGCTATGCTGGAAAAAAAGATGAATGAACTGGCAAAGAAGAACAGTGAATATGTGAGAAAGGAAATATCCAAGGCCGACGCAGAAAAATATTTCGCTGATAAAGGAGATGAATACAAGCTTGATTTGTTGAGTAATTTGAGCGATGGCGAAATCACTTTCTACACACAGGGAAATTTTACTGACCTCTGCCGCGGGCCGCATATTCCGAATACATCATTTATCAAAGCCATTAAACTGACCAGCACAGCCGGAGCATATTGGAAAGGCAGTGAAAAAAATAAAATGCTCACCCGGGTGTATGGTGTTACTTTCCCCTCACAAAAGCAACTGGACGAACACCTGCTGATGCTGGAAGAAGCGAAAAAGCGAGACCACCGGAAGTTGGGTAAAGAACTTGGCATTTATACCATGGATGATGATGTAGGCCAGGGCCTCATTATGTGGATGCCCAATGGAACGATTATTATTGAGGAGTTGGAAAAACTAGCCAAGGAAACCGAGCAGGCCGCAGGATATAAAAGAGTAGTGACACCACATATCGCCAAAGAAAGTATGTACATCACCAGCGGTCATCTTCCTTACTATGCAGACAGTATGTACCCACCGATGGAAATGGACGGGGAGAAGTATTACCTGAAGTCCATGAACTGTCCGCACCATCATAAGATTTATGCAGCAGAACCAAAAAGTTACCGCGACCTTCCTTATCGTATAGCAGAATACGGAACGGTATATCGCTATGAGCAGAGCGGTGAGTTGTTTGGATTGATGCGGGTGCGCTGCCTGCACATGAATGATGCACATATCTATTGCACCAAAGAGCAATTCAATGATGAGTTCCGTGCCGTGAACGATATGTACCTGAAATATTTTAAAATATTTGGGATAGAAAAATATGTGATGCGCCTTTCGCTGCACTCACCAGAAAAAT
Source organism: uncultured Chitinophaga sp. (assembly GCA_964358155.1). Classification (GTDB taxonomy): domain Bacteria; phylum Bacteroidota; class Bacteroidia; order Chitinophagales; family Chitinophagaceae; genus JJ008. The sequence continues at coordinate 3,468 of CAYHPA010000027.1, forward strand.
TGGGAGTGAAGTATGTGAATGAACCGGAACTGTGGAAAGAAACAGAAACCATGGTAAGGAATGTGCTTACTGAATCCAATATCCCATATGTAGAGGTGCAGGACGAAGCGGCGTTCTACGGTCCTAAGATTGATGTGCAGATATTCAGCGCCATTGGCAGGGAGTTTACACTGGCCACCAACCAGGTTGATTTTTCACAAGGCAGAAGCTTTAAATTAGAATACACTGCACAGGATAATAAGACAGAGACGCCATTGATCATTCACCGTGCGCCGTTGGGCACTCATGAAAGGTTTATCGGCTTTCTGCTGGAGCAGTATGCTGGGAAGTTGCCCACCTGGCTGGCCCCGGTGCAGGTAAAAGTGCTTCCTATCAGCGATAAGTTTCTGGACTATGCAAAATCTGTTTCAGATAAACTGAAAAAAGCAGATATTCGTAGTGAGGTAGATGACAGGAATGAGAAGATAGGCAAAAAAATAAGGGATACAGAACTTTTGAAGGTGCCTTACATGCTGGTAATAGGAGAGAAGGAAGTAAATGAAGGAAAAGTGGCGGTGAGAAGGCAGGGTAAAGGAGACCTTGGTACCAAGGATGCCGATGAGTTCATTGCAGAAATTGTGGATGAAATAAGAACAAGAAGGGCAGAATAAAATGTAATTTCCGAACCTCAAATCCTGTATGAGGTTTATATACAAACAAAAACCAATTGCTCCAGTCAGGAATGGGGCCCACTAAAACAATTAAATGGCAGTACCACAAAAACCCGGAGGCGGGTTCAGACCATCAGGCGGGGGCTTCAGGCCCGGCGGTGGCGGATTCAACAAAGGCGGTTTCAGAGGACGGTTTGTCCCCCGCAAAGAAGCAGAACATCGTATCAATAATTTTATCCGTGTGCCACAGGTTCGCCTGGTAGGCGAAAATGTGGAAGTAGGCATCTACGACACGCCTGTGGCCATGAAGATGGCGCAGGACCAGGGGCTTGACCTCGTGGAAATTTCTCCAACCGTTGACCCTCCCGTCTGCAAGATTATTGACTACAATAAATTCCTCTACGATAAGAAGAAGAAAGAAAAGGAGATGAAGGCCAAGAGCAAGGTCTCGGAGGTAAAGGAGATACGTTTTACTCCCAATACCGACGATCATGACTTTGACTTTAAAGCCAAACATGCCGAAGGTTTTTTAAAAGATGGCAACAAGGTGAAGGCCTATGTGCAGTTTAAAGGCCGTGCCATCCAGTTTCAGGACAGGGGGCAATTGCTGTTACTGAAATTTGCAGAAAGACTGGCTGAGATTGGTGTGCTGGAAAGCATGCCGAAGATGGAAGGCAGAAGGATGCTGGCCATGTTTGCGCCTAAGGGAAAGAAAAAAGGATAGGTTTTATATACTTACTAATTAATACTGCAATCATGAGAAAATACTGGTTATACACAGCCATCATTGGGTTTTCGTTGCTTATTGCATCCTGCAATTCTGCGGACAAGAATGTTGGCAAGATAGCCTCCGATTATTGCGATTGTCTGCGCAAGCTGGACAAAAGCATGAGCAGCGAAACAAAAAAAATCATCAGCAATGCTGCTAATTCCGATAATCCCAGCAAATCAATTCAGAAAGATGTAATGGCAATGGATGAAGAAAAACAATTACAGATAGGGAAGGAAATGGTAAGTGTTGGTGATATGGAAGATGAAAGCTCCGAGATTGGCCGCTGTATCAAGAGAATTGAGAAAAAATATGATAACGCTTACACTATGAACGAGGAAAAATTCCTTAAGAAATTAGTGAAGGAACTGGAAGGTGACCCGGGTTGCGGCCTCACCGCTTCCTTACTGAAGCTGGGACTTAAAATGAAAGACAAACCGGGTTTTGAATAAATAATTCTATAAACATGAAAGGGGAAATGATTAAGATCACTTCCCTTTTTTTCTGTTCACATGGTAATAGTGCCGTTGATACAAAAAACCACAGTTATCTTTCCCAAACCATTCCTTTCCGTATCTTCCCCCCATCATTAAAACCCGATGTATATGCAATCCATCATTTCAAGAATTATTCTTTTATCAATAACTGTATCTGTTTCTGCTGTGGTTATCGCTCAGCCAACGAACGGCACAAGGCCGGACAGCACCCGCAGAACGACACCGCCAAGTACAACAGGGCCCAAACCTTACAAAGACGTCATCACTTCCAGGGCGGTTTCAGATGGCGGTCTGTTTTGGGTGCATAAGGTGGAAGACAAATATTATTTTGAACTGCCCGACTCCCTGTTTGGCAGGGATATACTGGCCGTAAACCGGATTTCCAAAGCTGCTGCTGGCATGCGCAGTGGCGGTTTCTTTGGTTATGGAGGCGATCAGATCGGTCAGAATGTAATACGTTTTGAAAAAGGGCCCAACAACAAAATATTTCTCAGAACAATTTCTTACGCTGAGTATGCCAAAGATTCTACTTCTCCCATGTTTACCGCGGTCAATAAGTCAAATGTGCAGCCCATCATGGCATCCTTTGATATCAAATCATTGGGAAAAGATTCAACCGGAGCTGTTATTGATGTTACGGATTATATCAATGGCGATAATGATGTCCTGCATTTCAACAGCGGGTTAAAAAGCAGCTTACGGCTTGCCGCTGTGCAGTCTGACAAATCTTATATCGTTGGCGTAAAATCATACCCCATCAATATTGAAATTAAAACCGTAAAAACTTATTCAAGAACCCCTGCACCAGCCGGCATTGGCGGTGGCGGCGGCACTGGTAATATGACGATTGAACTGAACAGTTCACTTGTATTGCTGCCCAAAGTGCCGATGCAATCAAGGTATTTTGACCCACGGGTTGGATACTTTGCAGTCGGTTATACAGATTTTGACATTAACCCGCAGGGTGTAAAAAGTATTGGAATTGTAAAAAGGTGGAGGCTTGAACCAAAGGATGGCGATATGGAAAAATACCTGAGAGGTGAACTGGTAGAACCAAAGAAGCCCATCATATTTTATATTGATCCCGCCACACCTAAAAAATGGGTTCCTTACCTGATGCAGGGAGTGGACGATTGGAAAGGCGCTTTTGAAAAAGCCGGGTTTAAGAATGCCATTATGGCTAAACTGGCCCCAACAAAAGAAGAAGACAGCACATGGAGCCTTGAGGATGCCCGCAACTCAGCCATCGTTTACAAACCTTCAGACATTGCCAATGCCAGCGGCCCAAGTATTGCTGACCCACGCAGTGGTGAGATCATGGAAAGCCATATCAACTGGTATCATAATGTGATGCAGCTGATACACGACTGGTATTTTATACAGACAGCAGCGGTTGATCCCAAGGCAAGAAAAATGACTTATGATGATGAACTGATGGGACAGCTTATCCGGTTTGTTTCATCACACGAAGTGGGGCACACGATCGGATTGCGGCACAACTATGGTTCCAGCAGCGCTGTGCCGGTAGAAAACCTGCGTAACAAGGCATGGGTGGAGGCGAATGGACACACACCATCTATTATGGACTATGCCCGCTTCAACTATGTGGCGCAGCCGGAAGACAATATCAGCCAGATAGGCCTGTTTCCCCGCATTGGCGATTATGACAACTGGGCCATTGAATGGGGCTATAAACTTTTCCCGCAATACAAAGATGCCGAAGCGGAGAAAGGGCACCTGAATAATTGGGTAATGGAGAGATTAAAGAATAAAAGATTGTGGTTTGGAACGGAGATCAATCCTGACGATCCCCGCAGCCAGAGCGAGCAGGTAGGTGATGATGCGATGAAAGGAAGTATGTATGGCATTAAAAACCTCCAGCGCATTCTTCCTAACCTGATGCAGTGGACAAAAGAACCAAATGATGATTACAGCGATCTGGTAACAATGTACGGTCAGCTGACGGGACAGTTTTCAAGATACATGGGCCATGTAACGAAGTATGTGGGCGGTGTGATGGAAACACCAAAGATGGTGGAAGAGGCGGGCCCGGTATATGAAATAGTGCCGGAAGCAAAACAAAGAGAAGCAGTAGATTTTTTGAACAAGCAATTATTTACCACACCCTCCTGGCTGGTTAACCAGGATATTTATAGCCGTACAGGACAAAGCGGGCTAACTGTTGTAGGCAATATCCAGGACAATATGCTGAACCGCATGCTCAGCAGCCGCAACCTTAATAAACTGGTAGATGCCGAGGCCGCACAGGGTGCCAATGCGTACCAGGTAGTTGAATTGTTAGGCGATCTGAAAAAAGGCATCTGGTCTGAACTGGCTGTAAAGAAGCCTGTAGATATTTATCGCCGCAACCTGCAGAAGTCATATGTCAATATTCTGAGTAAACTTGTAACCCCCCCGCCGCCAAGTCAAACAACGATTGCTCCGGGAATAACGATCACCATATCCGGTGGCTCCGATAAAACAGATGTGATAAGTGTGGTTAAGGCCCATCTTGCAGCCTTAAGAAATGAAATAAATGCGGCGGCGGCAGTAATTGCCGACCCAATGACCAAATATCACCTGCAGGATGTATCAAAAAGAATAGATAAAACCCTGAATCCGAAAGATTAAAAAGGGTTATATTTAAAATCGTTCAAAGGCCGGATTTTATCCAAAATCCGGCCTTTTTGTTTCAGAAAGGCTTTGCTGCTAAGCATTTCAGGCCTATCTTTGCTGCCCGTTCAAAAAACGGGAAGTTCTTCTATCCCGATAGCTATCGGGAATTACCTGAAGAGGTTCGACAAAGGTCCCCCTGTGGGGAATGCCTCAAGGGTGTAATTATTAAATACTGGGTAAAATGCCTAAAGTAAAAACAAACTCCAGTGCCAAGAAAAGGTTCAAAGTAACCGGCACGGGTAAGATCATGCATCAGAAAGCTTTCAAACGTCACATCCTGACGAAGAAATCCAAGAAACGTAAACGTAACATGCGCAAAGACGGCGAAGTAGCTGCCGCCAATATGGATTTTGTAAAACGTTTATTGAGATTGAAGTAAGGAGTCTGAATTCAGAGCGATAACTCAGACTTCTGACCTCCGACCTCAGTATTAAACAGAAACTTTCAAATTTAAATCTATTCAAATATGCCTCGTTCAAAAAATGCAGTGGCTTCCAAAGCCCGCCGCAAAAAAATATTAAAACAAGCCAAAGGTTTCTATGGCAAACGAAAAAATGTACTGACCGTTGCCAAGAACGTAGTGGAAAAAGGGATGACCTACATGTTTGTAGGCCGTAAGCTGAAGAAAAGGGAATATCGTTCATTATGGATTGCCCGTATAAACGCCGCCGTTCGTGAAGAAGGGATGACCTATTCCATTTTCATTAAAAAATTACAGGATAAGGGAATCGATCTTGACCGTAAGGTGCTGGCTGACCTGGCAATGAACAACCCGGAAACTTTCAAAAGCCTTGTGGCTTCTGTAAAATAAATTGCCTGTTAGGTAAAACTGAAAAGTCTCTCAGCAATGAGAGACTTTTTAATTCCGGTTATTATTGGCCAAAGCTCTTCTTTATCTGTTCTGTGGCACACTCGCCGAGTACTTTATTAAATTCATCAGCTTTCTTCTCATCATCTTTAATTTTATTCCAGGCCGCCACTTGTTTTTTTCCGCATTCAATCTGGGCTTCTGATCGTTTGGGATCTGACGGGTCCATGGCATTTGCTTTTTTGGAGCAATCACATACTTCCTTGCCGATCTCAGCGCCACTTTTACTTTTGCCACAGGCAGTAAACGATGCTGCTGCCAATAGAACGATAAGCAGTTTTTTCATACATTCTTTTTTTGGTGAGGGCACAATATATCCAAATACTTTGAAGGAGTGAGTGAGTTCAGTCAATAACGGTTTTTGCAGGCGACCTGATTTTTTTGGCCTGCATTTTCTCCAATGATATACATTTGTGCGGTTAAAGCAATTACTGACCCAACCCTGTTACCGCCACCATGACAAATTCATATCTCGATCTCGTCAAGCAAACATTTAATTTCCCCCAGGATGGTATTGAAGTGGATGAAGGCAATCTGTATTTTAATGGTCTCGACCTGAAAGCCCTGATTGCAAAATATGGTACGCCTATGAAGCTTACCTACCTGCCCAAGATCGGCATGCAGATTAAAAAAGCCCGTACAATGTTTGCTGCTGCATTTAAAAAACATAAGTATGAAGGAAAGTATTTCTATTGTTATTGCACTAAGAGTTCCCATTTTAGCTTTATAGTGGAAGAGGCCCTTAAGAGCGACATTCATTTAGAAACATCGTATGCCTACGATATTGAGATCATCAAAAAGCTATACGCAAAAAAGAAGATCACTAAGGACATTCATATCATCTGCAATGGTTTCAAGCAGAAAGGATATACACGAAGAATTGCCAACCTGCTGAATTCCGGTTTCAACAATGTAATTCCGGTGCTGGACAATAAGGAAGAACTGAAAGAATATGCTAAGGCAGTGAAGGGGCCTTTCAAACTCGGCATCAGGGTGGCAGCGGAGGAAGAGCCCAATTTTCCTTTTTATACATCAAGGCTTGGTATCCGTGCCAAGGACATACTGGAATTTTATGTTGACCGGATAGAAGGTTATGAAAGCAAGTTCCAGTTAAAGATGCTGCATATTTTCCTCAATAAGGGTATCAAAGATGATATCTATTATTGGAGTGAGCTGCACAAGGTGATCAACCTGTATTGCCAGCTTAAGAAAATTTGCCCTGAGCTGGATTCCATTAATATCGGCGGCGGGTTTCCTATAAAGCACTCCCTGGGATTTGAATACGATTACCAGTTTATGATCAATGAAATTGTTGGGAATATAAAGACTGCCTGCAAAAAAGCCAAGGTGACGATGCCACATATCTTCACCGAGTTTGGCAGCTACACGGTAGGGGAGAGCATGGCCCATATTTACAGTGTTATTGCTGAAAAAGTACAGAACGACAGGGAGACATGGTATATGATCGACTCATCTTTCATCACCACACTTCCCGACACCTGGGGCATTGGCGAAAAATTCCTGATGCTGCCAGTGAACAAATGGGACCAGGATTACCAACGGGTAGTGCTAGGGGGTATCACCTGCGACAGTCATGATTACTACGATTCAGAAGAGCATATCAATGAAGTTTTTCTTCCAAAAGTGAATAATGGTGAACCGCTCTATGTTGGGTTCTTCCATACCGGTGCCTACCAGGATCAGATTAGTGGATATGGAGGCATCAAACATTGTCTTATTCCCTCACCGAAGCATATCATCGTAGGTTACGATAAGAATGGTAAACTGGTAGATTGGGTATATGCCAAACAACAAACTGCGCAAAGTATGCTCAAGATACTGGGGTATAAATAATAAAGAAGCCCTTTTGCTGAAGAGGATGGTGTCTGACGGTCACCGTCTGACACCTGGAATATTTTCAGTGCAAAAGGGCCTGGTATCTTATTGACTGTCTTCTCTCGTCTTTTTATTCCTTCCCTCAACTGTATTTTTTGCTATTGGAATTTCAGTTGCAGAAACTGGTTTGGACTCAACCACTACAGGAATAGTTTTTTCTGTCTGTCCGGCAGGCAAGCCTGCTTTGGCAGTCACGGCTGAATCTTTTGTAATCTTCGTAGCTGGAAAAATTTTTGCGAGGTTATCTAATGCAACAGTTTTGCTGGCTGTATCTCTGCCCATGATAATGTCCGTGGTCACCCATCCATCTTTCTCGTTCTCCAGTTTGTCCAGGTCCAGAAAACGCAAAGCAACAGCCTGCGAGTCTTTCATTGTTTCTGTCCGGGGTTTAAATAATTTGCTGCTGTATTCCTTGCTGGCGGTACAACTGGCTGCTAATGCTACTATCAGCATCAGCGCTACCGCTTGTAAAATTCTGGCTGTTTGCATAGCTATTGATTTTATTTTTACTTTCTACAAGTCAACGCTGTAACAATTCAATTCATTTGCCATAAACTCTTAAAATAAACTGAGATGAAATACTTTGTCATTCTGTTAACAATGCTTGCGTCAACCGCCGCTGCTCAGTCACAAACAGCGGAGGACTCAGTAAAGTCGGTTATCAATAATATGTTTGCTGCTATGAGAAATGCAGATGGAGCTACGCTGAAAAGCACTTTCTCCGACAGCATAGTTTTTCAAACTATAGCAAGAACAAAGGATGGGGTTACAGTGGTAAGAACTGAAAGCCCCGCAGGATTTATTGAGCAGATCAGCAAAGCAAGCCCAGGTTCGCTGGACGAAAGAATAAGTTTTGAAACCGTGAAAGTGGATGGCCCGCTGGCGGTTGTATGGACACCATACAGTTTTTATTACAATGGTCAGTTTAGCCATTGTGGTGTCAATTCTTTTCAATTAGTCCGTTTCAACGGTTTGTGGAAAATTCAATATATAATAGATACAAGAAGAAAGCAAGGTTGTAAAGAGTGAGTAGGGAGCAGGGTAACCTGCCTTCGCTAAGGCTACGGCAGGTAAAAAAGAAACCCTCCGTAGAAACGGAGGGTGTAAACCAAAACCAACTGCTTATGAGAAAACTTTTATGGTAAGAACTTATTTGATTGTTATTTCAGTAGCTGCTGCTTTGACCTCTGTTTTCTTCGGAAGGTTTAATGTCAGCACACCATTGATGTAGGATGCTTCGATGTTCGTTGCATCAATTTTTTCATCCAATGTGAAAGATCTCTTAAAAGACCGATAGCTGTATTCCCTGCGGATATGCTTTGTCACATTGAGCGAAGCCGAAGTGTCTTCTTTCACTTCGTCTTTCCTTTCCGCAGAGATGGTCAGCAGGTCCTGATCAAGGTTAATTTTAAAATCTGTTTTTTCAAAACCCGGTGCCACTACTTCCATTAGGTAACTTTTGTCTGTTTCTTTGACGTTTACCGGAACAAAAGCCTTCCGGTCAAAATTGTTAAAATCATTTTTGAACAAGACAGGTAGTTCTGTAAAGAAATCATCAACCAAAGAGTTGAAAGGGCCTGCAATGGGCTTTCTGTTGAATTTTACGGTTGTCATGATTATTTAGTTTTTATTTATTGAATAGGTTACCGGGAAAGAAGTTGTCAAACAACATACCACCCGGATTTTCATATTAGTTTCCTGTCATTTTTGGAGGAGCCATATCAGAATGAGAGACAGAATTTCCGAAATCAGGAATTTCGTCTGTCAATATTTCAAGGAAACCACCATCGCCATGTGGCTGCAAACATTTTCAGTATTTTTGTGTTTAAATAAAAAATGCACAATTATGTATCCTGAAGAAATTGTAATACCTATGAAAGAGGAGTTAACGGAGAATGGGTTTACCGAACTCCTTTCATCTACGGAGGTCGAGAATCAGCTGGCAAAAGAGGGGACCACACTTGTGATGATCAATTCTGTTTGTGGTTGTTCTGCCGGCACGGCCCGTCCTGGTGTCCTAATGGCTGTGGCAAATACGGTTAAAAGACCAGACTACCTTACCACCAGTTTTGCCGGCTTTGATGTGGATGCTGTAAAAACTTTGCGTCAGCACCTGGTGCCATTTCCGCCTTCTTCGCCTTCTATAGCTTTATTTAAAAATGGCCAATTAGTTCATTTTATAGAGCGCCATCAGATTGAAGGAAGATCCGCCCAGATGATTGCCCAAAACCTGGCAGGAGCTTTTAATGAGTATTGTAATTAGCAGCTGATAATAAGCAACTTTCTTTAGTATATTCGCTGCTAATCAACCAGCTATTCATGTATCCAAACCTGTATTACGCATTTAAGGACATTTTTGGTGTTGAGTGGACCTTTCTTCGCTTTGTCAATTCTTTCGGATTTTTTGTGGCGATAGCCTTTATTGTAGCAGCTATATTATTAGCAAAGGAGTTGCGGCGTAAAAGCAGGCAGGGGTATTTTCAGCCTACAGAAATGCAGGTAATGGTTGGTCAGCCCGCAACCGCACTGGACCTTGGATTAAATTTTTTACTTGGGTTTCTTTTGGGGTATAAGATTCTTGCACTTTTCATTATGAGAGGGTCTGCTACGGAAGACCCGCAGGCTTTTATCTTTTCAACATTAGGTAGCTGGCCCGCAGGTATTGTACTGGGACTATTATTTGCAGGAATGAAGTGGTGGGATAAAAACAAGAAAAAGCTTGCCAAACCAGAAAAAAGAACAGTTCGCATCTGGCCGCATGACCGGGTGGGGGAGATCACAATCATTGCTCTTATTTTCGGCTTGCTGGGGGCCAAGATATTTGACATTTTTGAAAACTGGGGCGGATTTTTGAAAGACCCCCAGTCATACCTGTTTTCTCCATCTGGCCTTACATGGTATGGCGGGCTAATCTGTGCTGCTGCTGGCATCTGGTGGTATGCAAAAAAGCATAAAATTAAATTGTGGCATCTGAATGATGCTGCCGCCCCGGCACTCATGTTAGCGTATGCCATTGGACGGATAGGCTGCCAGATAGCTGGTGATGGTGATTGGGGAATCCGAAGTAACCTGGCCGATAAACCTGGGTTTCTGCCCGACTGGATGTGGTCCTACCGCTTTCCTCATAATGTGAACGAAGAAGGAATACATATTCCAGGCTGTACTGATATCAAGTATTGCAACCAACTTGAATTCGGTGTTTATCCAACGCCATTTTATGAGATAATAGCCTGTTTCCTGCTTTTTCTGCTGCTTTGGTCGCTTCGGAAAAGATTCAAAGTGCCGGGCACATTATTTGGGTTTTACCTCATTTTAAACGGGATAGAGCGGTTCCTGATCGAAAAAATAAGGGTAAATAACCGTCTCGATATTTTTGGATTTCATCCCACACAAGCTGAAGTGATATCTTTCTTACTTGTCATAACGGGTATTACTATTTGGGCGATGTTGAAACGGAAGGCAAACAAGCAAAAAAATCCATCAACTGGCAGTACCTGAGGACATTTTGATTGAAATCACACTTGCCCTGAAACCCTTTACCAGTAAGCTTTGCCAGCTTTTTTAACAGCGAGAAGCGTTTGCGTGGATAAGTCGCCATAATAATTTGTCCGAAACGCTATGAGAAACGGCGGATGAATTGTACTTTTGCAGACGGACTTGGACTGTAAGTAATTAACTTACCCTTTGCAACTTCCCTTGAACAAACCAACTCTTATTTACGTTTTTAACTTGTAATAATTACGCATTATGAGGCAGCTCAAAATTGCTACCCAGATTACGAACAGGGATTCGCAGGCGGTTGAAAAGTACCTGCAGGAAATTTCAAAGATTTCCATGATCACTCCGGAGGAAGAGACAACGCTGGCACAGCGAATCAAAATGGCTCATAAAACTCCGGCAGATGCTCAAAGGGCTTTGGACAAACTGGTACAGGCCAACCTCCGCTTCGTTGTATCGGTAGCAAAACAATATCAGCACCAGGGTTTGTCGCTCAGCGACCTTATCAATGAGGGTAACCTCGGCTTGATCAAAGCGGCGCAAAGGTTTGATGAAACCAAAGGTTTCAAATTCATTTCATACGCTGTGTGGTGGATTCGCCAATCTATACTGCAGGCGTTGGCAGAGCAGGGCAGATTAGTCCGCCTGCCTCAAAACAAGATTGGCACTTATAACAAGGCTAACAAAGCATACATGGCTTTTGAACAGGAACATGAGAGAGAGCCGTCAACAGAAGAGTTAGCCGAATTACTGGAGATGAGCGAGACAGAGATCAACAACATTTTCCAAAGCAATACCCGTCACACATCGCTGGATGCGCCTGTGCATGAAGCCGAAGATGTGGCCATGGGCGACCTGCTGGAAGGTGGCGATGATACGGATGATGATGTGATGAAAGACTCTTTGAGAAATGAAATACGCCGTGTGCTGAAATCTTTATCTCCGAGAGAAGCAGAGATCGTTAATGCATATTTTGGTCTGGATGGTGAAAACGGGGTTACTATTGAGCAGATCGGACAGAAATATGACCTGACAAAAGAACGTATCCGCCAGATTAAAGAAAGAGCCATTAAGCGCTTGCAAAAAGCCAGGTACAGCAGTGCATTGAAAGCTTATCTCGGCTAAACATTACAATGATGGGTTTAAAGTATAAGCATCCCGTCTCGTCTAAAACGAGACGGGATTGTTTTTTTAATGAGGCCCGAACTTTTTTTCCCGCCACTGGTTAATTTTGCAGGGTACATGAAAACAATTCTTCTTCTATTGCTTATTGCCGCAGCCTGTTTTCTTACCGGGTGTGAAAAATCTGTTTCATTTAAGCTGGATGAAGCAACGCCAAAGCTGGTGGTGGAGGCAAGTATCGAGAACGGGCAGGCCCCGGTAGTATATCTTTCCAAAAGCATGAATTATTTTTCAAAAATTGATCAGGGCATTTTAGCCAACAGTTTTGTGCATAATGCTGAAGTGTATGTTTCAAACGGTGCTCTGACCCATAAATTGAAAGAATACAGTGTGCCTGTCGGCGGTGGGTATAACTTTTATTATTACACCAATGACCCGGCAAGCCCTGCCACGGCTTTTATGGGTCAGCTAAATAAACAATATTCCCTGCGGATAGTATCGGAAGGAAAAGAATATACTGCCAGTACAAACATTCCCAATACTACAAGAAGAATTGACTCGCTTTTCTGGAAACCTGCGCCTGCTGGTAATCCGCCGGAGAAGGTTGCAGTGATGGTGAGAGCATACGATCAACCGGGTTTTGGTGATTATGTCCGTTACTTTACACAAAGAAACAGCGAGCCTTTTTATCCGGGCCTCACTTCAGTATACGATGACCAGGTGATTGATGGCAGCAGCTATGAAGTGCAGGTAGAGAGAGGGGTGGATAGGAATGCAGACCGGCCGGAGGGTTATAGTTTTTTTGATAAGGGTGATACAGTAACACTCAAAGTAGCAAATATTGACAAAGCCACATTTGATTTCTGGAGAACAATGGAATATACCTATGCCAGTGTTGGGAACCCGTTTTCTTCGCCGACAAAAGTTGTCAGCAATATTAACGGGGGCGGACTTGGATATTTTGGGGGATATGCTGCACAGTACAGGACTATAATCATTCCACGTTAAATCTATCTACAACTTATTCAACAGTCATGTAACTGACTCCACAGTAAGCTATTTCGGGTTAATTTTGAAGCTTTAATTGTTGCCACAAATAAACAGATAATGGAAACCACAGAAAGGATTCATTGCCTCATCATTGGTTCAGGGCCGGCAGGTTATACTGCTGCTATTTATGCAGCGAGAGCTAATCTGAAACCGGTTTTATATCAGGGCATTCAACCCGGCGGACAATTGACGATCACCACGGAAGTAGAAAATTATCCCGGCTATGCCGATGGTGTGCAGGGACCGGAGATGATGGTGCATTTTGAAAAGCAAGCGGTGCGGATGGGGGCAGATATCCGTTATGGCCTCGCCACTAAGGTTGACTTTTCCTCTCAGCCATATAAAGTTCAGATTGATGAGGAAAAATGGATTGGAGCAGAATCCGTAATTATCGCCACAGGCGCTTCGGCTAAATGGCTTGGTCTTGAAAGTGAACAGCGGTTAAATGGATATGGAGTAAGTGCCTGTGCTGTTTGTGATGGTTTCTTCTTTCGGGGAAAAGAAGTGGCGATCGTAGGTGCCGGCGATACGGCTGCAGAGGAAGCATTATATCTGTCTAAACTTTGTACAACAGTACACATGTTTATCCGCCGCGATGCGATGCGTGCCAGCAAAGTGATGCAGGACAGAGTGTTGAAAACGGCTAACATAAAAGTTTATTGGGATACAGACACAGATGAGGTGATCGGCGATAAGAATGTAACTGCAGTAAGGATAAAAAATAATAAAACAGGAGAGAAGCAGGAGATACCTGTCAGCGGCTTTTTTGTAGCTATCGGCCATCAACCCAATTCAGATATTTTTAAAGGGCTTATCGATATGGATGAAGCGGGATATATCAAAACAATACCAGGAACTTCTAAAACAAATAAAGAAGGAGTATTTGCCGCCGGGGATGTGCAGGATAAAATTTATCGCCAGGCGGTAACAGCAGCCGGAAGCGGATGTATGGCCGCTCTTGATGCAGAAAGATACCTTAGCGCCAAAGGAATTCACTAAATAATCTACACATGGATGGATTGATAACAATAGAGTTAAAAGAACTTCATTTTTATGCCTACCATGGACTGTATGCGGAAGAAAAAAAAACTGGTAATGAGTTTGAAGTAAACCTTACAGTTTCTTATCAACCGCCATCTGGTACTATTACTGATATTTCTGACACAGTAAACTATGCTGCATTGTATGCGCTACTGAAAAAAGAAATGACAAAACCCCGCCACTTGCTGGAGACATTCGTCATGGAAGCAGCAGAACTCATTCATCTTTCATTTCCCCTAATTAAAAATATTGAAATATCCATTACTAAACTGCATGTACCTGTTCCCAGGTTTACAGGCAGGGCACGAGTAGCCTATTCGGCAACCTATTAAAAATATTTTCAGATTTTCAAACTGCCGCTGCTGTTACTACTTCAATAACAGGCTTCATAATAATTTTTGATTTTACAGAATTGGAGATCAGGCAAGCCGTTTCTGATTTTTGCAATACCCTTTCTGCCCTTTCCCTGTCTTTTTCATTGGTAATAGTGACTTTCGGTTCCAGCAGAACCTCGGTCATCAGAAATTTTCCGTCCACCTGCTCCAACTTGCCTTCGGATTTGCATTGGAAAGAAAGAAACTCCAGTTTTGAATTCTCAGCAATGGACAAAAAAGTTGTCATCAGGCAACTGCTGATAGCCGCTGTGAACAGGTGCTCCGGCGACCATATTCCCGGAATGCCTTTTGGAAACTCGGGGGGAGTGGCCACTTCTATGCATCCGTTTGTTCCTGCAGGCGGCATATTCAGCTCCGGTGAGCACATCACTCCTTTGCGGTCATTGCTCCAACTGATATTTACATGATAAAAATGAGTACCCATGTTTTTTTATTTAGTAATGCAAAACTAAAACTGGTGACAGAATCCGGGTATGACAAAAGTCACATGGGTGGGTGAATTTATGTACCACCACTTTTTAAAATATTGATGACAGGTAAGTCGTGCTTTCACAATTAATAAGGAACTGTCTCCGAATAATTATCTTTGCCGGCTTATGACAGAAGAAATAAAAAAAGAAGAAGATCATTTAAATTTTCTGGAAGAAATCATAGAGGCTGACCTGGAGGCCGGCAGGCACAAGAACATTGTCACAAGGTTTCCGCCAGAGCCCAATGGTTACCTGCATATTGGTCATGCCTCCAGCATCTGCTTAAATTTTGGCCTCACCCAAAAATATCCCGGCTATACCAATCTTCGGTTTGATGATACCAATCCTGTAACAGAGGAAACAGAATATGTAGAAAGCATTAAAGATGATATCCGCTGGCTCGGGTTTGAATGGAAACATGAATTGTATGCCTCTGATTATTTTGAGACACTGTACGAGTATGCCGTTCAGTTGATAAAAAAAGGGCTGGCCTATGTGGATGATTCCACTTCGGAGGAAATGGCTGCTATGAAAGGAACACCAACGGAACCGGGCCGGAACAGTAAATACAGGGACAGGTCAGCAGATGAGAATCTTGACCTGTTTGCCAGGATGAAAGACGGTGAATTTCCTGATGGGACAAGAACCCTGCGTGCTAAAATTGATATGGCACATATCAATATGCTGATGCGTGACCCGGTGCTGTACCGCATCAAACATGCACATCACCACCGTACCGGCGACAAATGGTGCATTTACCCGATGTATGATATGGCGCATGGACAAAGCGATTCCATTGAAAATATCACTCATTCTATTTGCACATTGGAATTTGTCCCTCACCGGGAATTATATGACTGGCTTATCAAAGAGCTCGGAATATACCCTTCCCGCCAATATGAATTTGCAAGAAGAAATATCAATTACACTGTAACCAGTAAAAGAAAACTGCTTCAACTGGTAAATGAAGGATATGTGGACGGTTGGGATGATCCGAGAATGCCAACCATCAGCGGATTACGACGCCGGGGATATACTCCCGAAAGTATAAGAGAGTTTTGTGACAGGATCGGGATTGCGAAAAGGGAAAATATTGTAGATGTGGGCTTGCTGGAATTTTGTGTAAGGGAACATCTTAATAAAATAGCGTTTCGGCGCATGGTGGTATTTGATCCCCTTAAGATTATAATCACAAATTATAAGGGAGAAGGTGAAATGCTTACTAGCGAGAACAACCCGGAAGATCCGCAAGGGGGCGAAAGGAAGCTTTCCTTCAGCAAAGAGTTGTTTATAGAACGGGACGATTTTATGGAGAACCCGTCTAAGAAATATTTCCGCCTCGCACCGGGTCAGATGGTGCGATTAAAATCCGCATATATCCTCAAATGCGAGGAGATGGTAAAAGATGCTGCTGGTAACATATCTGAATTGCATTGCACTTATATTCCGGAGAGTAAAAGCGGTCACGATACTTCCGGCATTCATGTAAAAGGAACTTTGCATTGGGTGAATGCTGCTGATGCTGTAGAGGTGGAAGTAAAGGAGTACGACCGTCTGTTTAAAGTAGAGAACCCATCCGGCGAAGAGGGAGATTTCAAAGACTACATTAACCCCAATAGCCTGAAGCTGGTAAAAGCTTTTGCCGAGTCATCAATCAAAGAGGCAAGAGAGGATAATCATTTTCAGTTTTTACGAAAAGGCTACTATTTCCCCGATAACAATTCTTCCGGGGCTAAGTTGGTGTTCAACCGGACAGTTACGCTGAAAGATGCATGGGCGAAAGAGGTGAAAAAGGGCTGACCGGGCCACTCTTTGCTTCTTGTATGCGATACACATCCAGGGGGGAAAAAAGTCCCTGCATTTTCCTCATCTTGGCTTACATTTGAAACCGTTTCAAAACCCCGGCTAATTCAATAACAAATTGTATATGAGAAAATTTTTACTCGCAGCTATAGCAGTTTTTACTTTGTTTTCTGCTAAAGCACAGCTTACTGATGCTGACATTAATACCGCTAAGCAGGTAGTTGCCAAAAACAGCGTTGCCATAGGTTTGTCTGCTGAAGAGCTTAATAACATCATTGTATCGTCCACCTATCTTTCTGTAGAGGGTATCAGGATGGTCTATCTATATCAGGGTTATAAAGGTATTCCTGTTTATAACCAGATGTATGTGCTTGCCTTCAAGAATGATAAGGTAGTGTCTGTTGCGGGTGGGGGTATTCCTTCTCTTGACCAGAAAGTAAATATAAAGAGTGGTGTTCCTGCAATTACTGTACAGGAAGCTGTAAAGGCTGCTTTTGCTGAAAGCAAAATCGACCTTCAGTTTGTAAGAGGAAGTATGGATGCCCCGGTACTTAATGCATGGAGAAAACTGGACTTCGGTAAACTGGGAGTTTCTGATCTTAATGTAACAGCAGAACTGATGTGGGTACCAGTGGCAGATAAGCAGGTAAAATTAGCATGGCAGATTTTTGTTTCTCCGCTGAACTCATCAGACATGTGGCAGATAAGGGTAGATGCGCAGGATCTTTCCATCATCGGAAAAGATAACCTTACCGTGTATGATCATTGGAGCAAAGACGAGCATGCCACAATAAAAAATGACCGGAAATTTATTTTTGAGGAAAAAAATTATGTAGGGGCCAGGAAAAATGAAATCCGGCCTTTTACAGGTTATAAAATGCCTGTTGTGAATTCCGCTACCTATCGGGTGGTAAGATACCCGGCAGAAAGCCCTCAGCATCCCGGCGGCGCACCTTCTCTTCATACTGATCCCTGGACGATGGCCCCGGGCAATGCCACTACCTTGAAGTGGCATAATGATGGCATAGTAGAACATGACAGTACCCGGGGAAATAATGTTTATGCCGCTGAGGACAGGAATAATACCAATTCCGTAATTGACAAGGCAGCCGTATCACAAACACCGCAGCCTACCCTCACTTTTGATTATGCACCGGATTTTACTCAGGCACCAACTGTAACCACACCTCCGAACCAGCAATTTAATATTACAAACCTGTTCTACATGAACAATATCATGCATGATATTGTCTATCAGTACGGGTTTAACGAAGTATCTGGAAACTTTCAGAAAGATAATATGGGCCGCGGAGGATTGGGAAATGATCATGTATTCGGAGATGCACAGGACGGAGGGGGAACCAATAATGCAAATTTTGCCACACCTGCTGACGGTTCAAACCCACGTATGCAGATGTATATCTGGACAGCCGCTAACCCGGACAGGGATGGGGACGTTGATAACGGAATCATAGCTCATGAATTTGGACATGGTATCAGCAACAGGCTTACCGGCGGACCCGCAAATAGTGGTTGTGTTGGTAATGCGGAACATGGAGGCGAGGGCTGGAGCGATTATTATGCACTGATGGTTACCACCAACTGGGCCACTGCTACCGTTACTGATGGTGCCCTGCCAAGACCGATCGGCACTTATGCAGTTAATCAACCGGTAACTGGTGGCGGTATCCGCAATTTTCCCTATTCTACCAATATGGCTATAAATCCGCTTGTGTACTCAACCTCACTGCCCAGCCAGGTTCATAACAGGGGAGAATACTGGTGCATGGCATTATGGGAAATGACATGGGCCATGATTCAGCAAAATGGAATCAATCCTAATTTATTTAACCCTGCCGGAGTAGGTGGTAATTCTGCAGCTATAAAATTGGTGACAGAGGGAATGAAACTGCAACCCTGCGGTCCCGGTTTTATTGATGCAAGGGATGCAATCCTTAAAGCGGATACTTTATTCTTTAGTGGTCAATACAGTTGCGCTATCTGGACTGCATTTGCAAAAAGAGGAATGGGCCGCGGAGCTTCACAAGGTTCGGCAGGCAGTGTAACTGATCAGATACCGAGCTTTATCGTAAGCGCCGGAGTAACCGGGCTTAATGAAAATGTACAATCACAGCAGGAGGGCGGCAATGTTACATATACCAATAAGGTAACTGTTGACAATTGTGCCGGAATTACGGGTTACTATGTTACAGATACCCTGCCTACCAATGTAACGTACGTAAGTGGTGGCGTATATAACGCAGGCAATCGTACAGTTACTTTTAATCCCATAAACCTTCCCGCCGGTGCAGTTCAAACATATCCTTTTACAGTATCAGTAAATGCCGGGACTTATTTTGCTCCGGTAACCCATCTCAACGAACAGGTTACAGGAGCAACAATTCCTGCTACATGGACACCCACTTCAATTAATGCTACTGTATGGTCAGTGGCAACAAGTGGGGGTCATAGTTTGCCCAATTCATTTGCTGCACTTTACAATGTCAATGTTGCTAATGACCTTTCACTGGCAATGACATCGCAGATTACTTTGAATCCTGCTACTGTTTCGAACTATACAACCCTCAGTTTCTGGCACCAGTATAATACCGAAGAGGGCTGGGATGGCGGTGTAGTCGAGATAAGCACCAATAATGGTTCTACCTGGACTGATCTGGGTACACGAATGATAAAAAATAAATACAATGGATCCCTGGGAACGGGAAGCAATCTTGGCGGCCGCTCAGCATTTACCGGCACCACTGTCGGCTTTATTGAAACAGTGGTAAATCTTTCATCATTTGCAGGTCAGGCCATAAAAATCCGTTTCCGGTTCGGTTCTGATAATAATACAGGAGCGACCAGCGGAACAAGCGGTTGGTGGGTAGATGATATTGTATTGTACAGCGAGCCGGCCATCCAGATGCGCTCTAATTTATTTAATCTTTCTAATGTTCGAATGTCTTTCTCGGATACACTTACTAGAATTACACTGGGCTGTACAACTGCAACCATTTCTTCTCAGCCATCTAATGCAAATGGTTGTGTGGGTGGTAATGCTTCATTCAGCGTTGGCCTGAATGTGGGTGCGGGAACTTATCAATGGCAAGAGAATACAGGAAGCGGTTTTGTTGATCTTTCCAACAACGCTACTTATTCCGGAGTAAATACAGCTACACTTACCATTTCTGGCATTACTGCGGGTATGAATGGATATTTGTATCGCTGCATCGTCGGAAATACCTGTACTCCATTATTTAATTCTAATTCTGCCACACTCAATGTTGGTGCAGTAGCCACACTAAATTCAAGCCCTTCAGATGCCAATGTGTGTCCCGGTGTGAATGTCAATTTCAGTGTTACCGCTACCAATGCGGCAGGGTATCAATGGCAGGTGAATACTGGCAGCGGCTTTACCAATCTGTCAAATGCAGCGCCTTATTCAGGGGTGACAACGGCTACATTAACAATTACCGGTGTTACTGTGGGCATGAACACTTATCAATATCGTTGTATAGTTGGCAGTTGCCCCACAGCGCTTACTTCCAATACAGCCACATTATTGGTAGCGGCACCAATTAATATTACATCACAGCCAACAGATATTACTGCTTGCGAAGGTGCCGGAGCCAATTTTGCCGTATCAGTAACGGGCACTGTACTAAGCTATCAATGGCAGATCAGTATTGATGGGGGCGTTACGTATACTAATATTGGCGGGGCCACTACTTCTTCTTATTCATTGATATCGCTGTTGCCTCCACAAAGCGGTTCAAGGTTCCGTTGTGTGGTGACGGGTGTTTGCGGAACCAGTACAACCAATGTGGCGTTACTCACTGTAAATGCGTTGCCCAACTTTACACTGGGCAGTATTCCTCCTGTTGTTTGTGTATCTGATCCAGCATTTACATTAACGGCGTCTGTAGCCGGTGGCATATGGAGTGGAACGGGGGTTTCCGGTACATCATTTAATCCTTCGGCTGCGGGGACGGGTATTAAAACAGTAACATATACACTTACTAATTTGGGTTGCTCAAGGTCGCAGTCAACCGTCATCCAGGTAAATGAGTGTGCGGAGCGCCACCGCCTGCTTACGGATCCATATGCTGTATTTATCTATCCTAATCCAAGTACAGGAAAGTTCAGCATCCGGATGAACACAGACCTTTATAAAAACCTTGGGTTGCAGGTT
>CAYHPA010000028.1:0-24045 GCA_964358155.1 uncultured Chitinophaga sp.
TTTTGGCCGGCTTTACCATGCTTTTGCTCATTGGCTGTTACAAAGACAAAACTGTTGTCCTGGATACTGGTGAAGAAATAACAAGGCCGGTGAGTTTTGTAAGTGATATCATCCCGATTTTCAACAGTAGTTGTAATACCAGTGGATGCCATAGTACCGGAAGTAAATCTCCTGATTTAACCATAGTTAATGCATACACTTCACTTACAAATGGCGGGTTAATTAATACCGATGATCCGCAATCCAGCGAATTGTATATATGGATGACCGGGAAAAAAGGAACGCCAATGCCGGTAAGCGGGATAAATAAGGATTTTAACGCTCTGGTACTTGCATGGATAAAACAAGGCGCCCAAAACAATTAAACTAAGTATTATGAAAAAATATAAAAAAATAATATTGCTTTTGTCAACATGCTTTATTGCAATTGGGACGCTTGCCCAGGACTCTACGGAAGCAGCAGTTGTAAAAAAAGCAAAAGCGGTTAAAAATACATTTGGAAGTGTTTGGCTAATGGATAACCAGACAGTAATGGTGCCCATAAAGGGTACACTGGAAATGGATATCCAGCACCGGTTTGGAACAGTTGATAAAGGAAAAAAAGATGCCTGGGGTCTTTTTGCTCCTTCCAACATCAGGATTGGTTTTAATTATTCCCCTCTTAACAAGTTGTTTGTAGGTGCCGGAATCACAAAGGAAAGAACACAGATTGATTTTAATGCTAAATATGCCCTGTTTCAGCAAACCATTAATAATAAAGTTCCTTTGAGTGTTACGCTCTTTGGAAATATGATTGTTGATGCAAGAGAGAAAAGTAATTTTCGGTATAGTGTTGACCGCTTTTCTTATTTCAGCCAGTTGATCATTGCCAGAAAAATAACAGAAAATTTTTCTGCACAGGTAGCCCCAAGTTTTTCCTGGTACAATAATGTAGAAGCGTATGTCGATGGTAATGGTAAAATTCAGAAAAAAATGAATAACGGACATCTTGCCATTTCCGTATTGGGTCGCTATAAAGTGACTGAGAAATCAGCCATTATTGTTGGTTACGATCAGCCACTAACACAGCATACCACTAACAATCCACATCCCAATATTTGTTTTGGCTTTGAAACCACTACCAGTTCTCATGCCTTCCAGGTATTCTTTGGTAATTATTACGGTATAGTGCCCCAAAGCAATAACGTATTTAATAAAAATGATTTTAGGGACGGCCAGTTCCTGGTTGGATTTAATATAACAAGACTTTGGAATTTTTAAAAATCAAATTAGTTTCACCAAGAGTAAAAAGAGTCAATCTGAAGGAGCAGATTGGCTCTTTCTGTTTCTGCTTTCTTGTATAACTCAGCAATATGTGACTAAAAATGGTCACCAGTATTCAACTATTTTGATTTGATTCAGCAACATTCAGCATCTTTGGTATTTACCAGAGTATATGGATGACAGTTTTTTTGCTTACCTGCAGCAGCTTGAATTGATGGCTTTCTTTTCGGCCTATCCATTAGTCTATGCCATTATTCAGGTAATTGCCGGCAACTCCAAAAAGGAGATAATAAAAAAAATTTCATCCCTCCTTCCTTCTGCTTATGCGCTGGTAGGCTTACTTTATTTAGGTCTTCAATTAAAAAATTTATATCCTGATTACTCTTTTGAAAACATCAGGCTTTCCATGCAGCAGCCCTTTTTGAAAATATGGGCTTTACTTTCCCAGCTTTTCTGGATACCGGTTCTTCGTAAAAAACTGGCCTTAAGTCTGATCCATAGTCTTCCCTTTTTCTTATTTCTGGTTAAAGACATCTTTCTAAGATCCTCCCCAGATAAGCACATTGTCAGAAACGATATGAAAATTTATACCGATAGCCTTCTCATAAACCTGGGATCCTTGGCTGCTATTGTAATAGTATATCTTTTGTTCCGGTATTATAGGAGTCAGATAAAATCAACGTCCTCCCATTAGCGACCGGGCTTCAAATATCGCTAAATACGCCTTTGTTTATATTGTTAGTTTACAAAGAATTAATAATCAAATTGATAATTGTCTTCTCCTAATGTGACGTATGTCACATAATTTTTTGACATGAGTCATGGAAACTTGCTTTTCCCGAAAATAGCTTTACACCGTTCGTTTTTACAAATTAATTCTTCACAATAAAACATTTTTTATGAAACTGCTTAGTAATAAAACTCTCCTCATTTTACTGATTCTTATCAGTGGTTATGGGTATATGGTCAGCTGTACCCGTGATAATGATCTGATTGTTCCGGTTCAGCTAACACAGCCATTTGTTCCTAACCGGGGCACCAATGTTCATCTTCCGGGGAATATGACTACCGGCAATCCTGCTGAATGGAAGTTGGATAAATCACACTCAAGTGTTCTTTGGTCAACAAATTATGTGGGTGCGTCTGGCTTGCTAACCGGACGTTTTAACCAGTTTGGAACGCATGATGTATTACCGGCTGAAATGATTAGTTATACCACAACCGGTCAACCGCTTTTAGATTCCTCATGGGCTTTTTATGAGGGCGATCCATCCAAAACTTACTTTAATGGCTATGTGCAAATCAATACCTCTAATACCGGGGAACCCGGCAGGGATGCAGGCTGTAATATTGGAAACCTGGGAACCACCGCCATTGTTTCTGGCACCCAAAATCTGAGTGTTACTAACCTGGCAAAAATAAAAACTACAAAAGTTGAATTTGATACAGAAAGTAACGGATATATCGTCACGCTGAACTTAACCTGGCAGGGTAAATTAGGGGCTCCGCTTACCAAGACTATCGTAGGAGAACTCAATTATGTCCCCATGTCCACAATAGCAACGGCCACACCTTATAAAGTATTCGGACTTCAGTTGAAATTCCAGTTCAACTGCCGTGATTTTGGTATTACCAGCACCAGTATTGCTGATAAAATTGATATTGAATGCAATATGAATTTCCACAACAAATGATCAACTTTAAAACAATTAACATGAAACGCTTTATTGTATATGCGGGTTTGATTCTGGCCTTTGGAGTTGGTTTATCCGGTTGCTACAAGGATATCATCAGACCAGATCTGCCTGTAGACCCTAACGCACCCCCCAAACAAGTGAGTTATAATAACGAATTAAAACCCTTGTTTGCTGCAAAGTGTACAGATGCCGGCTGTCATGTATCAGGAGCACATAAGCCTTATATGACCGCAGACATATCCTTTCAGCAAATTGTAAATGGAGGCTTTGTAAATCTGGCTTTGCCTAAAGAGAGCAAACTATATCAAATGATCAATGGAGAAATGCAACAATATATTCCCTCTGCTACAGACAGGCAAAAAGTGTATGACTGGATAAGAAACGGGGCTCCTAATAATTAACTGATTTTAAAATTAAATCAAATGAAACTAATAATATATAAGGCGAAAAATTGGTTGATGCCGTCATTATTACTATCCTTGTGCATCCTGTTGCTGAACACAGTCTTGCTGGCTCAAAATGACAGCGTCGCAACAGAAGAGCCAGCCGTAACCACCAAAGCAAAACCCGTAAAGAACACATTTGAAAGTGTCTGGATCAGCGATAACCAAACTATCCTCGTACCTGTTAAAGGCACGATGGAAATGGACATCATGCACCGGTTTGGTACCTGGAATAAAGGTTATGAGGATTTTTGGGGATTCTTTGCTCCTTCCAATATCCGGTTGGGACTAAGTTATGTTCCTGTAAATAAGCTGAATGTTGGAATTGGATTTACCAAAACATCAGCAGCGGTTATTCCCCAGGCATCTACTTCTTCCGTTTCGGGTCCTCTATGGGATGGAAGTTTGAAGTATTCAATTATCACACAAACCAAAGGCAAATACCCTGTAAGCGTAAGTTATTATGTAAATGCAGCTTACAATACCAAGAAAGACCCCGGGAAGGAAATCTACAAAAACTGGAGCGACCGGCTTTCATATTTTCATCAGGTACTGATTGCACGGAAAATCACGGAAAAATTGTCCGTCCAGGTAGCGCCCAGTCTTTCACATCATAATGCCGTAAATGGTTATTACACTAAATTGAATGATTCAACTTTGAAAATCAATCGCTCGATGGAGTTCGAGCATTTTGCTGTTGCACTATCAGCCAGGTATAAATTGACCAACGTTACATCCCTGATGATTAATTATGATCAACCCATTACCAAACATTCCACCAAAAATCCAAACCCAAGCCTTTCTTTTGGAGTTGAGTTTAATACAAGTAGCCACTCATTTCAATTGTTTTTTACTAATTTTTATTACCTGAACCCGGCGACAAATAATATGTATAACTCCAATAATCCATTTACCTATACCGATAAATCAACAGATGATCCAGTTACCGCTATTGATGAAAGCACAAAGGTAAACGGAGGACGTTTCCTGATAGGTTTTAACATCACCCGGTTGTGGAATTATTAAACTTTGCTTACCCCCTGTAAAAGCAGATGTTACTAAAGCAGACCAAAAAAACCCTGGTTGAATTTCAGCCAGGGTTTTTCTAACTTTAGCGGGGCGGGTAGAAATATATATTCAATAAAACCCTTATTAAGTTTTTACATGAGTATCCGGGTTATTAATACTATTAATCCTTCAATTCGTTTTCTAACCGTATTGATTACCGCCGTATGGCCGTATGGTTGTTCTCATCCCGGAAATTCTAATAAAAAAAACCGGCAAACACAAGACAAATCAGCTGCTCCACCGGTAGTTTATAAAAAACCCGCCTCCGGCTTCAATGATACACTTATCGTCCGGGGAAAGGCCGCGGTTTTCTATATGGCTGACTCAGTGCAATTGGAAAGAATAAAGGCCATCACTGAAAAAATGGTTTATGAAAGCAATAATCATGATTGCTTTTACCAGATGCGGAATGCCCGGTTCGTATTAAAAAAATATTGGCCAGGGGTTCCAGTTATTGAAACCTCCGTTGCCCGGTATTTGCTGTTTGTCAACGCTGATAAAAGCAGCGTCTGTATTGATCTTAACACAAAAAACGATCAATGCGGTATTTTTTTATTTGAAGATGATAAAGCCCCAAAACTGGCCGATATGACCAATATTGACACCGAACTGGGTTTTTATTTTCCCCGATGAGTCTTTTAACAGTTCCGCGCCCAACTTCCCATCGCATATTACCGTTATCAGTACTCCACCTGATTAAAATCAGGTACAGGGTGTACCATCATCAATTTCCGGATATTCCGCTTTAAATACCTTGTGCAAGGAATATATAATAACAGGCTCTTAATTAATTTAATAATATCAACATGAAAAAGAAATTCATTGCAACAATTGTTTTAGCAACCGGAGGCCTGATCGTTTTTTCTATGCTTTCGGCTTTTGGCCCCAATAATGAGAAAAAACCATGGCCTGTACCTGATGCAGCAAAAAGCAAAAGGAACCCTGTAGTTTCTAATGCCGAATCAATAGCTGCAGGTAAAGCACTATGGAACACTCATTGCAAATCGTGCCACGGTGCCAAAGGCCTTGGTGATGGTTCAAAAGCAGCTCAGCTAAAAACTGAACCGGGTGATTTTTCTAAAGCCGAAACTCAATCACAAACCGATGGTTCCCTCTTCTACAAAACATCGGAAGGCCGTGATGATATGCCCAGCTTCAAAAAGAAAATACCCGATGCAGATGAAATATGGAGCATTGTAAATTTCATGAGAACACTGAAGAAATGATGCGGTTTTTTCTGAAAAGCCAAAAACCAGCACTCAGCATGTGCTGGTTTTTTATTACTGCCAGCTGTGATTAAAATCATACATATGCCTGACTGATGTACTTCATTACTATAGTGCCTCTGTTTAGTTTTCCGGATTGAAAAAATAAATTCCTCAGTATGCAACAAACCAACAACGGCTCTTCCAGAAAAAAATTTATTTGGTGGGGCGCCGCAGCCCTTGCAGCCATAACTGGTTCCCGGTTTTTTTTACTTCGTAAAAAAAGGGATACCAATAAAGGCAGTGCCGCAACTGTAAAAATGCTGACCCAGGACGGGCGCCTGGTAGAAATTGATAAAAACTTACTGGCTTCGGGAAGTAAGAAAATTTCTACTGACGAATTGAAGCAATGGGTGAATAAAAAATCTGAACAATAAAAATCACTTCTTATGGGCTGTAATTGTAATGGAACCGGCAGTTGTAATAGCAATAATAATTCAAGAAGAGAATTTTTATTAACCAGCCTTTTGGCTACAGCTGCAGTAGCTGGTTGCGGGGATAAAAAAGACCCCTTTCTGCCACAAGACGAGGTAGCGTTGACTGGCGAAAAAGTGAAACTGCTTTCTGTAGATGGTGAAATAATAGAAGTGGACAGGGCTTACCTGAAACCAGTACCGGATTCCATCCATCTTTCCAATAGCGAAGAAAGAAAAGGGATGCCGGGGAAAAAGTTTGTCATGGTAATTGATCTGTCCCGCTGTAAGAATTTAAAAAAATGTCAGTCTGCGTGTAACCATATGCACCATGTACATCCCGGCCAGAGCTGGATAAAAGTATATGGAATGCAAGATGCCGAACATTCCGCTCCCTACTGGCAACCTACTACCTGCATGCATTGTGATGAACCTCCTTGCGTAAAAGTATGTCCGGTAGATGCTACATTCAAAAGACAGGACGGCGTGGTATTGATTGACAGTAATCGTTGTATCGGTTGCCGTTTTTGTATGGCGGCCTGTCCATATTCCACAAGAGTATTCAACTGGGAAACTCCCGATATTCCTGAAGAAGTAGCAAACCAGCATTATTCCTGCGAAACAAGTACACCACAAATAAAGGGGACTGTGGGCAAATGTGATTTTTGCCCGGACATGGTAAGAAAAGGCGAATTGCCTCATTGCGTATCGGCTTGTCCTAATGGCGTCTTCTTTTTTGGAGATATAAACGAAGACTCTGTAACCAATGGCGCTGAAACATTTCGGTTCAGCGATCTGATTAAAGACAAATCAGGCTATCGCCTGATGGAAGACCTGGGTACCAGACCAAGTGTGTACTATCTGCCGCCGGTAAACAGGAGTTTCCCTTATGAATCAGGATTGGAAAACCAGCAAGAATCAGATAAAAAAGAACATTCACATTAAATAACCGACTGTGGAAAGTATAACTCTTCAATCATTGAGCAGCGACCAGATTACCCGTGATTTATTGCCCCAGAAATTCGGGAAAAGAGGAAAGATTTGGACTGCTATCCTGATAGTCCTCTGTCTAATCGGTGCTTACGCTTATTATCGTCAGCTCGACAAGGGTCTTGTGGTAACAAATATGCGGGACTATGCCTCCTGGGGTATTTACATTTCTAATTTCGTATTTTTTGTTGCTATCAGCCTGGTCGGTTCTTTAATTACGGCCATATTCCGGCTGGGCAATGTTCATTGGAGCACACCATTAACAAGGATTGCGGAGATCATTGCTGTATCCGCTATCGCTTTTGCCTCCATTATCATTATTGTAGATATGGGCCGGCCGGAAAGACTGGTGAACCTTTTTACCCACGGCCGCATTCAATCTCCCATTATGTGGGACGTGATTGTGATTGGTACTTATTTTTTCATCAGTATTATGTTGCTGTACCTGCCGTTATTGCCCGATTTAAAAATCATGAACGATCTGAAAGAGAAAAGACCAAAGTGGATGCAGAAATTTTACCGGATCATGGGTTCTTTCTGGAAAGGAAGTAAAGAACAGTTTAAAATAAGCAACCGGTCTATTATTA
The DNA here is from genome assembly GCA_964358155.1 of uncultured Chitinophaga sp. GTDB lineage: Bacteria > Bacteroidota > Bacteroidia > Chitinophagales > Chitinophagaceae > JJ008. The sequence goes on from CAYHPA010000028.1 coordinate 7,727, forward strand.
TTTTAAGCATTCTGATTATTCCTGTAGCGTTTTGTATACATACCGTTACCTCCTGGTTATTTGCCACAACCTACCGACCCGGGTGGGACAGCACTAATTTCGGAGCGTATTTTGTCTCCGGAGCATTTTTAGTTGGTGCCGGAGGCGTGGTAGTGGCTATGTATATTTTTCGGAAGTATTATCATCTTGAAAAGTACATCACCGAAAAACATTTTGATCGGATGGGCAAAGCTGTAGTGCTACTGGCGCTATTGTATCTCTATTTTAATGTGAACGAATACCTGGTGCCTGCCTTTAAAATGAAAAAGCCGGAGCAAGCCCATTTAACCAATTTGTTTACAGGAGAATTCGCCCCTTTATTCTGGTTTGTCATTATTGTTGGAATGATCATCCCTATTCTTGTTCTAGTAAATAAAAAAGGACGAAAGCCATTGCCCATGTTTATTGTCGGCATTATGGTGGTCGTTTGTGCCTGGTTTAAAAGATATTTGATCGTTACCCCAACATTACTCCATCCTTTTCTTCCTATGCAAGATGTGCCCGAAAACTATAAGCATTATTTCCCGAGTTGGGAAGAATGGGCTATAGCGATGGGGTCGCTGGCAGGAGCCCTTCTCATCATCACAATCTTCGTAAGACTATTCCCTATTATACCTATACATGAAACTATAACTGAACAACATGAGAAAGCTGAACAGCAATAAATACTTAATATCCTTCATCATTGCAGGTTTGTTACTGTGTAATCAAAACAGTAATGCGCAAGAAGATTCTGTGGAAGCTGTGCCGGTTGTCAAACTGCAATACTATAATAATAACAACAGCCTGCAGTATCTTCTGTTGGAAAGCATGCTGAAGAAAGAAAAGGTGTTAACGCCGCAAAAAAATAAATCTTATACGCTTTATCTTGACAGCAGCAGCACAGATAACCTGGTAGGTAAAATAACTACCAACAATGAAGGAAGGGCAAAAGCCTTCATCCCAACGTCCTTAAAAGCTTTATGGGACGCCAGCCCACTACACACATTTATTGTTATGGATGGCGATGAAGATGTGATTACAGATTATAGCATTGCCAAGTCAAAAATTGAAATAGATACTTCCTCCACTGACGGTATAAGAAGCATTACGGTTACCATGACGAAACTAGAGAATGAAGAGTGGGTACCCACACCCGAAGTGGAAATGAAAATCGGGATCAAACGCCTTGGCGGTATTCTTTCTGCAGGAGATGATGCCACCTATACTACCGACTCGAGCGGTACAATAATGGTAGAATATAAAAAGGATAGTTTACCCGGCGATGAAAAGGGAAATATCACACTTGCAGTTCGGGTGGACGAAAATGAGTTTTTCGGAAACCTGCAGACAGAAAAAATAGTGCCGTGGGGTGTAGTCACAAAAACGGACAATTCCTTTTTTAACAAGAGAACACTGTGGACAACACGATTCAGAACGCCTTTCTGGTTACTCTTCATAGCCTATACAATTATATTGAGTGTATGGGGAACTCTTATTTACCTAGTATTCCAATTCTTTAAAATCAAAAGACTAAGCAAGGCTTCTTTAGAATAACAACATTTCCCAAAAAGCAACGTTTTTCAATTCTATCCTGATATTTAATTCAACGGGGTAGCCAAAAAATCTCATTTTTACAACTAAATGGGATAGCATGACTTCTCCCCGCAAAGCAGCTGTTGGTTTTATCTTTATCACCCTCCTGATTGACATCATGGGTCTGGGCCTTATCATTCCGGTAATGCCAAAATTGATTTCAGAGCTTAAAGACATTCCTGTAAATGAAGCAAGCCCTTATGGTGCCTGGCTGGTATCAGCGTATGCCATCACGCAATTTGTATTTGGCCCTATTGTCGGCAATCTCAGTGATAAATATGGGCGCAGGCCTGTGCTTCTGTTTTCTTTATTTGGTTTTGCCATTGATTATCTTTTTATGGCCCTTGCACCCACCTATGCATTGCTTTTTGTGGGACGGATAATTTCGGGCATCACCGGCGCCAGCATTACCACGGCTTCCGCCTACATCGCAGATATCAGCACCCATGAGACGAGGGCAAAAAATTTCGGAATGGTTGGCGCTGCATTTGGTATTGGCTTTATTGCCGGCCCGGCATTGGGTGGTTTACTCGCAGGCTGGGGAATAAGAGCCCCCTTTTATGCAGCGGCTGCCTTGTGTTTGCTGAATTGGCTGTATGGTTATTTTGTTTTACCAGAGTCTCTCAGCAAAGAACACCGCCGGGAATTTCATTGGAAAAAGATCAATCCGTTCGGAGGCTTCCGGTTTTTGCAAAAACATCCTGCTATTATAGGTCTTGCTGCCTGTTATTTTCTTCTGTACCTCGGCGCTCAGTCTGTAATGGCAAACTGGAGTTATTTTACCATGTACCAGTTCGGATGGCGTGAAAAAATGGTGGGCATATCATTGGGGGTAGTGGGATTGGTGGTTGGCCTGGTGCAGGCAGGGTTAACAAGAGTCGTTAATCCCCGGCTTGGAAATGAAAAAAGTATTTACCTGGGGCTCTCTTTATATATCATCGGGCTTGTTTTGTTTGGAATAGCTAATGAAAGCTGGATGATGTTTGCCTTCACCATTCCCTATTGTATGGGAGGACTGGCAGGCCCGGCCCTGCAATCCACATTGGCAACACATATACCGCCCAATCAACAAGGCGCCTTGCAAGGATCACTGTCCAGCCTGATGAGCCTTACTACTATTATCGGCCCCCTCATAATGAATAACCTGTTTGAATTCTTTACAACCGATAAAGCTCCTTTTCATTTTGCCGGAATGCCATTCCTGCTTGGTGCTTTCTTTATGATGATAAGCCTGTGGATAGTTTATACTGTTTTTCAAAAAGAAAAGAGAACAGTAACCCGGTAGCTGTCCTCTTTACAAATTATTTGTTTTAGTTACTGCGCCTTTGCACTTGTCGGTGCTTTGCCTCCCTCAGGAACAAAAATCAATGCAGCAGAGTTGATGCAATAACGTTTGCCTGTAGGCTCAGGGCCATCGTCAAACACATGACCGAGGTGAGAACCGCTCTTGCTGTCCACTACCGCCCAGCGTACCATCCCATAACTATCGTCTTTCAGCAACTTTACAGCATCCGGACTTACAGGTGCATAAAAACTGGGCCAGCCTGTGCCGGAATCAAATTTTGTTTCAGAGCTAAATACCGGTTGCAATGTAGCGGCAGAATAATAAGTGCCTTTCTCATGATTGTTCCAATACTTGCCGGTAAAGGCCCGTTCTGTTCCATCCTGGCGAAGAATATAATATTGGTCTGCCGTCAGCCTTGCTTTCCAGGCCGAATCGCTCAATTTCAGTGGATAAACCGTTTTGCCGGTGGCAGTGGGCGGATCAGGATATTTGTTTTTCGCAGTACCCGACTGGCCCATACTACAACTTGCACTCAGTAGTGCAACCGCCATGAACATTGAAAAAATGATGCGTTTCATAAAATTATTTTAGTCCTTATACTAACGGATTTTATTGTCCTCCGGTTTTTAATCAGGCGCAAGATAATTGTAGCATAGGAGGGGGTTTTGTCCGGTAAAAGACATTCGCCTCTTCTTGTTTCCTTTTTAACATTTTCATTTCACTGCTTTCTTCAGCGCTTCCACATTCTTTTTTTCGTTGCCGATGAATATCTTATCATTCATTATGACGACGGGACGTTTCAGAAAGGTGTCTTCCTGCAAAATAAAACTGCGGTAATCTTTTTCTTCCAGCTTCTTGTATTTTAAGCCCAGTTCTTTGTACTTGATGGCCCGGCGACTGAACAGGGCCTCATAACTACCCGCCATTTTTTTCATTTCCTCCAATTGTGCCGGGGTTATTTTTTCTGTGCGGATATCCTGCATCTGAAATCCTTTCTTATCAATGGCCGTTTCTTTAATAATAGCCTGGCAGGTTGTGCATTTGGCGAGATGGTATATCTTTTTCATAGCCTGTTACATTTTTAATCGTTTGGCTCTGCAAAAATACCGGTTTAAACCGCCTCATGCCCGTTGTCGGGATATGCTTATTTTTGCCCCTCATATATATTACATGCCAAAAGACGAAGTGTTTAAAGAAGAAATTGAGCAAGCCAGCGATTTTAAGTTCGGCGCTAATGTGGCGAAGGTGTTTGATGATATGGTAAACCGCTCTGTTCCTTATTATGGTGAAATACAAAGGATGATGGCAGAGCTGGCAGCCAATCATGCTGCAGAAGGCACTTTTGTATATGACCTCGGCTGCTCCACCGGCACTACCATGATTGGTATGGATACAATGGTAGATCAGCAAATTCGCTTTATAGGAGTAGATGATTCACAGGAAATGCTGGATAAATGCAAGTCAAAGCTTATGGAGATTGGCTTTTCCCGTCCGTATGAATTGCGTTGCGCCGACCTGGGACAAGGGATAAAAATTGAAAATGCTTCGGTAGTAGTATTATGCCTTACGCTGCAATTTGTACGTCCCATCTACCGGGAGCAGGTATTGAAAAATATTTATGATGGGTTAAATCCCGGTGGTGTTTTAATTCTTGTTGAAAAGATACTGGCAGAAGAAAGTAATTTCAACCGCGACTTTATTGACTATTATTATAACTACAAACGCCGAAATAATTATAGCGAAATGGAAATTTCGCAAAAGAGAGAGGCATTGGAAAACGTACTGGTGCCATATAAACTAAGCGAAAACATTAGTTTGCTCCGCGACAAAGGCTTTGCTCATTGCGAGGTGTTTTTCAAATGGTATAATTTTGCCGGCCTTATTGCAGTGAAGAAATAGTCGCACAGAGGAAAAAATACTCCTATATGGTCTCTATTGGTAATTTTTTTTTTAAGTACCGCAACTGGATTTTTATTCTCTTTTACGGGGCATTGTTCATTCCATCATGGCCGTTGTTTTCTCCAAAGCAATTTGGTATTTGTTATTATGTCTGGCCCATCAGTATTGGCCTGTTCGTTACTTGTCTCGGTCAATTGATCCGCGGGTTGACAATTGGTTTGGCCTATATTATTCGTGGTGGCAAAGAAGGAAAGCCCTATGCAGAAGGTTTGGTGACTGAAGGTGTTTTTAATCATTGCCGCAATCCGTTATATGTTGGAAATATATTAATGCTGCTTGGCGTTGGCATTTTGGCTAATTCATTGGTATATGTGGTGATCGTTATTCCGGCATTCTTATTTATTTACCAGGCGATTGTTTTAGCAGAAGAGAATTTTTTGCGAGGAAAATTCGGACCGGGCTTCGACGAATATTGTCAAAAAGTAAATCGCTGGTTTCCCAACCTGAAGGGCATCGGAAAAACATTCGGCAGTATGCAGTTTAACTGGAAACGCTGGATACTGAAAGAACATACCACACAGTTTATCTGGCTGATTGGTATTACGTTGCTTCTTTTGCTAAACTATCCCGGGCTGACTGGTTATGATAAAAATTTTCGCAACCTTCTCCTTGGTATTATTTTGGGAGCCTTAGTGCTTGTCTACATCCTCATCCGCTATCTGAAAAAGACGGGAAAATTTAAGGAATAAGGTCTTCTAAATCCCCTGTGGGCAGCTGTTTCCCGGCTTCGTAAACAACAACGGGTATTTGTTATTATTTTTGCTTGTCCGCCGAAGTTCCGAATGCATTGGGAGCAAAGGGGGGACATTTAAATTTGTGAGTTATGATCAAGACAGGCAACCCCCTTATCAGTATTTATACCGAAATGACACCCAACCCGGAGACAATGAAGTTTGTGGCCAATAAGCTTTTGTATCCCGGCAAAAGCATTGATTTTCCTGATGCTGAAACGGCAAAACCGTCGCCACTGGCGGTTGAGTTATTTGGTTTTCCTTTTATTAAATCTGTATTCATTGCCAGCAATTTTGTAACGCTGACCAAAACAATGGAAACCGACTGGCAGGATGTGATTCCCTCCATCCGCCAGTTCCTGAAAGAATACCTGGAAGAAGGCAAAGCAGTAGTGAACGAAGAAGAAGTAGTATCCATAAAAAAAGAAAGTAGTAACGAGGTGCTGGCTGACGATGATGATGTGGTAAAACGCATCAAAGAATTGTTGGAAAATTATGTAAAGCCTGCTGTGGAAATGGATGGTGGCGCCATTCAATTTAAAAGCTATGATGACGGCGTGGTGAACCTGATGCTACAGGGAAGCTGCAGTGGCTGCCCTTCCTCTATGATAACATTAAAAGCAGGTATTGAGGGGATGATGAAGCGGATGATACCTGAGGTGAAAGAGGTGGTGGCGGAAGCGGAGTAAAACCCATAATTATATTTTGAACAATATGTCACCCCGGCGCATGCCGGGGTCTTTCTTTTATTCAATAATCATTCAGGGAATGATTCCGGGTCAAGCCCGGAATGACACAATCGCTATAGATCGGTCTTTTTCCACATTACTTTCCTCTCTTTCAAATACCCCATCACAAAATCGAAGCAGTTAATATTTTTTCCAACCAATTCCGGAGGAAATACTCCCTTCTCATTAAACATTCCTTTTGCAATAAGATTTACCGCTGCTGTGCAGGTGTAGCCCGTTGTTCTTGCCATAGAAGATGTTTTTGTGTCTGTATCGTATCTGTCCAATAAATTATACTCAATCGTTTTGTTTTCGCCTTTAATAATCACTTTCATTACAGTAAATTCTGCTTCGCCCTCATTCAGCTTCCATTCATTTACCAGCATCTTTGAAGTAAATTCCAGCGGAGAAATAACTGTGCCGTTGATGCGGATAGTGTCTTTGTTAAAAAAACCTGCCTGCTTCAAAGCAATGATAAGGTCAATATGACCGGGATACCGAAGCGTTTTTTCTTTCATATCAGGAATATGATTCATCGTATAGATCAGTGAGCGAAGACCATCGGTATTGAATGCTTCCAGCTCACCTACCCCGTCAAATGTCATCAATTCTCTTTCACTTAATGCAGGTTTGGTTACGATCTTGCCATTCTCGACTAATCTTGCGAGGCGAATGTATTCCTGTATCACATCGACAGGAGAGAACGGCGCTTTGTAATAAAAAGGTGGTTGGGGATTTGCGGGCAGTCCCCCTACATAACATTCAAAGGAGTCGATCTTCATCTCTTCATTGTACCGTCCTATGATGAAATTGCTGATTCCCGGCGCTACGCCGCAATCGGTGATCGCCGTTACTTCTTTTTCCTTTGCCAGAGTATCCAGTTGCAAAGCATCTTCGGGGAAGAAAGAAATGTCTACAACATTTTTCCCTGCATTGATTACGGCTTCCAGTGTTTTGTATCCCATAAAACCGGGAACAGCCGTTACCACAATATCAAAAGTGGATAACCAGTTTTTGTATTCTTCAAACTGAGAAAGATCGGCCGGAACTGTTTGTACAGAGCCGTTTCGTTTTTTTAGTTCATCAAGGTTTGTGCTGTTCAGGTCAAAAGAAGTAACGGTATAGTCCTTTGCCAGGTCAAGCGCAATAGCCCTGCCCACCATACCGGCTCCTAGCACTGCAATCTTCATCAGAAAAATGTTTAGGATGCAAATTTACGCCGGAGAAAATTGCAGCTATTTATTTCTTCTTCCCTGCAGGATTTTGTAAAACGAGCGGCTGCGTATTTCTTCAATCGTTAATCCTGTTGCCGTAGCCTCCTCTTCGGAGATAGCCCCGCAGTTCATGGCTTTTAAAAAGAAGTTGAGCAGTCCTTGTCCTGTTGCTGCATCATCAAAAATATCGCCGGTAAGGGTGGAGATGGCTGCCCGGTCAACAAATATTTTTAAACGTTGTGTGGCATCTGTGATACTGCTTAAAAAGAAATTGTAAGTAGCGGCATACCGCATAGGCAGTTGTGCAGGGTTCAGGTCCCAGCCCTGGTAAAATCCATTGATGAGTGAGTGCATGGAATGATTGTAGCCGATCCTCCACGCATTGTGAACTGACTGACGATTTTCCTTTAGCTGTTTTGCCGTCAGCTTATCTCCGCGGTGCGGCGCTACGGGCATTACATTCGTTGCGCCGTCAGATAAGAATATTCCGGTGCCTCCCAACGCTACTTTGGTCATATGATGTGCAAAGTCGCACACAGGATGTGCCATGGTCTGATACCTGGCAGTGATGCCGCAGGAGGCTGTGTAATCATAAGTACCGAAATGGGCGGCAATCAATCTACCCTCGCTGGCCCTGATTATTTTCATCAACGGGTTGCGGCCTTCGTCATCCATGATGATCTGCGTGGCCTCCACCATCGTTTCCATTTTCAGTGTACCAGGTGTAAGCTTGTTCTTCTTTTCAATGATCTCCAGCAGGCGAATCATTGTTATCACCTGCTCGGGTATCGTTACTTTCGGCAGCATCACTACAAAATTATCCGGAAGCCTGCCTCCTGTTTTTTCCAGTAACGCAGTAAGGAAAATATCCAATGTTCTTACTCCGCGGCTCTTCAGGTCTTCTGTAAATGGTTTTATGCGGATGCCGATAAAAGGAGAAATGGTTTTGTTGTTCATCCCTTCTGCCAGTTCATTGGCTGCATTTATAGCAGTTGCATCTTCTTCATCATCCGGACGGTTGCCAAACCCATCTTCAAAATCAATACGAAAATCCTCTACCGCTTCCGTTTTCAGTTTCTGAACAATTTTATTATAAACAGTATAAGGAAGCCAGGCTGGTGATTTTTTTCTTTCTGCTTCATCCATCTTATCCAGTTTCTTCAACAGTTTCTCTGCTTTTTTTTCGTCGTCAGGCAATTTATCATAGCCTTCCATTTTCAGCACTTTGGCAAGTGTGATAAAATCGGGTGAATAGGTTTGCAGATTCCTAAGCGCTATTTCCCCCATCTTTTTACAAGTGTCCGATTTAAAAAGATTGGCCCCGCCATAAACGGTGTGTACGGCCTGCCGGTCAGGCTTATCGCCCGGGTATATCTGTTGAAATTTTTTATTGGCAGCACTCAGTGAATTGAGCAGGATTTCCTTTTCTATGTCTGCGATGGAGAAGTTCATATTAAAGGTTTGAATATAAATAAATATGCCACGAAGGCACAAAGACACTAAGAGCCCCTGTAAGTGGAATAACCAAACGGGTTCAGCAAGAGCGGCACATGGTAATGTTCATTTGTTGTTACCTGAAAAGTAATTTCAACAAAAGGATAGAAAGAGTGTATGCCCTGTTTATCAAAATACTCTTTGGTCTCAAACAGTAATTTGTATGTTCCCAATTCAAGTATCACATCACTGCGAAGCAGGTTGGGGATGCGGCCATCTTTATTGGTGGTGCCGATGGTGATCTCACTCCATTCGTTATTATGCTGCCTGTACAGGAAAACGCTGATACCTTCGGCCGGTCTTCCTTTTGAAGTGTCCAATACATGTGTGGTGAGCTGGCTCATGCTATTAGTTTTTGAAGACGAAGTTTGGTTATCTTAATCTGCTCTGCTGCTGCAATTCTTATTTCTTTTTCCGCATTATTTTTTAACCGGCCTTGCAGCAGTGCCAGCATTTCTTCTGCCGGTTTTCCCGTAGCACAAACAATAAAGATATACCCGAATTTAGCTTCGTACAAACTGTTTCCTTCGGCCAGCGCTGATATCGTTTCTGCTGTGGCGGTATTCATCCCGCTTTGTTCTCCGCTGGCCCATTCTGCGGTAGAAGCAAATTTTCTCGTCAATGATGCCACGTCGCCGATCTTCGGATGATGGGCAAACGCCTCTTTCCAGTCATCCTCGCTGCATTCGTACCATATTTCCTCTGCCTTTTCCAATAATTCCTCCAAACTGTCTGCAGGGAAATAGGCCATCATCATTTTTACCCATGTTGATGACCCGCAGCATTTCAGTAATTCCTCTTTGATTTGTGGCTGGCTTATTGTATTTAATTCCTCTAATGTCATTTCTTCCGTTGTTGTTCTGACTCCCGACTACTGACTTATTCTTCCCCACAACCGCATCCGGCTCACACCTCCATCAGGAAATATACTCAACCGCACATGAGTGAATGGGCCTTTGTCAGCTATTTCATTTTCAAAAAAATGTTCGTGGTCTGCACTGAGTTTTGATTTCGGCAATATTGTTTTCCAGTTAATCGCATCTCCATCCAGTTTGCTTTCCTCTTTGTAAGCTATATCACATCCTTCTATCAAACAACTATCAGGATAATTGCCTTTGAAATGACAGGTGTCCACTAGTATTTTTTCAATGACTCCTTTATGCGCCAGCCGGACGATCACCCAGTCTTTATTGTTGGGCATACGGTTTCTCTTTGTCTCCCATCCGTCGCCCATATTTACTCCCCGGCCCGGCATAATGAGGTTATTCATATGAGAAAAGAACATATCATTGCACAAAATGGATTTAGCGCCATTAGTTGCAGCGGCAAGATCAATGGTTTCACCGGCATCAACAAGGCTCCAGTCTTTAAACACTTCGCCGTACACTTTTAATCTTGCCACGCCGCCATCGGGATAAATATTCAGCCGTAAATGTGTGTAAATATTATTATCTGTTAGTTCAAAGAAGTTTTGCGAGCCGGGCTGCAGTGGTGATTTGGGAAGCATTTCTTTCCAGTTGGCTTTTTCCAGCTCAGTGAATGGCTCCTTCATTACATTGATAGCTTCTATGGAAGCATGCGGCGGATGATTGCCAAGGAAATAATTGGTATCAATATCCATTCCGTGAATTTTTCCTGAAGTAGCTAACTGGATGATGCACCAATCATGACCCGGAGTTCTTTTTCTTCTCGATTCCCATCCGTCCATCCACTTACCGCGGTCGGTGTACTTATCAGCAATGAAGATGCCACGGCCCGGTTTGATGAGGTTTTCTTTTCCGGCAAAAAAATCATCGGAACACAAAAGCACTTTGCCGCCCAACTTTTCGGCAGCAAGGTCTGTAAGATTCGTAAATGCTGGGCCAGTCATAGATAGTTTTTGGGCCACGAAAGCACACGAAAATTTTCGTGCCAGTTAATGTGTTTTCGTGACTAATATTCTCCCTTTATTCAAATGTAGAAACTTTCCGGCATCAAATACTTTTTCTCCGGCCATCCATGTTTGTTCCACTACGCCATACAGTTCTTCGCCCAGGTAAGGGGTGATTTTGTGGCGGTGCTGAATGATATTTCGGGTAACAGTAAATTTTTTCTCCGGGTTCCATGTAACAAGGTCGGCATCATATCCTTTGGCGATCTTTCCTTTTGTTTTTAATTGCGGAAGCAGCGCCGGTTTCGCACATAGCCATTTCGCAATATCATTCAATGTACAATCATGCTTCTTAGCGGCCGTCCATAAAACAGGAAGAGCAACCTGTATAGAAGAAACGCCGCCCCATGCTATCATAAAGTCTCCGCTTGCCAGTTCTTTCATTTCGGGTGGCGCAGGAGAATGGTCGGTGGCAACAAAATCAATGATTCCGTCTTTCAATGCCTGCCATAGTTGTTCGTTATTTTCTTTCTCTCTTATTGGTGGTGCACATTTATACTCCGTTCTTCCGTCCTTTATTTCTTCAGCACAGAAATACAAATAATGCTGGCAGGTTTCCACCGTTAGTGGTAACCCTTTTTGTTTTGCTTTGATTATTTGTTCTATAGAGTTGGCCGAAGAAAGGTGAACGATATGTGTACGGCAGCCGAATTCTTCGCAAAGCCGTATCATCAATGCAATGGCATTGTCCTCCCATTGTTTTGGCCGGGATGCGAGATAGTCAGCGTAAAGGCGAGTGGGGGTTGGCAAGTGGCGAGTAGGAGCCGAAAGTTCGCAGTGTACTAAAAGAGGAAATCCATGTTTTGAAATGACGGGCATTGCTTTTCTCAGGTCTTCTTCTGTTGCATTCGGGAACTCATCAATACCCGAATGAGTAAGAAAAGCCTTGAACCCTAATATCCCTTTTTCAATCAATGGCTCAATTTCTCTTTCATTTCCGGGAATAATGCCACCCCAGAAACCGCAATTAGCATGAAGTTTTACCTCTGCTGCTTTTATTTTTTCATCAAATGCTTCTGCCGTTGTTGTAACCGGCGAAGCATTCAGCGGCATTTCAATCAATGAAGTAATGCCTCCGGCAATTGCTGCTTTGGTGGCAGTATCAAACCCTTCCCAATCTGTTCGGCCAGGTTCATTAATGTGCACATGCGGGTCAACAATTCCGGACATCAATACATCATCGCCTACGTCCGTAACAGGAAAATCGCCCCCGGGTAATTCATTCAGCACATCTTCTATCTTTCCGCCTCTGATCAATACCACTGCCTTTCTAATACCATCGGGAGTGATGGTCCGGTTGCTTATTATGGCAGCATCAATCATACTAAGGTCAATGAAGTATAAAAGTAGAACAATTCATCTTTGAATCACTGGTCAGGGCTAAAGCCGCAAAGGAGAAGTGATTTACTAACCCCATCCTTAAGGATGGAGTTAGTAAAGGAGGGTTTCAAAAGGGCTTTAGCCCTGAAACAAATGATTAATGAAAACAATTTTTTACTTTGAGGGTTAATGGCCGCAATCCTGCTGATATTGTCTTCCGCTATACTCGTCATGCTCATCATCATGACCTATCGCATTCATGCCATTGCCAAAAAACAAACAAGAGAGGAAGAACAGGAACGTTCCGGCATGATACAAAGCTGGATCTATGCGGCTATCGTTTTCACCTGTATCGCCATCATTGCCAGTATTTATTTCATGGTAAAGGGAACAGTGTATGAAGGTCATATGATGGAATGGCTGAATATTGCCATCCGGGTGATGCATATCACCTTCGGCATCGCATGGATTGGCGCCTCCTTTTATTTTGTTTTTTTAGAAAATGCATTGAACAGAACTGATAATGTAAGGGACGAGCTGGCTGGCAATCTCTGGGCGGTGCATGGCGGCGGCTTTTATTATCTGGAAAAATACAAGGTGGCACCAAAGACATTGCCCAAACACCTGCACTGGTTCAAGTATGAGGCTTATTTTACCTGGGTATCCGGGTTTGCCTTGCTGTTCATTATTTATTATTTCAATGCGTCAGCCATACTGATCGATACCAATGTGCTGAAGCTGACGGCAGCTGAAGCCATTGCTATCAGTATCGGCTCCTTCATTGCCGGCTGGTGTTTGTATGATCTGCTCTGCAAATCGTCAATAAAGCAAAAACCTCTGTTGTTTGCATTGGTTGGTTTGATTATCCTTGCCGGCTTTGCATGGTTTTACAGTAATATATTCAGTGGTCGTGCTGCTTTTATTCATTTCGGTGCCATGATCGGCAGCATCATGGTGGCCAATGTATTCTTTGTCATCATTCCTTCTCAGAAAGCCATGGTAGCTGCTGCAAAGAAGGGAATACTACCCGATCCGCAAAAGGGGAAGAATGCCTTGTTCCGTTCCATACACAACAACTATTTTACACTGCCGGTGTTGTTTGTAATGGTGAGTAATCATTTCCCCGGCACCTTCAGCCATCAATATCAATGGATCGTTTTAGCGGCCATCAGCATCGGCGCTGCGGGCATCAAGCATTGGCTGAATGTAAGAGAACAGGGAAGGCTGAGTGTATGGATATTGCCTGCATCGGTTATACTCTTACTGGCTGTTGCCTATGTTACTGCACCGCAGTTTTCCAATAAAAAATGCAAGGAGATCAGTTTTACGGAAGTGAATACTATCATTCAGCAGCGCTGTATCAGTTGTCATTCCTCCAAACCATTGGATAATATGTATACAGCGCCACCAAACGGAGTAAAGTATGACACACCGCAGGAGATAGTGGCGAAGAAAGAGCTGATCTTGCAGCGGGTGGTACTTACCAATACGATGCCGCAGAACAACAAGACGAATATGACACCTGAAGAACGGGATGTGATACGCTGCTGGATTGAGCAGGGCGCTTCTACAAAATAAAAAAAACCCGCCTCTGTTACAAGACGGGGTTTTAATTGTAATGATTTTATCCTTTTAAAATTTATTTACTAATTGTGAGCTGGTTTTTCCGCCTAATGTCATTTTCAGAATATAAGTACCATTACCAAGAGAACTCATATCCAGCGATAGTGTTTGTTTACCTGATAATATATTGTAAGACCTACCCATTATCTTTTTGCCATTCAGGTCATATACATCAACAGTAGATTTTTCTGAAACAGCGGCAGATATATTGATGTTTAAAATGCCCTGCACCGGGTTAGGATAAACCGTGTAATAAGTAACCGGCACAATACTGCGGTTCACCACTTTTACATCAGTGAAATTAACAGCCCCGTTCCTGCTGCGTTGTACCAGGCGATAATAAGCTACTCCTGCATAAGGCATCAGATCGTTCAGCGAATATGTTTGAACATAAGCACCAGAACCTTTACCGTCCAGGTATCCCAGGGAAGTATATGTTCTTCCTTCATCAATGGAACGCTGCACTTCGAAATTCTGGTCATATTCCTCATTTTCCGTTGTCCATTTCAGAATTACCCTGTCAGGTTCATTGATGGTAAAGAAAGATGTAACCGGCGGAAGGCTATACCTTGCCGCATCATTACGGGTGTACCAGACCGGCGCTGTCACAATTCTTGAACCGTCTGCTTCTGTAATATCCAAATAATAATACCGCTGGCTTCCGTTGGTGAGTACATTATCAGTATAACTAAAGTTACCTGATGAAGAGCTGGTAAGCTGTGTAGCGGCGGTTCCGCTTCCCGGTACACCGTACATGATAGCAACAGAAGTAATAGCCGAAGCTGTGCCGGTGCTGCTTACATTTATCACCGGCGCCCCTGCCTGGGTGAGAATACTGCCAATTGGCTGAGTGTTGATGCTGTAGGTAATCCTTGCACCACAATCCTGTGAAGCATAAAAACGCATCCGCCGCATTCCATCCAGCAAACTGTTTTCGCTTAACGAAGGCGCCATGATCACCAATCTTGTTTTAGCTGTATGGCCAAAAGTCATATTGTGGTTATCATGATCTATGGTGGGACCGAGATGATACCCCTTTGCCAGCATATTTTTATAATAACTGAGATAACTCATAGATGTGCCCGGGTTGGTATAGGTAGTGTTGGTGGAAAATGCAGGACCGCTTTCTACGGCAGAACCAACAATAGCATTATCTGCATCGACATCAAAAGTGCTGCCCAGCACATTATTATAATCTGCGCTGTTCGGATGGGCTAAATAAGCCAGTGCATTATTGCCGTGCCTGTTTAATATATCAAAGAGTCCTCCGGCTCCCCGGTACACACTTTTTTGTACAAATATGTCATAGTTGCCGGCCTCCCAGCCAATCAATGAATCCATTCCATAAACTATAACATGGCCACCACCGCTGATAACTCCCCACTCCATCCCATACATGCCGACAAAAGAAGAAGTAGTGGCAGCTGCTGCCTGCGAACGTCCGGGTTGCCAGTCAGCGATATTCATTCCGGCAGTGGCATGGTTATGTTCACTGATGCCGAGAAAGTCCATACATAGCGCTGTCTTTGCATACGCATAATCATCAGCCGGAATTTTAGTAGTGTTGTCTGCATTACCATCGGAGTAGCTGCTGTGTGCATGCATGTTGCCGAAATAATGATTGAGTGCGCCGGTAACAATGCTATTGCCGCTCAGGCTTTCTTTATTATCGTTTAGCCCTGTTGCAGTAAAGTTGATTAGTCCGCTGTAATTGGTATTGGCTGCCGGGGGTGAAAAACGAACAAATACCGTTTGCCCCGCTTGTGCCTGTGCCTGTGTATATACAACAGAAGAACTAAATGTGGTGCCGGTAGCGGATAGCTCAAATCCTGATGGCACGGTTAAAGTCAGTGATGAAGTGATATTGGTAGTAGTATAAGCAAATGTTTGTGTCGCCGATGATGAGCCTGCCGCTACAAAACCAAATGATAAAGAGGTTGGGTTTACCGTTACTGTAGCTGCCGGTGGCGCCTGCGTGGTAAAGGTCCATGTGGTAGTGGCGGTGATGCCGGCATAATTATTCCCGGCAAGGTCTTTAAATGCTCCCGCATCAATGTTCACATAATAGCCGCTGCTGTAGGTAAGACCGCTGAAAGGAATGGTAGCCGTTGCGCTGCTGACAGTAACTGTTGCCGAAGTAACGGCTGTTGTCTGTATCACAGTATTATCACTTGTTCTTTTTATAATAATATTTCCTGTCGTTCCTTTTTGTATGTTTTCACTGAAAGTGATAATTAAATTACCACTCAACGCAATACCTGTTGCTCCGTTGGTTGGATTAAATGCAGATGTTGTTGGCGGTGTCACATCGCTGCCGTTGAGCTGTATAGAAAAATCATCCACACTCAAACCATCATCAGCGCCGGAAGCATTCAGGTCATTCCAGCGCAGCCAGAATGTTGCATTGTTAGCAATGCTGAG
>CAYHPA010000029.1:0-23654 GCA_964358155.1 uncultured Chitinophaga sp.
CTGCTGCAACTGATGTTTACTTTGCCCTACTTAAAAATTGAATTACTGGAAAAGAAAGAAATAGCTCACCGGCAAACCGCATCCACATGGTTAAAGAAATTAACTGATGCCGGTATTGTAAAACCTCAGAAAATTGGCAGGACAACTTATTATATCAATTACCGGTTGATGGAATTATTATCAAGTAACTAACCCAACGGGCATTGAAACTAATGTTTATTCACAGGGAGGAGTCGCCCGAATTTAAAAAGTATATGGCAACAAAAATAGACCCCTGATTCCCAATACCCAATTAACCATTTCCCTATTTCCCCTCCAAAGGAGTCCTTAGGACCATTCCCACAATCCCCACTTCACCGTATCCGGTATTTTCTCCCCGCTTTGTTTAAGTGTAAGTAAGATATTGCCCCTGTGGTGCGATTCATGCGATATAAAGTAACCCAGCATCGTTATCACTCCTTTCTTCCCACTGGGTCCTGCGGAAAAGCCTTTTACCTTGCCGCCATCATCCCAACTGCGGCTTAAAAGGTCTTCAATACCTTTTGCAGATTCTTCAAAAGATTTTCGCAACTCCTTCCTGTCAAACACCGTTTCTTTATTGAGTACCTTATATTTCTTAAAAATATCTTTGGCGCATATCTCCAGCCATTGCATCCGCACATTATGCATATGCACCAGTTGCAGATACACGGTTCGGCCGCCCCTTGTGCTTAATGTTTTTTGCATCCCTGCATCAGTGATATTGTCCATCAGCAGCAGGTTCATTTTGTGCTGGGTTCGCCAGGTGTCAAGCAATTGATCTTTCATATCTGTTGTATTGTATAGCTAAAATAAAAAACCCTTCACAAGTGAAGGGTCTTTTTATCCGGTTAAAAGCTGAAAATTAATTCTTGGGTTTTTCCCCGGTTTTAGGGGCAGGCATGTTGGCTTTTTCTTTTTCATACTGGTCGTAGGCTTCGGGGGTCAGCACTTCGCCGGTTATATGTAATGTCTTCGTTTGATCAGTGCCTGATAACTTAACATACACATCTTTGGAAATTGGGCCAACGGTAGCAGCATTGTATTGAACTTTGATTTTTGCTGTTTTACCTGGCTCAATTGGCTGTTCAGGTTTTTCCGGAACGGTGCAGCCACAACTGGCAGTAGCGCTTTCCACCACAAGTGGTTTATCACTGATATTCTTTATTTCAAAATAACAAACAGCAGGAACGTTCTGCTTTACTTTACCAAAATCATGAGTTTCCACATTGAATTTGGCGATGTCTTCCGGTTTAGTTGTGTTTTGTGCTGTTACAGCAAGGCTGAATACAAAAGCAGTGGTGAGTAAAAAAAGCTTCTTCATGGTTTACAATTTTAAAAGGTTTGTTTTTTTAATAAATCAATGGATGCATTGGCAGGTGCAGAGCCTTCCGGGGCCTTCCACACAGTGCCGGTAATTTTTAATTGTTTTGATTGGTTACCGTTATAAGTGATAGTAATTGGTTTTTCAAAAAAACCTTCTGCAGCGGCATTATAACCAACCTTGATTTTGGCAGTGGCACCGGGTGCAATGGCTTCACGGCTCCATTCCGGGGTAGTACAGCCACAACTTGCATGCACATCGTCCAGTTTCAAAGGTGTTTTGCCTGTGTTGACGATTTCAAAACTGTAGTAAACGGGTTTGCCCTGGGGTATGAGGTTAAAATTATGCTCGGTCTCCTTCAGCTTAAGAACATCTTCGGTAGTTACCTGGGTTGGGGTTTGAGCCCCCGCAAACAGGAAACAGGCCAGCAGTGATATAAGTGCGATGGTTTTCTTCATGAGAATCTTACTTTGAAGGCATCAAAAGTAAGGCAAAGATGGCACATTTAAAAGAAGGGTTGCAGTGATAAAAAGGTATTTTTAAAGAGGATGCCTGAGGGCAGGCAATCTTCTTATTTTTGCTCCATGGAAAATACCAATCCGGCAAATATGACTGATGCGGGGAAACTTTCATTCAACAGCTTTAGACAGGAGGTGCTGAAGGATTTCCGGATAGCCTGCATCAGCCGGGAAGCCAGCCTGTTAGGTCGCAAGGAGGTCCTAAGCGGCAAGGCTAAATTTGGAATTTTTGGTGATGGTAAAGAAGTGGCCCAGGTGGCCATGGCCAAGTTCTTCCAGCCGGGCGATTTTCGCAGTGGTTACTATCGTGACCAGACCTTTATGCTGGCAGCGGGGCTAGCTACCGTAGAACAGATTTTTGCCCAGCTTTATGCAGACCCTTACAGGGAGAGGGAGCCTTTCAGTTCAGGCCGGCAGATGAATTGCCATTTTGCTACCCAATTTGTAAATGATAACGGCGACTGGCTTGACCTTGCACAACTAAAAAACATATCCAGCGATATTGCACCTACCGGGGGGCAAATGCCCAGGGCGCTGGGCCTCGCATTTGCTTCTAAATCCTTCAGAGAAATTGCGCAGTTGAAAGAATTCAAAAATCTCTCTGACAATGGTAATGAAGTTTGTTTCGCTACGATTGGCGATGCATCTACCAGTGAAGGACATTTTTGGGAAACCATCAATGCGGCAGGGGTGCTGCAGGTGCCGCTGGCGGTATTTGTGTGGGATGATGGCTATGGCATTTCTGTTCCTAAAAAATTCCAGACCACCAAGGCCTCGGTATCCGATGCGTTAAGCGGACTGCAAAAATCGGAAGGCACCAATGGCATTAATATTTACAAAGTAAAAGGCTGGGACTATGCAGGCATGTGCGAAGCATTTGAAGAAGGCGTACGGCTTGCCAGGGAAACACATACCCCTGCATTATTCCATGTAGAAGAAATTACACAACCGCAGGGGCATTCCACTTCCGGCAGTCATGAGCGATATAAATCATCCGAGCGGCTGGATTGGGAAAGAGATTGGGATGGTATAAAAAAACTGAAAGAATGGATTGTTGCCAATGCGCTGGCTGCAGAGGCAGAACTGGATGCCATTGCAGAGGAAGCAAAACAATTGGTACGGGAGAGCAAGGCAGCAGCATGGGAAATTTTTTTACACCCAATAAAAGAGCAGGTAACAAGGGCATGCGACCTTATCAATGCCATGGCGGGAAGCTTACCTCAGCAAGCTGAATCGCTGAAGAAATTATCTGCTGAATTATCATCAAGTCGTGAGCCACTTCGCCGGGATGTTTTAAAAACATTATATGCAGCCCTAAACCTGGCAGGTACTGCCGACGCTGCCTACTGGACAAAGGATTACTACAATGATCTGCTGGCAGAGAATAAAAAATTGTACAATACCCATCTTTACAATGAAGGGCCAAAGAGTGCATTGAAAGTAACAGAAGTAAAACCAGTTATTGAAGAAGATGCACCAACAGTAAATGGATTTGAAGTACTGAATAAATTTTTTGATGAGTTATTTGTAGCCAATCCAAAGGTTGTTGCCTTTGGCGAAGACCTTGGGTATATTGGTGATGTGAACCAGGGCTTCAGCGGGCTGCAGGTGAAGCACGGTAATCAAAGGATTTTTGATACCGGCATCCGGGAACTCACCATCATGGGGCAGGGGATCGGACTGGCGCTGCGGGGGTTGAGACCCATAGCGGAGATACAGTATCTCGATTATTTATTATATGGATTGCAACCGTTGAGTGATGATGTGGCCACACTGCATTATCGCTCAGCCGGTATTCAAAGCTGTCCGTTGATTGTTCGCACAAGGGGCCACCGGTTGGAGGGAATCTGGCATAGCGGCTCACCGATGGGTATGGTCATCAACTCTCTTCGTGGCATGTATATATGTGTGCCGAGAAATATGACACAAGCTGTGGGTATGTATAATACTTTATTGCGGGGCAATGACCCGGGCCTCATCATTGAATGTTTGAATGGTTACCGGTTGAAAGAAAAACTGCCTGCCAATCTATTAGAATTCACTGTGCCATTCGGAGTACCCGAAGTGATCAAAGAAGGAAATGATATTACTATCGTTTCTTATGGTTCCACGCTAAGAATAGTACAGGATGCGGTAAGCATGCTGGAAGCACAGGGTATCAGTTGTGAGATGGTGGATGTGCAGACCCTGTTGCCCTTTGATATCCATCATAAAATCCTTGATTCGCTAAAAAAGACAAACCGCATTGTTTTTGTGGATGAAGATGTGCCAGGTGGCGCTGCCGCATATATGTTCAACAAGGTAATGGAAGAGCAGGGAGGCTATAAATACCTGGATGTTGCACCGAGAACCATCACCGGCAAGGCCCATCGCCCGGCTTATGGAAGTGACGGGGATTACTTCAGTAAACCCAATGCTGAGGAAATTGAATCAGTGATCAAACAAATGATGGCAGAATAAAATGCTTACTCCAAGAGAACAAAAAACGCTGAAACGGCTTGAAGCGGAGATGAAGGTGAAGGCATGGAAATATATCCTTATTTATGGCCTGAGTTTTGGCGTTCTGCTGGCAATCACTACTGCAATTGTGGATGCAGTAACTGCGGGGGCGCCCATATCAGGGATATTCAAGAAAAGGATATGGATCAACCTAGCCACAGCACCGATAGCAGGAGTTTTCTTCGGATATATCCTGCGCTGGCTCAGCACCAAACAGTATGCGAAACTGAAAGCAAAGGAAATCGAGTCCTGATCATAAACTTTTTGCCATGTTATCAGCAAAAGAAAAAAGATTTCTGCGCTATTGGGAAGACCAGCGGGCCGGTGGAATGGTGAAATATGTTTTACCATATACTCTTGCCTGGGCCCTCATCCTGTTTCTCCTGCCGCTTGCTGCGTCTGTTTTTTTGAATGTCCTTAATTTTTTGCACTTTAAAATGCTGCCGGTTTGGGTAGCTATTGTATTGGCAGTGGTCATAGGGTTTGCCATAGCTTTTTATTCATGGACAAAGAATGAGAAGAAATGGCGGATGCTTGAGAGCAGGAGTAAGGAACAAGCTGCCCGGTAGTTTAATTCAGAAATCTATCTCTCAGTTCCGGCGTTGGCACCATGCAAGCCTCTCTTTTGCCATACCATTTATACCGGTTACGGGCAATAATGTTGTAAAAAAAATCACGGATGAATTTGGGGATGATGATGAGGCCGTAACAAAGTTTCCATCCGCCGCTTAAATATTTGCAGATGCGGATAGCGGCGGAAGACTGAGTGTAGGCTTTTCCTTTATCAAGTAAAATCACGGAGGTAAGGGAAGTTGGGCTAATACCAAATTTTGGCAATTGTTGATGGGCCGTTTCTCCCTGCAGCGCAGCAAAACGCAGTTTCTTTTTCCTGTCTCTTTTGATGGCAAATTGTACCCAATAATTACAAAAATTACAGACACCGTCGAAAAGCACGACCGGGTTCGGGCCAATTTCATTCATTTTGCAAAGGTAGCAACCCTTTTGTGCGGATACCTGTCTGGGAAACCGGGAAATATTTGTAACTTTTCTAAAAATCAGCAATATGAAAAAACTTATCCTGGCTTTTTTACTGGCTTGTATTTCATTTAATAGTTTTTCTCAGCGGACATTAGTGGCACCTATAAACCCTTCCCGGATTTTTCCGGTTCATGTTGCCGGCGACCGTGACTTCTGGGGACATGGGCCAAGGGTTACAGGCGATATAAGGGTTGTTATTACTGAAGGCAGGGGCCAACTGATGGCATTTATTAATCTTCGGCTCGAAGAAACGGAAGGAGATCACAGCGCTGCAACCATAGATGAAACAAGGGTAATTTTTAATGCACCTGCAAACAGACAGATCAGGAGCGTCATCGTACCGGCTTCTCTTACTTCGCATATCGATTTTAAATTGCCAAAAGGCGGAATGAACAGGGTAAATGCCCCAAGAGGCGGCCCTGTCAGCCATTTGCTGGTAAACGGGGATACAGGCGGACTTGACATTGGCAATAATACCGAAGATGATAGCCATGTGTCTGTAATATTTGGCGGAATGGTAGTGGAACTGGAGCCACTGCCGGCGGGTGTCAGGGAATTTACATTGCCCAAGCGTACGATAGCAGGGATGGTGCAAACTACATTAAACGGGACAAGAGGTAAGTTAAATACCTATGGCCCCAGGCATGGCGACTCCTGGTTTAAGGAAGGCGACTCCTGGATAAAGTTTCCGGATGCTGTGCGCAGAGATACCATGTTTTTTACACAGATGCAGGAAGTGCTCATTTCACCCCGCCGTTATAATTATAATGATATCAACCTGTCTTCCATAAGGGGAGATGTAAACGGACAATACCTGCGGTTGAATGTAAACTGGGAAAGCGACGGGCCCGAATTCCGCGGTGAATGTGTGAATGATGTAGGCTGTATGTTCGGTTCTCCCACAGTGCAGTTGGACAACCTGGTGATAAGGATAAACCTCAGGCCATTTGCCTCCGGTGGCCGTTTAATGTATGACCAGTTTGATATACAGGTAGAGTTTGGATTTAATTATTCCGCCGATTGTGGTATCCTGTCGGCTTTGTGTACGGAAATATTTAAAGACCCGGTACTGAATGCATTTTTCCAGGCAAGGTTTATGCTGGCAGCCGTATTAGGAGAACCTTCTACGGTAGACCAGATAGCCACTGCCCTTACTAACGGGATCTTGGATTTCGTACACAGTTTTGGCCGGTTCCCCGAAGCCACACAAATTGTAGAAGTAAGGGATGCTGGCGCAAATCTTGTGGTAAGGTGCAGGTAATATTTCAATAAATTATCATGATGATACTTTCTCATACGAAGAAGGTTTTTTGCGGGCTGATATTCTCACTTATGTTTTCAGCAAGCGTTGCTCAACCTGGCCGGTATGCCGGCACCAAAAAATCCATGATCGGAAAAGTATTTGAAGAAAGCCGCAATCTTACTGCCTTAAAGGGCTGGACATTTGTGGAAGGCGGTCTGGCGAACTCATTAGATGACCCCGAACGCATCATGTCTTATGTGTTTAAAAAAGGAACCAGCTATGTAGTTTTTTTCAGCATTATGGAGGATACGACGTCGGATAAATATAAAGTAATGGATGTGGTGGAAATAACGGGAGTAACAAAAGGGTGGACAGTCCGGAGCAGCTTTTGCAGGCAAAATGAGCAGGAGAATAATTATATCATTGCCTGGGGAAAGGAAAACACAGAACATTATATGAAGCTGATAAAGAAAGCCTGGAAATTTAACCCGGATAAAAGAAGGATAGAAGCGATAACGGTGAAGGGAATAGATTGCGAGAACATCGGTTGTTGATTGTATTGCTGTCTGATAAAATAAAAGCGATGAAGTATATATTGTCTTTATTATCTTTTTTTCTTTTTACATGTACTGCTGTTTTTTCGCAAGACCCGCCAAGGGATACAGCCTGGGGCAGTTGGCCACACCAGGAATATTATGACGGAATATTGGATGCCCCGGTAGTAACAGGAGCCACTACTGCCGTAGCGATAACCCCCAATGGACAAAAACTTTGTTTTGATAAGCGATTAACTATAAAAACACTCACCGGTTCCGGGCCCGTGGAGCAATGTATGTACCTGAATACAAAAGAAGGTTATGTGGGTATATTGCCCCCGCGGAACGGGCCTGAATTATGTGATATTAAACCAGATGACCCGAAGTTTACTTTTTTTGTGCTGGGACTGAAAGGCAATGCTTATACATTCAGGAATAGTAAGAAGAACGAGGGCATTGAACACTGGGTAAGCACCGGCAATACACAAACTCATCAATACAGCACGATAGCCGGAGGCGCCATCCTGCATAAGAAAACAGAACGAAGAGGTTATTGCGGCGATAAAATAAAGACATGGGCTTACAAGCATGATAACCCGTCAAGCCCTGTATTCTTTTTGTTCGGCAAAACTTTTCCTGCCGAGATAGCTGTCAGCAGTACAAAGTTCATTGGCAGCTTTGGTGTGGGCTATCAGTTTACGGACAAGGGTTTGTTTATTATTATGGAAATGGAGAGCGGCAGTTATGGTTGCAAAATAACCGAACTGGAGGAAGTGAATATTTGTTTTGACCCGGCACCATTTAAAATTGGCGAGGATGAATTTTTTACCAATATGCAGACAGGCCTGCAACGGGAGCGGGAAAAGATAGCAGCAGATGAGGCCAAAATAAGAGGCGACAATTGTTCATCAGAGCAAATGGCGGTGATCAATTTCAGGAAAGAACAGGTAAGGGTACAGGAAGCAAGAATGTACACTGCCCAACAGGGTAATTTGTATCAGGACCTTCCTTCACAGCAGGCGATGGGGCAAATGCTGGATCATATTGCTATGACCAAGCAATTAATTCTGGAGAACCAGGTAAAGATTTGCCAGGCACAAAAAAGACTGGAGCGAACCACTAACCAAACCAGTCGGGAAAGATATCATCAACGCATCAGTTGCCTGAACAGCCAGATTGGTGAGTTACAAAGCCTGCAGGGCCAGTTGGAAGCATTGGATGTTCAATATGCCACTGAGCCAGGAAGAGCTTTTGCGGAAAAATCAAAGAAGTTTATGCAGGGATTGCCAAGAAGCTGCCAATAATGGGATTATCCCATATTATGAAACACCTTCTGCACATCCTCATCCTGTTCTAATTTTTCAATCAGCTTGCTTACATCAGCAGCCTGTTCATCATTTACCGGAACAGTTGTCGATGGAATCCATTCCAGTTCAGCGCTGATGGGAGTGAGGCCTTTATCTTCCAGCGCTTTTTGCATATTACCAAAATCAGTAAAGCCGCAACGAACTACCAGTATGTCTTCCCCATTCTCACCGGTACCTTCACCTAATTCTTCCAGTCCAAAATCTATTAATTCCAATTCGAGGTCTTCTGCATTGAGGCCCTCCGGTTTTAATTTGAACGTACCCATTTTCTTAAACTGGAAGGCCACACTGCCGCTATTACCCAATGTCCCGTCATTTTTTGTAAAAATGGATTTTACATTCGCCACTGTTCTTACATGGTTGTCCGTAGCCGTTTCCACCAATATGGCTACACCATGCGGGCCATAGCCTTCGTACAAAATTTCATCATAGTTCACCAGTTCTTTACCCTGGGCCCTTTTAATAGCGGCTTCCACCCGGTCCTTTGGCATTCCCACGCTACGGGCATTTTGAAAACAGCGACGAAGGGCGGCATTGGTACCGGGGTCAGGCCCTCCGGCCTTTACTGCAATAATTATTTCTTTACCAATACGGGTAAACTGCTTGGCCATCCTGTCCCAGCGGGCAAACATGGTGGACTTTCGTACTTCAAATATTCTTCCCATAATACTGTGCCATCTTTAGCTTGACGAAGGATGGGTTGCAAATTTAAGGCAATAGGGTTAAAAGAAAAACCGTCCCCCAAAGGCGGGACGGTTTGTTATAAAAGATTCTGATAGTTTATTTACCCGGATTGCGAAGCTTACTATGATGACGGCTATAAAGAAAATAAATCAATAAACCAATAGCCAGCCATCCAGCTAATCTTAACCAGTTGGTCCATCCTAATCCGAAGATCATTGCAGCACAAACAAGAATTCCCAGTATTGACACAAGACCGACTGCAGGGACTTTAAATCCTCGGGGTATTTCAGGATGTTTTATCCTCATTATCCAAACACCAGCACAGACAAGTATAAAGGCAAATAATGTACCTATACTTGTCATTTCTCCAACAATATCTCCGGGTACAAAACCTGCAAATACGCCACAAATTGCAAAGATGATCCAATTAGCCTTGTAAGGTGTTCTGTGTTTAGGATGAACGTCGGAGAACATTTTAGGTAACAACCCATCCTTACTCATGGAGTAGAATACTCTTGATTGCCCGAGAAGCATTACAAGAATTACCGAAGAGAATCCAGCAAGTATAGCTACAGTTACAAGATTGGAAAGCCATCCAAATTGAGGAATCCATGCACCAGCAGCGTTTGTTGACCCTGCCATATGATCAATAGCATAAGCTACAGATGCTTCTTTTCCATGAGTCCGGAAATCTTCTGTAGAAGCAACACCTGTCAATACCCAGGAGAAGAGAATATATAAAATTGTACAAACAGCTAGAGATCCTAATATACCGATGGGCATATGCTTTTTGGGATTTTTAGCTTCCTGCGCTGCCGTCGATACGGCATCAAATCCTATGAACGCAAAAAACACAACTCCTGCCGCCCCCAATATTCCCATGATACCGCCAAAATTCGTTGTAATGCCCTGGGAGTTGGTATAGGTGGTTGCGTCAGGAATTAATGGCGTATGATTCTCAGGTCTTATAAAACTCCAGCCAATAGCAATAAATATAAGTACGATCGCAACTTTGATTACTACAATGACACTGTTTAATGATGCTGACCCTTTGGTACCTCTTATTAAAACCAGCGTAAGAAGGAATATGATGAACAAAGCAGGTATGTTAATAATTCCATACACCCCATCAGCAGAATGCTCAAACGGCGAATGAAACCATTCATATGGAATCCCTAATCCGAATATTCCCAGTAACCGGTTAAAATATTCACTCCAGGCAATTCCAACAGTGGCGGCACCCACCCCATACTCAAGAATTAAATCCCATCCGATGATCCAGGCAAGGAATTCACCCATCGTGGCATAACTATATGTGTAAGCACTACCAGCCACTGGGATCATAGAAGCAAACTCTGCATAACACAAGCCGGCAAATGCACAGCCTACGGCAGCTACAATAAATCCAATGGTTACAGAAGGACCGGCATGTTGTGCCGCTGCCGCTGCAGTCCGTACAAATAATCCGGCACCAATAATAGCACCAATACCTAATGCGATCAGGTTGACAGGCCCGAGTGTTCTTTTTAATGTGCCTGCTCCTTCTGCCTGCGCCTCACCAAGCAAAACATTGATCGGTTTTTTGACAAATAAACTCATGAGTTGATTTTTTATTTCTATTTTTTATTCTTGAAATTTTTTATTGCTGCAAGATAACGGTTTAGTTCTTCTCTCACTTTTGGGAACAGGAAGAGCAAGCCGATCATATTGGGGAATACCATCGCCAGTATCATGGCATCAGAAAAATCTGTAACGGCTGATAATGATACCGAGGCTCCGATGATCACAAATGCAAGGAAAAGAAATTTATAACTCAGGTCAGCTACTTTTCCCCTTCCAAACAAATACTTCCATGCCTGCAGTCCGTAATAGCTCCAACTGATCATAGTGGAAAAGGCAAACAATACTATGGCCACTGTAAGTATATAGGAGAAATGGGGAATTACATCATTGTAAGCCATGCTGGTAAGATCAACACCGCTGGTACCAGCCCCTGTTGCATTTAAAACTACTGTGCCTTTCCCATCACCGCCATAGGGGAACATCAGGCCATCTTTATTGAACATGATAATAACCAATGCGGTCATTGTGCAAATAACTACCGTATCAATAAAGGGTTCTAATAAAGAAACTACTCCTTCAGAAGCAGGATATTTTGTTTTTACTGCCGAGTGTGCTATAGAAGCTGAGCCGGCCCCCGCCTCATTGGAAAAAGCAGCCCTTCTGAAACCAACTATTAATACTCCCATCAATCCGCCCAATCCGGCCCTGGGGCTAAAAGCTTCAGAAAAGATCATCCGGAATGCATCATCTATAAAACTAAAATTGGCAAATATGATGATCAATGAGGCAGTAATGTAAATGATAGCCATGAAGGGTACTATCTTTTCTGTAACGGTTGCTATTTTTTTAATGCCGCCGATTATCACAATACCGGTGATGACAGCCAGCACCAACCCTATAATAAAGCCCGCCGATGAGCCCGACATACCTGTCATAGAAGCTATTTGCTGAGCTGCCTGGTTACTTTGAAAAGCATTGCCTCCGCCCAGCGATCCACCCACGCAAAGCACCGCAAAGAGCACAGCAAGGAATTTGCCCAGCCAGGCCAGATTTTTTTCTGCAAATCCTTTTTTCAGGTAATACATAGGGCCGCCATACACTACACCATTTTTGTCAATGTCCCTGTATTTAACACCCAACGTACATTCTACAAATTTGCTGCTCATGCCCAACAAACCACATACGATCATCCAAAATGTAGCACCGGGTCCGCCAATAGCTATGGCCACGGCCACCCCGGCAATATTTCCCAATCCAACCGTTCCGGACACTGCAGTGGCCAATGCCTGGAAATGATTCACTTCACCGTGATGAGATTCTTTTTTAATTGTATCCACGATATCGCCATCCACCGAATGCACAGCGGAAGTCACATCTTCTGCTCCCTTTTCCAGGTCATCATATTTTCCCCTTACTACCTTTATAGCAAGACCAAACTTTCTGAGATTAACAAACCTGAAAACAATCGTAAAAAATAATGCGCCGAGAGCAAGAAGTATCACAACAATGGGTACTGAAACGCCCCCAATATTTACAGTATAAAAAACGATATTGGATGTTGCGTCGGTAACAGGCTGGACGCTTCGTTGATCCGCTGATCAAGTCCTTTTTTTGTTTCAGCTGGAACATCCTGGGCAAAGGATACGGATGCCATCAACAAGGCAAAACACAAGAAGACGGATATCCGGGTGATTTTTAAAAACATGCATTGTTGGTTTTGTTGACAAATAATAATTCAATTACGTAAAGTAATTAATTATTTAACAGCAGTAGCCAAAATTATCCACCATCGGCATAAAGGCCTTTCCTGCGGTTTTTGATGTTATTTGACCGTAAACCTTTAGTTTTGAGAACTTACTGTTCATCGTATGAATAAACGAAAAGCCGGACTGCTTGCTCTTGGATTGTTTACAACGGTAACAATCCTTCATGTTCTTGTTTGGAATAAAATCGTTGACTTTCCTGCTGATTTTTTATCTGCCAGCCGTTGGACTTTTGCCGGATCACTGATATTGTATTCATGGTTCAAAAGAACACTGACTTCGTGGATAATGACGACCATGGTGTTGGGCGTACTGGTCGGTTATGAATTCCCTTCTTTTTCGCAGGACCTGAAATTTTTACGTCAAATATTCCTGAATCTTGTCAAGACAATTGTAGCACCGCTTCTTTTCGCTACACTGGTTGTAGGGATAGCCGGTCATTCCAACCTGAAACAGGTGGGACGGCTGGGGTGGAAATCACTGTTGTATTTTGAAGTCGTGACCACAATTGCTTTAATAATCGGCCTCGTGGCAATTAATATATCGCAGGCTGGGGTAGGTATTGTTCAACCTGAGGTATTGGAGAAATTGCCTGAGACAAAAGCACTGGCATGGGATGAGCATATTGTGGATGTATTCCCTACCAATTTTATCAAAGCTATTTATGATGGCAAAGTATTACAGATCGTTGTGTTTTCTGTTTTATTTGCTATTGGGCTTGCCATGTTAAAGGAAGAAAAGAAAAGACCGATGATCAGGGCTTGCGAGAGTTTGTCGGAGGCCATGTTCAAGTTCACAAATATCATTATGTATTTCGCACCTATTGGTATTGGCGCTGCTATGGCGGTAACGGTCGGGCATCTTGGTATTGGGGTATTGGAAAATCTTTTTAAACTGGTACTGACACTGTATGCTGCACTGATTGTTTTCCTTTTTGGTGTATTACTTCCTATTGCACTACTTATTAAACTTCCCATCAAAAAATTCATTCAGGCCATACGGGAACCGGTCTCTATTGCTTTTGCCACCACCAGCTCCGACTCAGCATTGCCCAAAGCAATGGAGAACATGGAAAAATTCGGAGTGCCCAGGAAAATTGTTTCGTTTGTGATACCTACAGGATATACATTCAACCTGGACGGCACCACCCTGTATCTTTCTCTGGCATCTGTGTTTGTTGCACAGGCAGCGGGTATCCATATGAGCATCGGCGCACAGATTACTATGGGATTGATATTAATGCTTACCAGTAAAGGTGTGGCAGCAGTGCCGAGGGCATCATTAGTCATCCTTATTGCAACAGCCGATCAGTTCAACTTCCCCATGTGGCCGATAGCTGCCATATTTGGCATTGATGAACTGATGGATATGGCAAGGACATCCGTCAATGTTATTGGCAATACACTGGCCAGCTGCGTCGTCGCCCGCTGGGAGGGGGAATTTGATGATAAGAAGGCCCTGGCCTTTAATGAAAAAGAGGCAGATGCTATAAGAGAATAATCATAGAAACTTTAAAAGAGAATTTTCATGGAAGCAATATTGCTGGATTTTCACTGGAGCCAGTTGTTACAGCCGCAATTTTACATTGAGAATGGCGGTCTGTGGCTTTTATTATTTGTTGTGTTTGCAGAAACAGGATTGTTCGTTGGTTTTTTCCTGCCGGGCGACTCATTGCTTTTTGTATCCGGCATTTTTGCACATGAAATCACCACTAAAGCTAACGAAGTAAAGCCGGGGTTGGGTTACCAGTTCCTGAAAATATTTGAGATACAGTATCCCTATTCTTACTGGCTCGACCTGTTTGTGCTGGTCGGATTGATTTCGCTATGCGGTATTTTAGGGAATGCCGTTGGCTATTGGACGGGGCGAAAGGTTGGGCCCGCTATGTACAACTGGCGGGATCGTTTCTTATTCAAAAAAAGATATTTGCACCAGGCCAAAGAATTTTATGACAAGCATGGCGGCGGCGCCATCATCGTTGCCCGCTTCCTTCCATTTATCCGCACATTTGCACCCATCGTTGCAGGTATTGTACAGATGGACCGCAAAAAATTCCATTTCTTCAATATCATCGGCTGTGTGGCCTGGGTGGTAACGATGATATTTGCCGGTTTCTTTTTACAGAAATGGATACTAAGCCAGTTTGGATTTGATTTAAAGGATCACCTGGAACTGATTGTTTTGGGCATTGTGCTGGTGACCACAGCACCGGTGATTATCAAATTAATCTCTTCAAGAAAAAAAGGCACAGCACCCCCGGCCGATAATACATTGCCCTGACCTATGAAGAAACAATACGGCATACTTTCTATCCCTGTTATCGTTGCAGCACTGGGCTATTTTGTTGATATATATGATTTGCTTTTATTCAGCATTACCCGTGTTGGCAGTTTGCGGTCAATGGGCTTATCTGAGGCAGAGGTACTGACCCAGGGCGAATCAATCATCATGTGGCAGATGTTTGGCCTTTTGATTGGCGGCATCATCTGGGGAATAATGGGTGATAAAAAAGGAAGATTGAGTGTACTTTTTGGTTCTATCATTTTATACTCATTAGCCAATATTGCCAATGGGTTTGTACAAACTCCAGAGCAGTTTAAAATGGTACGTTTTATTGCAGGCTTAGGATTGGCCGGTGAATTAGGGGCAGGAATCACATTGGTCTCAGAACTTATAGCAAAAGAAAAAAGAGGTATTGCCACATCGTTTGTAGCAGGACTTGGTCTGACAGGTGCCGTAGTAGCCTTTTTTATGAAAGAAAATTTTGACTGGCGTACTTGTTATTTTATTGGAGGCGGCCTCGGGTTGGCATTATTGATACTCCGGGTTACCGTTTTTGAATCGGGCATGTTTCATGAGATAAAAAAAATGGATGTGCAGC
Organism: uncultured Chitinophaga sp.; assembly: GCA_964358155.1. GTDB lineage: Bacteria > Bacteroidota > Bacteroidia > Chitinophagales > Chitinophagaceae > JJ008. The sequence goes on from CAYHPA010000029.1 coordinate 15,435, forward strand.
GGGGCAATTTCTTTATGCTGTTCAATAACAGGCGGCGTCTTAAAACATATGTATTCAGTATCCTTATCGGCCTGCCTACCTGGTTTGTTATTGGTGTGCTGGTCAGTTTTTCTGACAAGTTTGGAAAAGAATTCGGCATCACCGAAAAAATAGACCCCGGCAAAGCTATCATGTATGCTTATGCTGCTATTTCCATCGGGGATATATTGATTGGCTTTATCAGCCAATGGCTGAAAAGCAGGAAGAAGGCCTTGTATCTTTTCTATTTTATCACGGCCTTCTTCATGGTATTGTTTTTTACCGTACAATGGAATGGCTCTGCTGCAAAAATGTATTGGATTTGCGCCGGACTTGGTTTTGGTACCGGCTTCTGGGCCATATTTGTAACGATGGGTGCCGAACAGTTTGGCACCAACCTTCGGGCAACAGCCGCCACCACTATCCCCAATATGGTGAGAGGGATGCTTGCAATATTTATCATGCCGCTTTTCAAATGGCTAAGAGACATAGATGGTGTAGGATATGTGAATGGGGGTATCTATGCGGCTATCATCATTATGACGATCACCATCTTTGCTGCAATAATGACAAAGGAAACTTTTAATAAAGATCTGAACTTTGTTGAAAAATAGTGTGTGGCTAAATTCCTCATCATACGTTTTTCCTCTATCGGTGATATCGTACTCACCACCCCCGTCATCCGCTGCTTAAAGAAACAGGTGCCGGATGCAGAGGTTCATTTCCTGGTAAAAGATAAGTTCCTTTCAGTGGTTGAACACAATCCATACATCGATAAGCTGCATGTGCTGGCGCATAGCCGGGAGCTGATGATAGAAGAATTGAAGACGGAAAATTATGATTATATCATTGACCTCCATCACAACGTAAAGACGCTGCGAGTAAAAAAGGCGCTGAAGAAAAAATCATTCTCTTTTTATAAACTGAATATTCAAAAATATTTTCTTACAACTTTTAAAATAAACCTGCTGCCGAAAATCCATATTGTTGATCGCTATATGAAAACGGTGGAAGCATTCGGCGTGAAGAATGACGGAGCCGGGCTGGATTATTTTATCGGCCCGCATGAAACCAAAAAAGAAGACATTCCTGCTTCACATACCGCCGGGTATATTGCCTGCGTTATCGGCGCTGCACATGGCACCAAGCGCTGGCCGGTGCATAAATGGAAAGAGTTTTGTGAGAAAATGGATCATCCCGTCATTTTATTGGGCGATAAAGATGATGCTGCTAACGGAAACGAGATCGCTAAGGTTGACACGGTAAAAGTGTACAATGCCTGCGGCAAATTCAACATCAACGAGAGTGCAGACCTTGTCAGAAGATCAAAACTGGTGATAAGTAATGATACAGGCCTTATGCATATCGCTGCAGCATTAAAAAAACCAATCATCTCATTATGGGGAAACACAGTTCCTTCATTTGGGATGACGCCTTACTATGGAGATGCGCCGGTTGCTGATGTGATCATGGAAACTAAAAAACTATGGTGCCGTCCTTGTTCTAAAATTGGCTACAGCAAATGCCCGCTCGGGCATTTTAAATGCATGGAAAAAATTGATGCAGATGAAGTGATCGGTAAAGTGAAGGCCAGGTTGTAATTTTAGTGAAAATATCTTCATTGTCACGACTGTTCATTATAGCGCTGATCCTGCTTTTTTATTGCCCCTCGTTTTCTCAGGCAGATAAGAGTGTTATTGATTCATTCCGATTATACGGTGATGTAAAAGTGACGATTGACAAACCTGCTGATTTTTCAAAACATAAGAAGACCATCATTACATTCTTTGCATTGCCCAATGGCAATTCAACCGAGCAGACAATGGGAAAGAAAATGCAACCAGGAGATGACTGGCATTTTGATATCCAGCATATACGGGCGCAGACGAAGTTTGTCAGGCAGCAGATGAGTAAGAGAAATTTTGTTGTCATTTATCTGGAGAATAATTACAAGAGCTGGCCATCATGGAAACAAAAGCACCCGGATTTTAAAAAAGAGATACCACACTTGGTTGATTCGCTGGCGGGGCTTTTCTCATCAAAGCAAAAAGAGATTTACCTGAATGGCCATAGCGGCGGCGGCAGTTTTATTTTTGGTTACCTGGCAGGAGTGGAGGAGATCCCTTCTTCCATTAAACGTATCAGTTTTCTGGATAGCGACTATGGATACGACAGCAGCTATTATCCCAAATTCAAAAACTGGTTGCAGCAGACGAAAGGCGCCGCGCTGAATGTATTTGCCTATAACGACAGCATTGCTTTATACAATGGCAAACCGTTCGTATCCGCCACCGGGGGTACATGGTACAGGAGTCGCCTGATGTTATCACATCTGCAAAATGATTTTTCTTTTGACAAAACGAATACGGACAGCCTGGAGATTTATAAATCTTTGGGAAAGCAAATACAGATTTATTTTAAGCTTAACCTGAACCGGGGTATTTATCACACACAGCAGGTGGAGTTGAACGGGTTCATCCATTCTGTTCTTTGCGGCACTAAGAAGGATTCCAAAAAATACAGCTACTACTCAGCCAGGGCCTATAGTGATCTTATTGAGTAGACTATTTTATCTTGTAAGTAATACCCGTTCCAAAATTATAAGTGGTCTTTGGTGCTGTACCTGCAGGGAACCGGTCATGCAGGTAGTTCCAGTTCACCGTCAAACCAAGATGCGGGGTAGCATCCACTGTAAAACTGATCTGGTTCATAATGCGAAAGTCGCTGAGTTTGCTGACCTGTGGTTGAAAATAAGTAGTACTGATCATGGTGATATTGTCCCGTGGAAACCATGAAAAAGAAAGATAACTGCTGTTCCGCAGATCGCTGTGTTTTATTTTAGGGGTGGTTCGTTCTTTTTCATTTTCATACATAAACAGACAGGCTGCATACATTCTGAAAGAAGGAATTTTTACAAGTTTGAAACGGGGGCCGGTACCCAGCAATATCCTTGAATCAATTTGTGTAATGATATTGTTCTGATATTGACCAAAAAATTCCCAGCGAAGCCATTCATTTACTTTTCGGTTATATCTTAGATGCGCAAGCCCGTCAGACACAAACCGGTTGCTCCCTATTTTTAAAAGATTCAGGTTACCCAATATCAGCCAAAGTCCCAGGTCGCTGCTTGTTTTGTATTGCAACTGACTTCCGAGCCCCATCGTAAATATTTTATCGGTGTTTTTCTGTATGCCAAAGGAGGCGCCCAGGTTGCCTGACCAGCCTACGGTGTCTGATTGCATTCTTGAACTTTCAACATTTACTATTTGTGAATGGCTCTTACTTCCGATGCCTAAAGAGATAAACAGGAAGCAGATGGGGAATAATTTTCTCATAACGCAGTTTTCTGTTTCTAAAGTTAAGTGACTGAGAAATTAATGCAATAAAAAAGGTAAAACTATTTTGGCATTTATTGCACTTCACTCAGTTCCAGCCAGCGGAGTTCTTTTTCGTCCAGCAGGCGGGTTACTTCGCCGATACGCTGCGAGATCAACTGCAATTCTTCAAAAGAGGTGTTTCCATTGGTTAGTTTTTCAGTAATCACTTCTTTTTCTTTTGTTAATGCTGCTATTTCTTTTTCAAGGGATGCAAATTCCCGTTTTTCTTTGAAAGAGAGCTGTCTTTTTTGGCCGACGGTCGACAGTCCACGGCCGATAGCCGGTTCTATATTTTCTAAAAAATCATTATTTGATTTAGATCTCTTTTCAGTGGACTGTGGACTGTTGACTATGGACTCTCGATACTGCGAATAATTTCCCGGAAAATCTCTCACCACGCCATCACCTTCAAAAACAAACAAGTGGTCCACTAGCCTGTCCATAAAATACCGGTCATGCGATACAATGAGGATGCAGCCCGTAAACTCGCTCAGAAAATTTTCCAGCACTCCGAGTGTTGGCAGGTCAAGGTCATTGGTCGGCTCATCCAGGATTAAAAAATTAGGATTTCGGAAAAGAATGGAAAGAAGATGCAGCCTTCTTTTCTCCCCGCCGCTCAGCATGCTGATATAAGTGTATTGCTTGTCCGGATCAAATAAAAACAGCTGGAGAAATTGTGCTGCGCTTAATGAACCACCACCTGCCAGTGGAAAACTTTCCGCCATTGTCTTTACAAACTCTATCACCCGCATATCTTCTTTTATTGTCAGCCCTTGCTGCGAATAATTACCGAAGATGACGGTGTCGCCAATATTTATTTTTCCGCTGTCGGCATTTTCAATCCCCTGCAGGATATTGATGAAAGTGGATTTGCCCACTCCGTTCTTCCCCACAACGCCAATCCTTTCTCCTTTTTTAAACGTGTAATCAAAGCCTTTCAGGATTATTTTTTCGTCATAACTTTTATACACTTTTTTCAGTTCAATCACTTTTCCGCCGAGGCGGTTCATCTTCATATCCAGTTGCAGCTGTTCATCAGCCATCTTCTGCTTTGCTTTTTTTTCTACTTCATAGAAATTATCCTGGCGGCTTTTACTTTTGGTAGTGCGGGCCTTGGGTTGCTTGCGCATCCACTCCAGCTCCCGCCGGTAGAGGTTTCTTGCTTTGTCAATACTGGCCGCTTCATTTTCCACCCTTGCTGCTTTCTTTTCCAGGTAGTTTGGATAATCACCTTTGTACACATACATGTTGCTACCATCTAATTCCCATATTTCCTTGCAAACATTATCCAGGAAATAACGGTCGTGGGTTACCATCAGCAATGTCACATTCTCCTTGTCAAGGTAATGCTCCAGCCATTCCACCATTTCCACATCCAGGTGATTGGTGGGCTCGTCCATTATCAGCAGCACATGTTTATGTTCAAATCCGATATCAATCAATGTTTTTGCCAGCGCCACTCTTTTTCTTTCCCCGCCGCTCAGTGTACTTACGGGCTGGGTAAGATGATGAATATTTAATTTACCAAGCACCTGTTTTACCCGTGCATCAAAATCCCAGGCGCCGAGCTCATCCATTTTGATGATGGCGGCGCTCAGCTTTTCGGCATTCCCTTCTTCGCTGATGGCCTCGTATTCTTTAATGGCATTGATGAGCGGATGGTTGTGAAAGAAAATATTATCCAGCACGGATTTTTGTTCAATAAAAGAAGGTTCCTGTTCAAACAGCACCACATCCACTTCTTTATTCACCCAGACTTTCCCTTCATCGGCTGTTTCTTTTCCGGCCAGTATTTTTAATAAAGTAGATTTGCCGGTCCCATTGCGGGCCACCAGGGCTATTTTATCGCCTTCTTCTATATTAAAAGAAATGTTTTCAAACAGGGGCTGTATGCCATAACTCTTGGTCAGCCTTTCAACAGAAACGTAGTGCATGGGCCAAAGATACTTCAAAGGCCGGCAAGCCAGATAAGTAAGCAAAGAATGGCGGTCGCTGCTATAATAATAATGAGGGAGTATTTCTCCCTCCGGTTTTTCTTTTCTGCCTGCTGAACAAAACGTTCTATTTGTCCGATGGCCAATATGTCTCCTTTGGCTAATTTGAACAATTGCCCGACAATGTCTTTTGTAAAAAAATTTGGCAGCGGGTGCATGGCCCTCAGCACGGCATGGATGATCTCCCGGTTTGTTTCAGGTTCATTGAATTGTTTCAGCTGCTCAACTGTGCTGTCAGACAGCAGGCCAAGTATGTATTGCTGCAGGCCTTCTTTATCCATGCGGAATACATCGAGAGCAGAAACATATTTTTCCAGCTCCAAGGCCTGTTTCAGAACCGTAACGGGAGTAATGATATCCTGCTTTTTTCTTTTTCCGATACTTTGGTCATACCATCGCTTCTGCAGGTAATATTCTTTTTTGGCCGGATTGGTCAGTACTTCATAGGCTTCCTTTATTTCGGTAAACTGTGCTGCGGCATACGGGTCATCCTGTTTTTTGTCAGGATGAAACTGCAATGCCAGCCTGCGATAGGCTTTTTTAATCTCCGGCAATGTGGCAGAAGTTTCTATTTCCAGGATAGCATAATAATCCTTGATATGCATGGCGGCAACTACTTCAGGTGTTTGGCAAAAAAGTCAATCGTTCGTTGCCAGGCCAGTTTGGCGGCTTCCTCATTATACCTTGTAGGCGCTGTATCGTTATGAAAAGCATGCTGCGCTCCTTCATAGATGTACAATTCATAAGTGATATTGTTTTTCTTCAGCGCTTCTTCATATGCAGGTATACCCGCATTCACCCTTTCATCCAGACCACCATAATGCAATTGCACCGCTGCTTTTATTTTCGCCACATCTTCTGCTGCCGGTTGCCGGCCATAAAAAGGAACAGCGGCTTTTAAAGAAGGAACATTTACGGCGAGACTGTTGGACATAGCTCCACCCCAGCAAAATCCCACACAACCAAATTTTCCATTGCAATCTTTCCTCCCGGGCAAATAGTCAAACACTTTAATAAAATTCTGCAGGTTGTTTTCTGCTTTCAGCTGCTGAAATTTTGTCCGGGCCTCATCTTCATTTTCCGGTGTGCCGCCTAAGGAGGACAATGCATTGGGAGCAATGGCGAGGTAACCGGCTTTAGCCGCCCTTCTCGTTATATCTTCTATATGTGCATTGAGGCCTCGGTTCTCATGTATAACCACTACAGCCGCATATTTCTTTTTTTTCTTCGGCCTGGCCACATAAGCCTGCATATCGCCGTTGATGCCCGGGTAGGTGATTCGCTCCGTAAATAAATCTTTCGTGGTGGTAACAGCGGCATGGGCATAATTTACCTCCAGCATTGGCAACAGCGCCATAGCGGCAGCCGCGCCTCCGGCAAGAATGGCAAGCCGCTTTAAAAACTCAGTTCTGCTCAGTGGTTTGTGGGTGTACTCATCGTACAGGTTGATGATTTGCTGGTTCATATAATGAATTGAGGGAAGATAAAGTTACGGATAACAAAGAGATGACGAGCGGCATATGGAAGAGAGCTAAATAGCTTTACCTTTAGCAAAAAACAAACGGTATGAAAATGAAACTCTTGTTGCCGGTGGCTTGCATAGCCTTTTTAGCTGCCTGCAATAATTCTTCTGATAAAAAAGAAGGAAAAGATGAAACAGCTATGGGCAATGACACGATGCATCATATGCCTGCACCCGGATCAAATATTCCTGCATTACCTGATGTTCCGGAAGGGGCAAAAGTGATATTTAAAAACCTGAAACAAGGATCTGCTGTCACCTCACCTTTCAAAATTGAGATGGGTGTTGATATGATAAGAGTGGATACTGCCGGTCCGGTGGTTGCCGGTTCGGGTCATCATCATCTTATTATTGATGGCCCGGACTCTCTGGCTGCAGGGGAAATGGTTCCTAAAGATTCTATGCATTTGCATTTTGGAAAAGGGCAAACAGAAACGGAATTGACACTTAGCCCGGGCAAACACAAGCTGACCCTTCAGTTTGCAGACGGGCTTCATCGTTCGTATGGGGGCAGGCTGGCAACTACTATAACCATAACTGTAAAAAAATAAGCCAAACGAACCTTAAACCAATCGAAAAAGCAAAGGTCAGACCCCCCGTTGCGGGGGGTCTGCGATGAAAATGTGTTGGCTTTCGGTATTACCTGACTAAAAAACTGTTTATGAGAAAAACTAATTTATCTCTTCAACCTTTCATTCTCCTTTCGGCGTTTTTCTTCTTTTTAATGTTTATGGGCTGCCAGAGGGAAATCAACGAACCGGGTGGCAGCGGTACTGGCACAACAGGTGGCGTGGATGATAATATTATGGTGACTGCAGGGGTAAGAGGTACAGTAATAGATGAAAACAACCAGCCTGTTTCCGGGGCCACTGTAACCAGCGGCGCTTATTCAACAACGACTAACAGGTATGGAGTTTTCAGCTTCAGCAATATTCAACTTTCCAAAGCCAACGGCTATGTAAAGGTGGTGAAGCCGGGATACTTCAACAGCGTAAAAACTTTTGTTACCACAGTGGGAAGGATACATAATGTACGCATACAGTTATTACCTAAAACTAATACCGGAACTTTTGATGCCACAACCGGTGGTACCGTTTCATTGGGCACAGGAGGAAAATTAGTGATGCCCGCTTCAGCAGTTACGGATGCAGGAGGCACAGCCTATACCGGAATGGTAAATGTGGCGATGGTATGGATCAATCCGACTGCACCTAACCTTCCTGAAATAGTACCCGGTGATCTTCGTGGCCTTACCACAAGCGGAGAGGAGAGAGGACTTGAAACCTATGGCATGCTGGGTGTGGAAATG
>CAYHPA010000030.1:0-23540 GCA_964358155.1 uncultured Chitinophaga sp.
CGGCGAAAGTTGTCAATAATACTATAAACTTTCAGAAAAATTATATCCAGATCAACCGTGGGTCGGCCCAGGGAGTGAAGGATAATATGGCTGTCATCAGCTCAGATGGCTGCGCCGTAGGAGTAGTGCTGAATGTAAGCGCCAATTTCAGCCAGGTGATGAGCCTGCTGCATGTGCAAAGCACAGTAAGTGTGTCCCTGAAAAAAAGCGGAAATATCGGAACGGTGGAGTGGGATGGAAAGGATGCCCGCTACCTGCTGATGAAAAGGGTTCCCAAAACAGTTGAAATGCAAAAAGGAGATACGGTATTGACCAGCCCGGTGTCATTCAATTTCCCTCCGGGATATATGATCGGTACGATCGCCGATATGAAACTGGACAATACAACCGGCATGTACACATTGAAAATAAAGACAGCGGCCAATTTTTACAACCTGCAGCAGGTGCATGTAATTGAGAATACAGAGTATAAAGAACAGACGCAATTGAATAGCGACAGCAAAAAAAGGATCGAAGAACTAAAAAAGAACCCCCGGTGAGTGAATTTTTAAAAAATACATTCCGGATCATCCTGTTCATATTGATACAGGTGTATGTGCTGAATAAGATACCGCCCCTGCATCGCTACATTATTCCAATTATCTATTACCTGCCGCTGCTTTGGTTCTCTTTCTCCATTTCCCGTACGGGCTTGCTTTTTGCAGGCTTTGCTACCGGGCTTACGCTGGACTATTTCATGAACACACCCGGCCTCCATGCTGCTGCCTGTGTGTTGATTGCTTTTGTGCGGCCCTTCGTTATTAATATCCTTACTCCCAAAGACAGTTCAGAACTCACTTACCGGGAGCCCTCCCCTAAAGCCATGCAATGGGCCCCTTATGCGGTCTATGTTTTTATCCTTACCCTGCTTCATCATGGCTACATGGTGTTTCTGGAGTGGCTGAGCTTTGGCAGTTTTCTGGATTTCATCATTAAGATAATTACCACTACGGCTATCAGCCTGTTGCTCATCTTTACCATTGAACTCATCTTTCCGCGAAAACTCCGGTTCCGGACAAACACGCCGTAGCGATGTTTGGAATACTTACAGCCGGATGAAAATATTCCTAAAAAATTTTTTACCGGCAAATAGATTTGGAAACCGCCTTTGCCAATTCGTACATTGCACTATTGTAATTGATTTTTATTTTTCGTTCCCGATAGTTATCGGGATCATACTTCTTACCTCCTACTTCGGTCTATGCCTGTGTTCAACCAATCAAGAAGCCGTATCATCCGACTTGTTTTCCTGATTGCATTCCTGGTCATCATTATTCAGTTGTTTTACCTGCAGGTTATCTCAGGTAAATACCGCCGGCTTGCAGATGACAATGCTATTTTCCGAAAAACGATCTACCCTCCAAGGGGGCTGATCTTTGACAGGAAGAAAAGGGCCATCCTTAATAATACTCTGACCTACGACCTGATGGTGACCCCGGCACAGATATCGGGTATTGATACCGCTTTTTTTTGCCAGCTGATGGAGATCGATACTGCTGAATACCGCAGAAGGATCATATCGGCCATTATAAAAAACTCAAAACAAAAGCCTTCAGTCTTCGAAGCATCACTTTCTCCAAGAAAATATGCAAGGATACAGGAGAAGTTCTGGCAGTTCCAAAATGGGTTTTATATCCAGGAACGTCCCATCCGTTCTTATCCGTATGAAGCAGGCGCCAATATATTCGGATACCTCGGTGAGGTGGACACCAGTTACCTGAGAAGGCATGCTGAGGAAGGATATGTAAGCAGCGACTATGCGGGAATGACTGGTATAGAAGCCAGCTATGAAAAAGCGCTGATGGGGGAGAGGGGTGTGCAGGTAATGCTCCGGGATAAATTTGGCCGCATACAAGGCTCTTATGAAAATGGGTCAATGGACAAAGATGCCGTGGCCGGAAGCAATCTTTATACAAGTCTTGATATTGACCTGCAGCAATTCGGCGAAAAACTGATGAGCAATAAAGTAGGTTCTATCGTCGCCATCAACCCAAAAACAGGAAGCATCATTGCCATGGTGAGCAGTCCTACTTATGACCCAGGTTATCTTACCGGGCCTGACAGAAGTAAGCATATACGGGAATTACTATATAACGATCCGAGGCTTCCATTATTTAACCGGACAGTAAGCGCCACTTATTCACCCGGCTCGACTTTCAAAACACTACAGGCCCTTGTAGGATTGCATGAAGGCGTGATTACAACTAATACCATTTTTAGTTGCTCCGGCGCCTTTTACGGTTGCGGCAGCAGCAAACCAATGAAATGCCTTGACCCGGGTACCTTCAACCTGAAGCCAGCCATTACCATGTCCTGCAATACCTATTTTGCCAATGTAATGCAGCGGGTTATTAATAATCCAAAATACCCCAGCATTGACAGCAGTTTGCGGTCATGGAATAATTATATGTATGGTTTTGGACTAGGCCATAAACTTGGAGTTGATGTGCCTTCAGAAAACAGCGGGAACATACCGACCCCGGAATATTTTAATAGCCCCAAAAGGTTTGGGCCGGGAAAATGGGGCTATTGCAGCTTTCGCTCTGTCAGTATAGGCCAGGGAGAAGTAACGGCAACCCCCTTACAGGTTTCCAACGAAATGGCATACATAGCCAATAAAGGCTGGTATTATATTCCTCATGTTGTTGATTCCATTGAGGGCGGCGACAAGTTCGGTTTGCTGGAAAAATATAAAAACAAAATAATCTCGATAGATATTTCTGATAGCATTTTTGAAGCCGTACACGAAGCGATGCAGGGGGTGGTTGACCGGGGCACCGGCCGTGGGGCTAAAGTTGAAGGAATTTCTATATGTGGTAAAACGGGGACAGTTGAAAATTATTTCCGTGGAAAGCAACAACCTGACCACTCTTTCTTCGCCGCCTTTGCACCCAGGGAAAATCCAACTATTGCCTTTATGTGTGTGGTGGAAAACAGCGGACGATATGGAGGAACATATGCAGCCCCAATTGTAGGCCTGATGATTGAGAAATATATTAACGATACTATTGCAGCCAGCAGAAAACCTCTGGAAGAAAGGATGAAAAACACCAATCTTATCCCACCGCTGATGAAGCAGGAAATGAGGAAAAAGGATTCACTAAAGGCCAGCAGGGAAAATGAAAAGACAGAAAAAAATGCACCCGTGCCTGTCAACGAACCTTCATCAATAAAAGATAACCCGGTGGATAGCGGACAAAACAATAATAACCGGCCCCCCGGTGGCAACCCGGATAGAAAAACGGTTAAAAATGAAATGATTGACCCGCTGCAACAGAGAAAAATTGTTTCTGCAAAAAATCCTGTAAAAAAATAAATGAACCAGCGGGCACCGGATATTGCAAAAGGAACAGATTGGCTGCTGGTTTGGCTTTACCTTGCCCTTTGCCTGATAGGGCTTGTTTGCATCTTCTCTGTAGAGTACCGGGAGGGCGAAAATATTATGCAGGGATTGCTTGGCTTTAAAAAAGAATACAGCAAACAGTTTTTTTTCCTAGGAGCCAGCATGGTGGTGGCGGTATTTATCCTGATAACCGACAGTAAGTTCTTTACGGCTACGGCTAACCTCTCTTACCTGTTTGGCATCTTTCTTATCCTCGTCACATTTGTTGCGGGCAAAGAAGTAGGAGGTTCCAAAAGCTGGATACCGCTTGGTTTTATGAACCTGCAGCCGGTGGAAGTCTGTAAGATCTTCACATCACTGGCTGTGGCCAAATATATGTCGCAGCCGGAAATGGATTTCAGAAAATCAAGGTCGCAACTAATAGCAGCAGCAATTGCATTTGCCCCGGCAGTATTATCAGTAATGCAAAAAGAGCCCGGGGCTGCACTTGTTTATTTTTCTTTCGCCCTTGCATTTTTCCGGGAAGGGCTTCCGGCTATTTACCTCACCGTTTTTCTTTCGCTTATTCTATTGATCATAGCCAGTATTGTGGTAAAGCAGAACACTTTATTTGTTATCCTCACTGTGCTGGCCGCAGGGTTTATCTATTTCGCCAGAAAAAAAATAAAAAGGAACAGGGGTATCCTTACCGCTACAGTCCTTATCTGGCTGTGTTGTGTGGGGGTACAGAAATTTTTGGTGCCCACTCTTTTTGAAAAAATATTGAAGCCCCACCAGGTGGTGAGGATACTTTCTACTTTCGGTATTGATGATTATAAATTCAAAAGCAGTGAAAGAACTGCAGCCATTCAAAAGGAGTATGCAAAACTTGGCGCTTCGGGAAAAGACAAAGGACAAAAAGGAGAAAGCTATAATGTAAAGCAATCCAAGATAGCTATCGGCAGCGGCGGATTTTGGGGAAAAGGTTTTTTACAGGGCACACAGACCAGCGGTGATTTTGTGCCGGCGCAGAATACGGATTTTATTTTTTCAACGGTGGGGGAGAGTTTTGGTTTTTGGGGCAGCGCTTTGCTGATGATACTCTATTTTGGCTTGATGCTGCGGATCGTTTTTATTGCCGAGCGACAGCGAAGTACTTTCAGCCGGGTGTATGCCTACTGTGTAGCGGGTATTTTATTTTTTCATGTGGCGTTGAATGTATGTATGACCATCGGCCTTGCACCTTCACCGGGTATCACACTTCCTTTTTTAAGTTATGGCGGATCATCGCTGCTTACCTTTACTATACTCTTATTCATACTCATTAAGCTGGATGCTGACAGGCAGATGGTGCTTAGGTAATATGGCGGAATGAGTAACGGTACTGCTCCTTAGGCGACGAATCCCTCCAACAGCTTTCTTATAACTCGCAAAAGATGCCGGAGGAGACTCGTTCGGGAAGAACAGAAAATATCAGCTTTTACAAATGCAGGTAAAAGGGTAAATTTGTGAAAACAGTAAATGTATGGGCATTGCCAGAGCGATAGATAAAGAGATAAACCAATACCTTGGGCATCTGAATACAAAGCAAAAACAGGCCGTGCTGACCGTAGTAAAAACCTTTGCCGAAGAGGAGAATAATGAAATGATGGAGCCACCGGGAGAATATACACTTGCATTTAAAGCAGAGCTGGATAAGCGCTATGCCAGCTACAAAAGCGGCAAGGCAAAAATGGTAACACCTGCCCAAATGAAAAAGCGAGTTCAGAAAATTTTGAAAACCGGAAAGAAGTAATGAGCTTTCATTACATCCTGCATGAAAGCGCCCAGGCGGACTATGAAACTTCATTAAAGTGGTACGTTGACAGAAGCAGGCAGGCAGCCGAAAATTTTGTAACGGCTGTTGAAAATGGACTGCATTTGATTTGTAATAACCCAACCCGCTGGCGCAATACATACAGGCATTTTTATGAAATAAACCTGAAAAACTATCCCTTCAGCATTGTTTATGCTATTGATGAAGGGCAAAAGATGGTTATCGTTACGGCCATTTATCACCACAAGCGAAATCCAAGGAGAAAGTATAGAAAACTGTAAATCATTTTTGCCTTTGCAGGTGTTCAGAAAAAACATTACGCCGTCGCTGAGTGTTGAGTGTGGGTTAAGAAGCAAGGCAAAAACACCAGCGACACAAACTATAAGAAACCTAACTTAGTTCTTAAATATATTCCGGAATGATTAAAATTTTGAGTGTCCTGAATTCGTTTGTTGGTGTTTTTGCTGCCACACAAAGCCATTGCTCAACACTCAACAAAGGCCGCTCAAAGGTTTTGGAAGACCAACAAGGGGCAAAAAATCAGCTTAAAATTGTTAGGTTTTTGTCATAGAAATCAAAGGGTAAAATTTGAATTGAAATGATAGAATGTAATTTACTTAGCATTAGGGAGCGTAAGATTCTTCAGAATGTGTTATTAAAAAAAATTTATGATGTCGAAATTTACACGATAGAATATAATAAAGATCTTAAAATTTGTGCATTTATAAAAATGGTTTTCGAGGATAGTAATACATTGATAGTAACCACCGGAAAATTTGCAGACAATATTTTACTGCTTGATGAATTTCGTTTTTTAGAGGAGAGGAAGAAGTATGATTCACAAGATAACGTAGAAACAAAAGTAAATCATCTAAGTAGTTCTGAGACTTTTAATGTTATGAAAGGAAAATTGTTACTTGAAATATTTTGTATCCAAAAACCTGATGAAGAATATTATTGGCAGATTAACTTCATCTTTGAAAAAAAATCATTCATCATTCATGGGCTAGTCGATGAAGTAGAATTTTCAATTGTTGAAAATGTATCAGGTTAGTTAATTATTTCTCGCTGCTACTATTTTTTGCAAACAGCGCAAGGCAGGCACGCAACAAAAGCGAAAACCCCTCTGTTTAAGAGGGGCTTCGGATTTAAAATCCTTTCTTCTTCCAGGTATTATTATCCCGGTTCCATTCAGGAAGTTTTTTATCGGGATCCAGTATCACTTCTTTGATTTCACTGCTGGTATTCACACTGAATGTCCATTCACTACCACGCTGCCAAACTTCTACCGGCAGATCAATCCGCTGCTCTTTGCCATTGCTTTCTTTTATCAGCACGGTTACCGGCATCGGCATTTTCTCCAGCGTTTCAATTGTTATTTCTGCTCCTTTTTCTGGTTTATCATCTTTGTAAGAAACGTCTTTTACTGTTTGGTCAAGTTTCCAGGTATTAAGTACCCATGCCCTCCAGAACCAGCCGAGGTCTTCGCCCGATACATTTTCCATAGTATGAAAAAAGTCCCATGGGGTAGGGTGCTTGAAAGCCCAGCGGCTTACATATTCACGGAAAGCAGCATCAAAACGTTCTTTGCCCAGCACCACATCCCGCAGGGTGGTCAGCATCTGCGATGGTTTCAGGTAAGCGGCCACACCAAGATTGTCCTGTTGTATCACTTCAGGAATAGTATAAAGGCCATCCATACTTTCGCCGAAAGTATATTTTACCATGAAGGATGAATTCGGGTCGCCGAAAAAACTGGCTTCTTTAAATTCACCATTATTAAAAGCTTCAGTAGAGCCGTCATTGATGAAAGTGTTGAAGCCCTCGTCCATCCAGGCATATTTTCTTTCATTGCTGCCAACGATCATCGGGAACCAGGTATGGCCAAACTCATGATCTGTTACTCCCCAGAGTCCGTTGCCGGATGAGCCGGAGCTACAGAATACAATTCCCGGGTATTCCATACCACCTACGATGCCGGCCACATTGGTAGCAGCAGGATAAGGAAATTCAAACCACTTATTGGAGTAATGCTCTATAGAGCCTTTTACCATTTCAGTCGAACGCTGCCAGCCATTTTTTACCACACTGCTTTCAACCGGGTACACACTGATGGCCATACATTTTTTGCCGCTGGGTAAATTTATTTTGGCTGCATCCTGCACAAATGCCTTGCTGGCGGCCCATGCCACATCTCTTGTATTGGTAATTTTAAACTTCCAGGTACAATTGGGAGATGATGGCCTTGAATTTTTATCATTGATTTCTTTATCGCTTCTTATCACAACTGTTTTATCGCTGGCTTTAGCGGCAGCCCATCTTTTCATTTGTTCAGCGGTGTAACATTCCTGCGGATTTGTCAACTCCCCTGAACCAACAACAATCAAGTTTGAAGGGGCCGTTATGGTGAAATCAATATCACCATACTCCAGGTAAAACTCTCCCGCACCGAGGTAGGGCATGGTGTTCCATCCCTGGATATCATCATACACACACAGGCGGGGAAACCACTGCGCCACTTCGTACACCACGCCATTTTTGGTTTTCAATCTTCCCATACGGTCGGTACCATATTCGGGAATGGTAAATTCAAACTTTATGGAGAGTTTAATTTTTCCACCGGCAGATTTTAATGCCTCCTGCAGCCATACCTGCATTCTGGTGTCTGTAATGGTGGTTTGGCGGGGGGCAAAATTCTTTCCGTTATACTCGATAGCCATAGACTTGATCACATAGCCATCGGTGAACTTAGCATTGGCCCAGCGTCCACCCGATTCGGTGGTGGTGGCAGATGCACGGGAATTTTTTTTATAAATATTCTGGTCCAGCTGCAACCAGAGAAATTTTAAATTGTCGGGGCTGTTGTTGGTATAACTGATCTCTACGTCTCCGCTTACTTTATGTGCACCCGTATCCAATGTGCAGTTGATCTTGTAGTCGGCCCGGTTTTGCCAGTATTTCGGCCCGGGTTCGCCGCTGGCACTGCGGTAATCGTTGCCGGGGTAAGGATAAAACTGCGGGCTGAATGCTTCTTTGTGATCATAGCCCGATTGTGATAACAAGCTAACCGATAAAAAAAGGCTGAATAAGCCCGTCAGAAATTTCTTCATATAAAATGTGTGTTTGGAGACTGAAAGATAGGGCAAAAGCCTGCTATGAAGGATACCGCTAAAAGGGTATTTGCAATACTTTATGGAAAAAGTGATTCAGCGATTGAAATACTTTCTGGTTTGCCGACATCCACCAGCCTGTCGCCCGAATGATCATACCCCATAATGAGATGTTTGGCCGCCAGCCGCAGGTACACATCTATCAGCG
Source organism: uncultured Chitinophaga sp. (assembly GCA_964358155.1). Lineage (GTDB taxonomy): Bacteria > Bacteroidota > Bacteroidia > Chitinophagales > Chitinophagaceae > JJ008. Next base: position 8,496 of record CAYHPA010000030.1, read on the forward strand.
AGAATTTGCCGGTAAAGTTGTTTTCTTCCATCAGCCGGAAAATATCATATTCAAAAACGACAACACAGCTGTAGGCTTTTTCCCTCAATCCCGGCCCTTCTCCACGGGGTGGAGAAGGGAGAGCCCAGCGCTCTTCCCCGGTTTTACTATTTCTCCAGCCGTAAAGCCGATTGCTCCCATCAAACAAAAGATAGCGGGAGGTTTTGCGATTGGTAACGCCAAAAGATATTAATGGGTTGTTTTTTTTATGAAAGGCAAGAAGCTTGCTGATATCAAGGTCAGTGAGAATATCAACATTACAGGTAATGAATCGTTCGCCTGCTGTGAACAATTCTTTTGCTTTTAATAATCCGCCACCTGTATCAAGTAGCTCATCTCTTTCATCGCTTACCAATATATTACTGCCCCAGCCATCGCTTTCTACAATAGCAGCTTCTACCTGTTCGGCAAAATGATGAACGTTGACAATTACATCCTTTATTCCATGCTGCTGGAGATATTCAATGTTTCGTTGAAGCAAAGATTTTCCATTCACCAATGCCAGCGCCTTGGGGTGCTTATCTGTCCATGGTTTGAACCTGGTGCCGAGGCCGGCACTGAATATCATTGCCTTCATACCCCCAACCCCTAAAGGGGAGATATTATCGTTTCTTATCATCAACTATTTTTTGAATTAAAATATTCAGGGTTTCAATAATTTTTTCAGTAGTGTGAATTATTTCATCATTCGTGAACCTGACAATTTTTAATCCATCTTTTTCAAGTACCCTTTGTCTTTCAACATCCTTTTTTTTCACCTCTTTCAACTTGTGAATGCTTCCATCAACTTCAATGACCAGTTTTAGAGAATGGCAATAAAAATCCAATATATAAACTAAATAAGGATGTTGTCTTCTGAATTTGATACCGAAAGGTTTGGTTTTTAAATATCCCCAAACTATTTCCTCTGCATGAGTAGCATTATCCCTGAGTTCTCTTGCTCTTTGGAATAAAGGCTTCTGCGCTCCTGCATGCATTTTGCTGTCCATGGCGATAATTTAAACGAAATGTTCATTGCTCCCCTTTAGGGGCTGGGGGTGGATTTTTCCAGCTTTTGCTTTCTTGTTCTATATGTTTCAATTCAATCTTTACTTTAAATTTGTTTCTCAAGTGCCTTGCCGTTTCATCAGCGGCATATACACTACGATGCTGGCCGCCTGTGCAGCCAAAGCTGATGGTGAGACTTTCAAAATCTCTTTTGATATACTCTTCTACTGTTATATCAACAATATCAAAAACACTGTTCAGGAACTCCGGCATCTTGGTTTGTTGTTCCAAAAAGTCTTTTACTTCTTTATCCCTCCCTGTCTGTGTTTTCATACTATCGATTCTTCCGGGGTTTAAAATACCCCGGCAGTCAAATACAAAACCGCCGCCGTTACCACTGTCATCCTGCGGAATTTCTTTTCTGTAAGAAAAACTGTTGATCTTAATTACCAGCGGGGTTTTTTCTGTGGCCTGCGTAGGAGTGAACTGTTGAATGACTTCATCCGCCAGGCAAATGTCGAGCACTTTTTTGAACTCGGGTACAGCAATACCAACACTTTGGTTATTAAAAAAATCTCTGAGATTTCTCAGCGCAAGTGGAATACTGGTAAGGAATTGAGCTTTTCGTTCAAACAATCCCCTGAAGCCGTAGGCCCCCAGCACCTGTAATAACCGGATAAGCACATAGCCATAATACTGGCTTCGGAAAATATTCCGGTCAATGCCCTGACCAATGATACCTTCAAAACTGTTCATATAATCTTCCAGTAAGCCATTCTTCCATTCATCTGGCAGGTTGGCCCTTGCCTGCCAAAGCATAGAGGCCACATCATATTGGGGAGCGCCTTTCATACCTCCCTGGTAATCTATAAAGTGAGCCAATCCGCCTTCTTTTATCATGATATTCCGGCTTTGAAAATCCCGGAACATGAAATACTTGTATTCGGTATGTGTGAGATAATTGCTCAACGCCTCAAAATCATCAATCAACTTTTGTTTGTCATACGGTTTGCGAAGTGCATCTAAGAAATAATATTTGAAATAAAGCAAATCGGCCATGATCGCCTGCTTGCCAAACTCTTTATTCGTAAGGCAATTATTGTAATCAAGCCCCTCATCACCTTTTACATGCAACTGCGCCAACGCTTCAAGGCTTTTTTTAAAAAGTCCATATACTTCAGTGGTAAATCCTTTTGACTCCAGTTGGTCAAGCAATGAAACATTGCCCAGATCTTCCTGCAGGTAAAACATGCCATCGTCGCTTACGGCTAATATTTCAGGAACAGCCAGTTGTTTATTTCTGAAATGCCGGGAAAAATAAATGAAGGTTTCATTCTCTTTGATATTGGCTCCGTAAGTGCCGATCACTGAACCATCATTTTCATGAAGCCGGAAATAACGCCGCTCACTGCCGCTTTGTGGCAACACTTCCAGTGAGGATGTTTCTTTCCCCTTCCATTTTTTGTATAAATGCCTGATGCCTTCAATGATATGCTGCATGAGACAAAAATACTTGAATTGAAATTAGCTATGGCTTTTACAGTTTAAAGGCAATACCCAGATTGATATTGTAGTCGGAAAATGCAGCATCTCCATGAGCATATATGCCGGTAGCTTCAGTTCTTGCTTTATCAGCCTGGCTTTGGGTGCGGTTCCGTTTTACAGCAAAAGGTACTGTTGCAAAAGCAGATATTTTTTTGAATGCATAGCTGATTCCCGGTTCAACAGAAACGACATAGCCCGGTCTTCTGAAACCGCCGCTTCCACCTAACAGGTCTTTTGACGGGAGGCACTCTTTTCTTATACCACCAGAAACAGTCACATTTTTCCAGGTAAAATTTCCTCCCAACCTGAACATAAGCTGATCTGGAACACTCATGGTACTTGTGCCGTATGTGATGGCTGTTGAAGAAGGTATTCCACCTCTTGCAGTGGAAACCCCGTTTTGTTCTCTTGGGTTTGACAAGTAGAAGAAATTGCCATAAAGGCTGAACATCTTGGAAATATTGTAAAATGCATTGATCTCTGCAGTAAAACCGGTACCTCCATCACCTAATTGTATAGATTGATCAATCGGGCCGAGGATTTTTGTACCATTGCTTTTGATAAAAAAATCCTGAACCCGGTAATCACCCGTAGGAAGTTTTATTCCTAATCCTGCCTGCACATTCATTTTCATATGACGTACCGGGTCGAGTAGCCAACGGTAACCAGCGATGCGGACATCACCCAATCCGAATGAACTGGTGGTATGCCTGCCGGCCTGGCCCTGCGAATTACCCCCATGCTCATATAAGGAAGACCTGTTATTAGCAAGTATGGGAACATACATGGTCATTGACCAGCGGTTGTTGAACTGCCGTGTCAACTCAAGATTGAGACTGTGGGCCCAGTTAATAACCTCGGTATGCTGCTCCAGCCTCTGTTTTTGTTCATCAGAACCTACAAAATGGCGGAAAGACCTGAAGTACCGGTAAGAAGTGGAGAGTGTCCACCCTTTGGATGTTTCAGGATGCATTTTTGAACAGCTACCACCGCTGCTGCGAATAGCCACACAACCCTGCGATTGAGCAGGTATTTCAGATAAAAAATATAGAGATAAGAGTAGAATTAATTTCCTCATAAGCCGAATATTTTGGATTGGCAAGATAATCAGTAACCGAGAGATTTTAAAGCCCATTTGAAGTTCTCTCAATAAAAGATGGCTTTTTGATTAACTTTGTGACTATCGAGTTGAAAGCTTGCTATTTATGAGTTATACCCCCGTAAATAAGGTTCGTATCGTTACAGCTGCCAGCCTGTTTGATGGTCATGATGCGGCTATTAATATCATGCGCCGCATCATGCAAAGCAAAGGCGCCGAGATCATTCATTTAGGTCATAACCGTTCTGTAAAAGAGATCGTAGAGACAGCCATTGAAGAGGATGTGCAGGGTATTGCCATTACCAGCTACCAGGGCGGGCATGTGGAATTTTTCAAATACATGAAAGACCTGCTGGAAGAAAATGGATGCGGGCATATCAAAATATTTGGTGGTGGTGGTGGAACGATCCTGCCGGACGAAATAGATGAGTTACACAAATATGGTATCACCAGAATTTATAGCCCTGATGATGGAAGAAAGATGGGATTGGAAGGGATGATTGAGGATGTGATAAGAGAAAGCCTCCCCAACCCCTCCACAGGAGGGGCTTTAGAACCTCAATGGAATGGAAAACTTCCACTGGACGAAATAAAAGATGTAAGAAGAATTGCCAGGGCAATAAGTATTGCTGAAGATGGAGGAGACTACTCCGGGCAATTAAAGGAAATAACAAAGTTATCTGAGTCCAAAGCCCCCCTTGCGGGGGTTGGGGGGCCTCCTGTACTCGGCATTACCGGAACGGGTGGTGCCGGCAAATCTTCCGTTACCGATGAGATTGTTCGGAGGTTCCTGAACAACTTCACGGATAAAACCATCGCCGTTATTTCTGTTGATCCCTCTAAGAAAAAAACAGGCGGAGCTTTACTGGGCGACAGAATCAGGATGAATGCTATTTCCCATCCGAGGGCTTATATGCGCAGCCTCGCAACAAGGGACGATAATACGGCATTAAGCAGTGCTGTGCAGGAAGCGATTGATATCTGTAAAGCTGCCGGTTTTGATTTTATCATTCTTGAATCGGCAGGAGTGGGGCAGAGCGACGCTTCTATTCTTGACTATTGTGATGTAAGCATGTATGTGATGACGCCGGAGTATGGTGCTGCATCACAATTGGAAAAAATAAACATGCTGGACTATGCTGATCTTGTCTGCATCAACAAGTTTGATAAGGCCGGGGCGCTGGATGCACTTGCAGATGTAAAGAAGCAGTACAAACGCAACCATCAGCTATTTACTGCCAAAGACGAAGACCTGCCTATTATCGGTACCATGGCCAGCAAGTTCAATGATGACGGCGTCAATCATTTGTTTGAGTTGCTGCTGAAAAAGATTGAAGCCAAAACAAAAGCCGTATTTGGTGAATATCATTTCGCAGAAACAGCCAAAGTCTCACAGGCAATTATTCCCTCCAGCCGGGTAAGATATCTTTCTGAAATATCAGAGAATAACAGGGGTTATGATCATCTGGTAAAAGAACAATCAACCATCGCAACAAAATTATATCAACTTCACGGTGCTTTAGAAACGCTTAAGCAATCGGGTTCTAAAACTCCTCCTGTGGATGGGCTTGAGGGGGCCCTTCAGCAGCAAATTGATTTCTATACAGAGCAGCTGACCCCAGTTGCAAAAAAACTCATTACCAACTGGCCAAACAAGATTGCAGAATACCAAAAAGATTTTTACGCATACACTGTGCGGGATAAAGTGATCAAACAGGCGATGACCAGCAAAAGCCTGAGTGGCACAAGAATCCCCAAAGTGGTTTTGCCCAAATACAAAGACTGGGGGGATATTTTGAAATGGCAGTCGCAGGAAAATGTGCCGGGCAGTTTTCCATTTACAGCAGGGGTATTTCCATTGAAAAGGGAAGGCGAAGACCCTACCCGGATGTTTGCCGGTGAAGGCGGACCTGAGCGAACCAATAAAAGATTTCACTATGTAAGTGTTGACCAGCCGGCGAAGCGGTTGTCAACTGCATTTGACAGTGTAACATTATACGGCGAAGATCCTGATCATCGGCCTGATATATATGGAAAAGTTGGGAACAGTGGTGTAAGCATCGCCACCGTTGATGACGCAAAAAAATTGTACAGCGGATTTGATCTTTGCGACCCGAAGACTTCTGTATCCATGACCATCAACGGTCCGGCGCCAATGCTGCTTGCTTTTTTTATGAATGCTGCCATTGATCAGCAATGCGAAAAGTATATTCTCCGGAATAACCTGAAAGATGAGGTCAATAAGATCATTGAAGCAAAGTATAAGGCGGGAAACCTGCCTGCTTATATTGGAACGGACGGGAAACCTGTTGTGCCGCAAAAAGGTGAATTGAAAGGGGCCTTGCCTGCTGGTAATGATGGATTGGGATTGCGATTACTCGGTTTGTCCGGGGCAGATGTATTACCGGCGGACATATATGAAAAAATAAAGGCGGAAGCATTGACACAGGTAAGGGGTACGGTGCAGGCAGATATATTAAAAGAAGACCAGGCGCAGAACACTTGTATCTTCTCTACCGAATTTGCATTGAAGCTGATGGGCGATGTACAGGAATATTTTATTCAGCAAAAAATAAGAAATTTTTATTCAGTTTCTATTAGTGGTTATCATATAGCAGAAGCAGGTGCCAATCCTATTACGCAACTGGCATTTACTTTGTCGAATGGGTTTACCTATGTTGAATATTACCTGAGCCGGGGAATGAATATTGATGATTTTGCTCCTAATCTTTCTTTCTTTTTCAGCAATGGTATGGACCCGGAGTACAGTGTAATAGGAAGAGTGGCAAGACGTATCTGGGCCAAAGCCATGAAGTATAAATACAAGGCCAACAAACGCAGCCAGATGCTGAAGTATCATATTCAGACATCCGGCAGGAGCCTGCATGCGCAGGAAATTGACTTCAATGATATCCGCACTACACTGCAGGCATTGTACGCTATTTATGACAACTGCAATTCACTTCACACCAATGCGTACGATGAAGCGATAACAACGCCGACAGAAGAAAGTGTGCGTCGTGCAATGGCAATTCAACTTATAATAAACAGGGAACTCGGCACTGCCAAAAATGAAAATCCCAACCAGGGTTCTTTCCTGATTGAAGAATTGACCGACCTGGTGGAAGAAGCAGTTCTGACCGAGTTTGACAGGATAACAGAAAGGGGCGGTGTACTTGGGGCGATGGAAAGAATGTACCAGCGAAATAAGATACAGGAAGAAAGTTTGTATTATGAACACCAGAAACATTCGGGTGAGTTACCATTGATCGGTGTCAATACATTTCTCAATAAAAAAGGGAGCCCCACTATTTTACCAACCGAAGTGATCCGCAGTACAGAAGAAGAAAAGGAGCAACAGATCAAGAACCTGCAGGCCTTCTGGAAAAGGAATGAAAACAAGTCGAAGGATATGCTGAACCGCTTGAAAACTGTTGCCATCAACAATGGAAATCTTTTTGCCGAACTGATGGAAACAGTAAAATATTGCTCACTCGGTCAAATTACCCGTGCATTGTACGAAGTGGGCGGGCAGTACAGGAGAAATATGTAATACTATGGCCCGCATCAAACTTGACCTTCACCATATTTACAATAACAGCCGTGCTATTGACGATGCTTTGCAACAGGCATTTGATGATGCAATAGATAAAAAGATCAGGGAGGTGGAGATCATTCCAGGTAAAGGCAGCGGACAGCTCCGCAAAAAAGTGGAACGTTTCTTGCAACAACCACATATCAAGAAACAATATCACCGGATTGAGAATGACAGTAAGAATTTCGGGAGATTATTTGTTTACTTTAAATTTTGATTCCTGTTAAACACCGGCTTTATTCAGCATCACTCACTTTTTTACCGGACTTATCTATAATTATCCATTTGCTATCTTTCAAAGCTTTAGCTGTCCCTTCCTGAAAATTTCCGGCAAAACTGTATTTAAAACTAATTACCTCTTTACCGCTTTTATTTATATAACCCCAAAGACCATTTTTGTTTACGGCCGCCAGATCCTCAGAAAAACCCCTTGCACTTTCAAATTCAAAGGGAATAACTGTTTTGCCGGATTTGTCAATGAATCCGTAAAGATTTCCGTTGCCAACAACAGCGACTTCCATATGAAATGACATGGCATCGCTGAATTGTAATGCGATCACCAACTTACCTGTACTGTCCAGAAATCCCCATTTGCCATTTTGTTTTACAGCAGCCATACCTTCCGAAAATGCAATAGCCTCATCATAAACAAGCGGTACTACCAGTTTTCCGTCTTTGTCGGCATAACCGTGTTTATTTCCTTTTCCTACCACAGACAGCCCGCATACACATTGATCCACATAATCATATTGTTTTTTCCATTCCTGGCAACTGGCAGTAATGGTTCCTGTAATTGCAATAAGAAGAAAATAATATTTCATAACCTGTATTTTTTGGTGATGAAAAAAATATCCTTGCTAAAATAAATTCGTTAATAACAGAAAATGCTGACTTTTGACAGCATGATTGGTGATTTTGAACAAACCTCCGGTCTCTTATGCCACATCTCATTATGACTGATAAACAGAACTTTTAGCCTTTAAAGCTCTACCTTCGCATCTTTCTTAAATAAATCAATTTGCGTTTTACAGAGTTTAATTTTCATCCTAACCTGCTGGAAGGCATTGAAGCTTCTAATTATGAAACAGCCACCCCGGTGCAGGAGCAGGTCATTCCCCCCATATTGCAAGGCAGGGATGTAATAGCATCAGCTCAAACCGGTACAGGAAAGACAGCTGCTTTTTTACTCCCGGTGATGAACAAACTGCTCCAAAACCATGTGGATGGGCAGGTGGGCGCATTGGTAGTTGTGCCAACCAGGGAACTGGCCATCCAGATATCCCAGCATGTGGAAGGCTTGTCTTATTTCACTCACCTTAGCTCCATTGCTATTTATGGAGGTAATGATGCACAGAATTTTGTAGCAGAGAAAAAGGCGTTGCAATCGGGGGCTGATATTATTGTTTGTACTCCCGGCCGTATGATCGCCCATATCAACATGGGTTATGTGAATATGAAAGGGCTGCAATTTTTGATATTGGACGAAGCAGACCGCATGCTGGACATGGGCTTCCAGGATGATATCAATAAGATCATTAAGACGCTTCCTGCCAAACGACAGAACCTGTTATTCTCTGCCACTATGCCCGATAAAATAAGACAACTGGCCCGGAAGATATTGCATGAACCAGCAGAAATTAATATCGCCATTTCCAAACCACCTGAAAAAATTGTCCAAAAAGCATTTGTAGTGTATGAGCCGCAAAAATTACCAATAATCAAAAAATTGCTCAAGGAAATTTCTTATAAAAATGCACTTATCTTTTGTGGCCGGAAGCAAACAGTGAAGCAAGTGACAAGAGAATTAAAACATAGCGGAATTAACATTTCGGAAATTCACAGCGACCTGGAGCAATCAGAAAGAGAAAGTGTACTGGGTGCATTTACCGCAGGCCGCATACCGGTGCTGGTAGCCACAGATATATTAAGCCGGGGAATTGATATAGACACCATTGATGTAGTAATTAACTATGATGTGCCCGGCGATGCAGAAGATTATGTTCACCGCATCGGCCGTACGGCAAGGGCCGAGGCCGATGGTATGGCTTTTACATTAATAGGAGAGAAGGAGCATAACAAATTTGCATTGATTGAAAAACTATTGGAGAAAGAAGTAGAGAAAGCACCGGTTCCGCAAGAGCTGGGGCCTGCCCCATCGTATCATCCCCGGCTTCGCAGTACTGTAAGTAGAAAACCTTATCGCCAATTTAACAGGTCCCGGCAAGACAGGCGAAAAAAATAAATGCTTAACTTTAAGGATGCAATTGAGCGCCACCAGTAAACTTTCAAAAAGAGTTCTTCCGTTTCTTTGCTGCTATTTGTTAGCATTCAATGCTGATGCGCAACAACAATCTGAAAAAACAACTACCACCGGCAAAGAAACCTTCAAAGGCCCGGCAGATATATTAAAGAATATAGCAGATGATGAGATTGCAAAAAAAGATTCAGCTTCTGCGATAGTGCTTAAAACGGCCAGTAAGTATACGGCGGTCAATCTTATTCATTACAAGATGATCGATTCAATGGCCGGGGTCATCCTGCAATATCCCTTACAGGATTCTGCCGGGCTGCCTTATGCTGCCGATTGGGTGGGTACATCAAATATGGGGCTTCGCAGACCTAACTATGTCATCATTCATCATACCGCCACCGACGGTCATGAGGAAGTGATACAGGAGTTTACCAACCCCGGCGGAAGGGAAGCCAGCTCGCATTACCTTATTTGTAAGGATGGCACTGTCTATCATATGCTCAATGATCTGCTCCGATCGCACCATGCCGGAGAAAGTAAATGGGGAAATAATACAGATCTGAATTCAAGCAGCGTGGGTATTGAGATCGTTAACAACGGCAACCAGCCTTTTACGGAGGAGCAACTTTCTAGTTTAACAATATTGCTTGGCCGCCTGAAAGCAGCTTACAAAATACCCGATGCCAATTTTATTGGCCACGGAGATATTGCCCCGACCAGAAAGGTTGACCCGGGTCCCCAGTTTCCCTGGAAGCAGTTAAGTGAAAAAGGCTATGGCCTTTGGTGGAATGATACCACCAATGTGCAGGTTCCTGATAATTTTGATTACCTGGAAGGATTGAGAATAATTGGTTACGATGTTTCTTACCCTGTTTCGGCGGTGGCCGCTTTTAAAAGGCATTTTATGCAGGATGGCTCCGGAGGAAGCATGAATGCCGAAATCAGAAAAATCATCTACGCTCTTTACCGGAAGTACCTGTAGTGCCAATAGGAGATCGGAAAACAGATAAAGTAAATTCTTTATTACTTTAGCATCTTCACTAAGCATCGCTACATGAAAAAATATCTTACCGTATTCAGTTCTCTTATAATTATTACCATTGTTTATAGTTGCTCTGGTAGTAAGTATGCCACTACAAACAAAGTGTACCGGGAAAAAACGAGGGCCTATGCAAAATTGCTGGCTGAATACCCGGTAAAGGATTCCACAGGATTACCTTATGCTGCAGACTGGGCAGGTACTACCAACTTCTCAATGCGGCGTCCCAATTATGTGATCATTCACCATACGGCACAGAACAGTTGCGAGCAAACAATAAAAACATTCACCACACAGAATGCAAGAGAAGTAAGTGCCCACTATGTGATCTGTAAGGACGGAGCCGTTCATCACCAGTTGAACGACTTGCTCCGTGCGCATCATGCAGGAGTAAGCAAATGGGGGAATACCACCGACCTTAATTCATCCAGCATTGGGATTGAATTAGACAATAACGGATTTGAAATTTTTACAGAGCCACAGATAAACAGCCTGGTAATATTGCTCGACAGGCTGAAGAAAGCATATAGCATTCCAACAGCAAATTTTATCGGCCATGGCGATATTGCGCCGACAAGAAAGAATGACCCCAACTGGCGGTTTCCCTGGAAACAATTAAATGAAAAAGGCTTCGGTCTCTGGTGGAGTGATACCAGCAATGTGCAGGTTCCCGCTAATTTTGATTATATCAGCGCCATCCGCATTGTTGGCTTTGATATAAAAGATACTTCCGCAGCTATCGTCGGATTTAAAAGACATTTTTTGCAGGACACTACAAAGTACATGACCCCTGCAGCATCCAAAGTGCTTTATTCTTTATACAAGAAGTATCAATAGTTAATGAAGTTCGCCGGCAGTCCCATGGTCATCATAGAGATCCCTCAGTTTTAATAACTCATATTTCATCTGTGCTCTTATGAGTTGATGTGCGGCGGACTTGATAAGATTATTCTGTTCCTGCGGATCTGCCTCCAGGTCATATAATTCCCATTCGTTGACCGTGTAGAAATAAATCAGTTTATATCTTTCGCCTCTTATTCCTAAATGCTGTAGCACAGTGTGATCGGCTTTGTATTCATAGAAATGATAATAAAGTTTATTCCGGGGTAAAATTTTTTGTTTGCCGGTCATGCTGGGAACTAAACTGATGCCTTGCATAAAACCCGGAATATCCAAGCTTGCAGCATCCAGCATGGTGGGAGCATAATCTATTGTTTGTGTCAGATTGGTATTTATGGAGCCGGGTTTTATCTTTCCGGGCCAGCGCATCAGCATCGGCGCCTGCATGGACACATCATACATCCAGCGTTTATCAAACCACCCGTTTTCTCCAAGGTACATTCCCTGGTCGCCGGTATAAATAACCAAGGTATTTTTTGCAAGCCCATTCTTGTCAAGGTAATTGAGCACACGGCCAACATTTTCATCAATAGAAGCCACACAGGCAAGATAGTCCTGCATATACCACTGGTATTTATATTTCAACAGTTCTTTTCCTTTTGGTCTTAACTGCTGAAGGAGTTTTCCCCTTTCTTCATAGATTTTTTTGATACTATTCCTGTCGGGTTCTGGAATACGGTTGAAAATGGAATTGTAATAAACGATATCAAGTGAATCAGGTTTGAGTTCAGGAATATCCATCAAATATTTTGGGTCAACTTTTAAGTCGCTGCACAATTTCATATTATGCAGGATACTCATGGTTTGCAGGCGCCATGCTGTGCCATGCCCTGCGGTATCAATATATAAGGTGGATGGCTCCGGAAATGTTTTACTATGATATTGTTCAATGTATTTCAGCGGAGCAAGGAAATACCGGTGTGGCGCTTTGTGATGGATCTGTAGCAAAAAAGGTTTGCTTTTGTTTCTTCCATTCAGCCAGCTGATGGCTTCATCTGTAATAACATTGGTAGCATAACCGTGATAGGTGCTGGTATCGCCTTTCATGGAAATAAACCTCGGCTCAAAATATTGTCCTTGTCCCGGCAATATTTTCCAGTAATCATAGCCAACAGGATAGGATTGCAGGTGCCATTTGCCCACAAGCGCAGTTTGATAGCCATTAAACTGGAATATTCTTGGCAAAGTGATTTTTGTTGAATCAAACCTTGTGCGGTTGTCCTTCATCCCGTTCTTATGTGAATGCTGTCCCGTTTGCAGGGTGGCCCTTACAGGACCGCAAATAGAATTGGCAACAAAATTCCTGGTGAAGAGCATTCCTTCTTTGGCAAGCCGGTCAATATTAGGGGTGTTGATGAATTTTTTATTGTAAGCGCTGATGGCATCTGCATCATGGTCATCACTCATGATATAAATAATATTAGGTCGTTTTTGGGCAGAAGCTACGGTGGACAGAAGTAATAATAAAAACAGTAGTCGCATTGTAAAGATTTGTATTGCCTAAGATATGTAGATTTGAAGGACAAAAATACTATATGGAGTTTGGACGAGTGTCAGAAATGGAGCTGAACAATATAGATTTTTCACTACCTGCCGAACCAGCCTGGAATAAAAAAATCTTAAAAGGAAAACCGGCAAAACATGCGAAGGTTTATCTCGGCTGTGCCAAATGGGGCCGACCGGAATGGATCGGCAAGATCTATCCTCCTAAAACAAGAGAAAAGGATTTTTTACAGCAATATATGAATCATTATAATGCTATTGAATTAAATGCCACGCATTACAGGATCTGGGGTGAAGCGGGCATTGCTAAGTGGGCAGAAAAAGCAAAAGACAGGGATTTTAAGTTCTGTCCCAAAATGTACCAGGGCGTTACTCACCGGGGAAGTTTGGCAGGAAAGGAATTTGTAACCAATGAGTTTTTCCGCGGAATTGTAGCTTTTAAGGAACATCTTGGCCCCATTTTCATTCAGGTAAGTGATAGTTTTTCTCCGAACAGGCGCAAGGAATTGTTTGATTACCTCGCCTCGCTTCCCAAAGATCTCCAGTTCTTTTTAGAAGTGCGTCATCCTGCCTGGTTTGCTAAAGAAGATATTCAAAAAGACATGTTTGAAACATTGGTTTCCCTGAATATGGGTGCAGTAATTACCGATACAGCCGGCAGAAGAGATTGTGCGCATATGCACCTGACCATTCCCAAAGCATTCATCCGGTATGTTGGCAACAGTTTGCATCCGTCTGATTATACAAGAACAGATGCCTGGGTGCAACGGATGAGATATTGGCTGGATAACGGGATGGAAGAGCTTTACTTCTTCATGCATATGCATGATGAAGCTACTTCGCCGGAGCTGACTGTTTACCTGGTAGATAAACTGAATAAGGAATGTGGTTTGAATTTGCTGAAACCGAAATTTATTGCTGACAACGAGGTTGGGTTATTTGCTGTAAAGAAACCCTGACATAAACCCCAATAAAAAAACCGGCTTTTGTTTAGCCGGTTCTTATAAAATATCAAAGCTAAAGTTTGTTTATTGGAACATCGCACGGGTTCGTCTTATGGGCCTCTGTTCTATTTTTCCCCTTCTTGTTTCTCTAATTATATCAAGGGCCTTTTTTCTGAACTCGTCCTCATAAACATAAACCTTATTAGCCCGCGGTTCATCCAATACCTGGCGGAACTCTCCTCTGTAGCGTAATCTCAACTCAATAATCTTTTGCTGCAAAATCAGGCGATCGCCCTTATTTTCCCGATGCGTTTGTACAAATTCTCTGAAATAGCGGACAAATACAGGTGTAAATTTTTCAGCTTCATTCCGGTTAAGATTGAGTTTGGTTTGAATATACTCTCTCATTCTTTCCTGGATTTTACCTTCCTGCGGAATAGGCTCTTCATTTTGTGCCAATGCAGCAAAGCCCGGAACAAAGAATAATGTTAATATGATCAGCCATTTTTTCATTACTACCTAGTTTGTCATCAGTACATCCTGAAGGTCCTCAGTTTGCTCCTGAAAATCTTTCAATTCTTCGTCTGAAATATCCTGCAAAAGGGTTCTAATCTCCTGGGATTTGTCATTGGTGTTTACCTGTGCAGTTTCTTTTCCGCTCATGCCCGCATTAAGAAAGTCAATCAATTCATCTTTTTGTATATCATTCATTTTCTTATAATCTTTTTGTACTCCCGCAATCGGGTCGTTGGTATTTTTCCCTTTTATTGTGATAGTAATACCGATCATAGCAATCACCCCAACAACAACAGCTGCTGCGGCATACTTAAACCAGAAGCGGTGTGTTATAGAAACAACTTTCACATCTGGGTTAGCAGATTTTTCACCAATGCTTTCAAAATATCCCTGCGGAACACTATAAGGCATCTGTTTTTTCAAACCACTCAGCAATGGTGATAATGTTTCTATTTCTTCTTTTGCTGTCTGGTAATCGCTGCTTTCACGAACAGATTGTATTGCTTTTTCAGCTAAGTCATCAAAATAACCAACAGGAGCTGTATAAGGTATTTGTTTGGAAATGTTGCTTAGGGTTGGAGACAGATAATCCAGTTCTTCCATTGCACTTGCAGCATTCATAGCTTT
>CAYHPA010000031.1:0-23437 GCA_964358155.1 uncultured Chitinophaga sp.
CAACACCCTTTGAAAACCCTCTTACTGCCCATCATCTTCGCCACAAATAATGGTTATGAGAATTTCATGGAAAGACCTGAAGCCAATTATTGCCTTAGCTGATAGCGCCGGTGGCCACTACCTTTCTGTGCTTGATGTGGAGGGTAATATTTTACTCGCTAATTCCCGGATGCGGAAAGAACTGAACCTGGAAAACCCAAGACAGGTTCAAAGCAAATTCTTTGACCTGCTTCACCCGGTACATATTGAAAACTTTCACAACGCTTTCAATTACTCTGTGAAAAACAATAGTCCGTACTCTATGGAATTGTTTTTGAAAAATGGGCATTATAAACCCATGCAATGGCAGGTAAATTTTTTGCCTGATCCGGAAAATAACCGGAAAGTATTTGTGTGTATTGGTTCTATAAAGACTCGGGAAAAAACAGTGTCGCCAAACTTATTGCCGGATAATATTTCCGGGAGCAAACTTTTCAGGACATTCATGGGCAATACGCCAAATATGGTATGGGTAGTGGACGATGAGGCTACCTTAGTATTTGCCAACAACGTTTTTCTTGATTACTTCCACCTTAACGGGGATTCAATTAATAAAAAAATTGTGGATTTGCTTCCTCTGGAGGTTGCCGATGCACTGTATGAGAAGCACCTTAAAGTGCTGCAAACGGAAATGCCTGCCGAAACCATTCAAAAGGGCAGGACTGCTGACGGAGAACATACAATTTTCAGGGTGAATATTTTTCCTGTTGAAGGCGCCAATGGAAAAAAGCTGGCAGGTGGTATTGCCAGCAACCTGACGGAAAAATATATTGCCGAAAAAAAACTTGCTAAGGCAAATGACAGGCTGACACAGATTACCCGGATCACATCGGATGCCATCTGGGAATGGGATATGCTTAGTGGCGATATTTTTCGTAATGAAAAGCTGACTGAAATGACGGGCTATCTTCCAAAAGACCATGCTGGCCTGGCGTGGTGGCTGAGCAGAGTGCATCCGGAAGACAGAGACCAATTAAATGAAACCCTCAGGGAAGTTACAGACAGGAGCCTTCAGTCATGGGAAAGCGAATACCGGTTTCTGTGTGCAGATGGAGAATACAAGAATATGCTTGACCGGGGCTTTGTTATTTATGAAAACGGGATGCCGGTAAAAATGATAGGGTCGTTGACGGATATCACCGATGAAAAAATGATGGAGAACCTGTTGATAGAGGAAAAGCTTCGCCAGTATAAAAACATCTCTGAAACAGCATTGCGTGTGCAGGAACAGGAACGGACCCGCCTTGGCAGGGAAATGCATGATAATGTGAACCAGATATTGTCCACTATCAAAATGTTTGTGGGATTGCTGACCCCTGCAAATAAGGAAGAAGAAGAAATAAAACAGAAAACCATTGAATATACCCTGCTGGCTATAGAAGAGATACGCAAGCTGTCGAGAGAGATGGTAGCCCCGCAGCTGGATGGTGGCAGCCTGGCAGAAAGTATTCAGAAAATAATTGATGACACAAAACTTTCCTCCGGCATCAAAATAAATTTTGCACATGACAGCGAAAATGAAATGCTGAGCCCCGGCAAAAAGCTTACCCTTTTCCGGATCATGCAGGAGCAACTGAAAAACATTCTAAAGTATAGTCAGGCAAAGCAGGTAGAGATATTATTACAAACTAAAAATGGGGAGGTGCAACTTGTGATAAAGGATAACGGAATTGGCTTCGATATGAAAAAAACAAATACGGGCATTGGCCTGGCCAGTATCAGGGACAGGGCAAAATTTTATAATGGTAAAACGGAAATAAATGCGGCCCCTGGCAAGGGTTGCAAAATTGTTGTAAGCATTCCTTTGCTGGATTAGTAGCGCTGGCGCTTAATTATCATCTTTTCCCGCCAGTTCCTTCAGCGTCTGAAAAGAGTCGTCAAATTTTTCTACAATTTTTATTTTCCTGCCATTGGATCCGAGCATCAGCTCCAATGCGCCGGCCACTTGCTTTTTCAGCGGGTTCAGCACCCATTCCATTTCGGCCGGGCCGTTCTTTACTTCTTCATTGATGCGCTTGCGGTAGGTCTCTTTGAATTCGCTGTTCAGGGCTTCCAGATCTTTGCTGGTCTCCCAATGCTTTTCTCCTAAGAGGGGCACCGACCATTCCAGCACTTCGGCTATTTTCCAGTCATAGTTGAGGTCGGAGAAGGAAAGGAATTTGGGATTGATATTGGCAACGGTGAGCTGGTTCTTTTCTTCATCAAATTTTACCCGAAGGTCTTTCATGTCCAACCCGTATTTGGCCACAATGCTTACCTGCAAAGCGCCGATAAAACGTATCTTCTTTTTTTCATGCTCGGAAGGTTCGTTCCATACACGGGTGAAGTTGGTGTTCACTTCCATCAGGCCCATGTCCACCACACTCTTTATTTCGGAGATGTTCAGTTTGCGGTTTCGCAGTTCGGTATTCTCGCTTTTCAGCGTAGTGGTTGTCTTATCGCTGTCCTTCAGTTGTTTTTTCAGGTTATGTATCTCATCATCTTTTTGTTTCATTAAAAGATGATAGGCCCCCATGGCCACCGTGCCCACGCCAAATACAATAAGGCCATACACGGCCAATTTATTTAATATCAGCACCAGGGCAATGGCGATGATGGCGCCGAGGATAAGGTACATCTTCAGGTTGCGGAACATGGTTTTGGTTTTTTAAATGAACAATGCGGGCCGGGGTTTTGACAGATAGGATATTGTGATTGTAAAAGGAGTAATGAATATACGGAAGTTTGGGGAAGTGGATAACGGACACGGCTTGGGGATGTGGCGGTTCATGTCATCGACGAGTCCCTCCGGCGGCTTCTCTTATTGCAAACTGCGTGGGGGGGGAGACTCGTCGGGGAAGCAAAAGGGAGTACCGGTTTTCGGTTTTGTTGTGTGGCAGAATTTGGTTGGGTTTTTAGACAGTTCATGTTGGCAGAAGTTTTTCTACGGTCTGATGAAAAGTTCCACCGAAAGTTTGTCGTCTGTTAATTTATTTAAATCGCTTTCAAGTCCTCTTGGATTTTTAACCCGATTTTCAGGGTCATAGACAAAGCACTTTAAAAAGCTACAATTAGGATGGTTCTTATAATATGCTACATCTAAAATTAACTGTTCTCCAATTTCTTTGTCTGATAGTCTTTCTCTTGTTTTCTTTACTTCAATAACTATGTTTTCATTCTTGAGTAAAAAGTCCATACGGGTTGAACTTCCTCCATACGAAGGCGTATATTCTTCTTCTCTAACATCTTTGAAATGTAGTTTCAAAATACAATGTAACAAGTCTTGTACATCATACTCATCTTTAATTTCAATTGTGTCTCTATTGTTATGTCTATTTTTTAATTGGTTATAGAAACTATGAAAGTTTTCAAAAATCTCGTTCAAAGCTTTCTCAGCATACCCAAAATTATCAGGAAGAGCTTTGGCATTTAATTTTAGTTCAACTTGTCTAAGAATTCTGCTTACTATTTCTTCAAAATTTTTTACAGAATAAGCCTTTGTCGTTAAAGAAACAAGGTAAGCTACAACAGCTATATGAGGCGGTGTGTCAAGCCCTCGGCTTAAAACTCTCATATCATAGACTGGTATTTGATTAGGTCTTCTTAGTTTTATGTAATCCGAAGCGTCAAATCCCCATTTAAAATCTTCAATTGATTTCAAAAGTTCATTTTCATTATTGAAATTTTCTTTGTCCCTGATTACAGACAGTTCTGTGATTAGGTGTTGCTGAAATTTTTTATACGGCTCTAAACATTTTGAAATGTCCTTTTCAAGATTGTCAACATTGACCTTTTGCTTTTTAGAAAGCATATCGTAAAAGTATTCAGCATTTACTTGTATCCTTTCATTGTGGTTCTTTGGATTTAAGTAATGATTGTAGTTAGTTTGACCCCAACCACCAACCCATAAATTCTCAAAGTCATTTGTCATTTCTGAAACAGAATTAACGGTCTCATATATGGTCGCAAGAGATTTGCCTTGATTGTTTTCAAGTCTATTTAACTCTGTCCTAAGTGGACTTATAATTTGTAAGATGTCGCTCATAAAATTTCTGCCAACGTTTGTATTTGCGAAACAACTGGTACAGTTTTGCTTTGATTATCAGCAGAAAGATGTACCAGCCGGCTTAAACCCCCACCAAATACTGCTCCCGTATATACTTCGCCACATCTACCAGGTTCTTCGTTTTTTCAAATACGGCAAGCTGGCGGTCGGCGCCCGTGCCGTTTTCCAGCATTGTATTTACATAGCCTATACGGTGACGGCTGCCAAGATGGTCAAGTACAGGGTCAAGGAAGTCAAGCAATTCATAGATCAATGCTCTTGTATTTACTTCTTCTTCCTTGCCAAAGTCAATTAAATATCCATCCACACCATAGCGGCTGGCCCGCCATTTATTTTCATTCAGAAGTGCCCTTGAGTATTGGATGAAGTTGAGGTTCTTGCTCCGCAGCATATATATCCTTGCACAGATAGCCTGGAATAATGTTGCAAGGGTAATGGTCTCATCCACCGTCAATGGTATATCACAGATGCGGAACTCCACTGTATTAAAGAAAGGGTGCACCCGCAGGTCCCACCATATCTTTTTTGCATTGTCAATGCAGTTGGTCTTTATCAGCAGCTTTACATAGTTGTCGTAAGCTTCAATGCTTTCAAATGCATCGGGTATGCCGGTGCGGGGAAATTTGTCAAATACTTTGGTGCGGAAAGATTTGTAACCCGTCATTCTTCCTTCCCAGAAAGGGGAGTTGGTGCTGAGGGCAAAGATGTGCGGCAGAAAATACCGGGTGCTGTTGGCAATATGGTTGGCCATCTCCCGGTTTTCCATACCCACATGCACATGCAGGCCGAAGATGAGGTTGCTTCTGGCCGCTTCCTGCAGTTCGTTCACAATTTCACTGTAGCGGATATGGTCGGTTATCAGCTGGCTTTCCCAATGACTGAAAGGGTGGGTGCCGGATGCTCCCATCGCAAAACCAAGACTGTCGGCAATACCACTGATCGTTTTGCGCAATGCGGATACATCCATATAAGCCTCATCAATATCTGCACAGATATCCGTACCTACTTCCACTACAGCCTGGTGCATCTCGGCTTTTACTTTGTCCTTGATGGCTTTCTGTCCTTCCTGCACAATTTTCTGCTCATGGCTTTTCAGTTCATAGGTCTTGGGGTCAAGCACCATGTATTCTTCTTCCACGCCGAGGGTGAAGGTTTTATAGTTTAGGTTCATAAGTCAGTTTGTTTTTTCCGATTTGAGATACGGGTTTCGGGATTCGTGATACGGCAAGTCACTTAACACTCATATGTTCTCTTTCAACTGCTTGCAAAAAAGTGTTCAGTTTTCTGCCAAGCTTATCAAGTTTTTGGCTTAAAGATTTATACGATGTTTCGTCAGTCAGTGAACCGGTTTCAAAAAGCGTTTCAAGATGGTCAATTGTTTCGTCATTAGAAGCATGGGCATAAACCAGGAATTTGATATACTCGTTTTTATACCTTCTTCTGCCATATCCTTCCACAATTGTTGCTTTTACTGATTTGCTGGACCTCCTGATCTGCTGACCCTCTTCAAACATTTCAAACTTTGGTAATGTCAATGACATTTTATGAATTTCTATTACCACTTCTCTTGCTAACTGCCATACTTCAAGATTTCTGTAACTCATATAGTAAAGTTTTTATGAACTTTAAAACAGCCCCGCATCCCGCATCTCGTATCTCGTATCTCGTATCTATATCAACGGCATTTTATTAGACCCCCTTCTCACATATTCACCCCAGGTCAGGTTGTCTTCGCCATCTTTTTGGGCCAAGGCTTTTTCAATGGCATAGTTGGCAGCCGTTTCCACTACCCATTCAAAATTCTCTTCGCCCACACTGGTTTTTTCAGCATCCGGTGCGGGATTGCAGAAATCAATCGCATAAGGAACGCCATCCCGTATAGCTAATTCAACCGTATTAAAATCATAGCCGAGGTATTTGTTGATGCGCAGTACGATATCTGTCATCTGTTTCAATCTTTCAGTCGATGGCTTAAAGTCTGCGACATAACGGAGATGATGGGGATTGCGTGGTTCGTAGGACATGATGCGTACATATTTACCACCAATGCAATAACAACGATAGTACTCAGTGAAAACAATTTCTTCCTGAAAAAGCATTACCAATTGTCCTGTTTCGGCATGTTTGGTAAAAAAATCTTCTTTGCTATCAAGCCGGTACACATTTTTCCAGCCACCTCCGGCAAAAGGTTTCATATAAACAGGGAATCCTGTGTAATCGAAAATACTATCCCAATCAAGTGGAAAGGCAAGATTGCTGAAAGATTCATTGGATGTATCATCTGGCAGATCTCTTGATGGAATGATGGCTGTTTTGGGAACGGGTACACCAATCTTTGTCATCAGGCAGTTGTTGAAATATTTATCATCGGCGCTCCACCAGAAGGGATTATTGATAACTGCAGTTCCTGTTACTGCTGCATTCTTCAGCCAGGTGCGGTAGAAAGGTACGTCCTGTGAGATGCGGTCAAAGATGACTGCATAGCCGCTGTGTACTCCCTGCATGGCTTTATCAATACGCACTGGTTCGGCCGTCACGCCGGGCACATTTTTACTGTTAACCCTCGCTACAAAAGCCTCAGGAAATGAACGTTCCTTACCATGCAGAATGCCAATTTTCTTCATAAACAGATTTTAGTTGATTAAATAAAAAGCCTTGTATGTGGCTTTTATCAAATGTATTTTTTCGGCGGCAAATAAACAAATTAACCCCTGTTGTCTGACGGTCTCCGTCTGACAACAGGGGCATTCACATAAGAATCCACGCCTCAGCCATTGGTCAGACGGAGACCGTCAGACCAATGGCTGAAATCCTTAATTTTGCCGCCATGCAAATGGCAAACAAGTCCGGTATCCTTGTTGAAAATATCGCTCTCAAATCTGCCTTTCTCGGCCGGGAAGTGAAAATCGACCTTTACCAGCCCGGCAATATGGCCGTAACTGCACCCGTTCCGCTTTTACTGATCAATGATGGCCAGGATATGGAAAAACTCGGCCTGCAATCCATGCTGGACGGGTTATGTGTTGAAAAAAAAATAATTCAGCCCATTCTTTGCGCAGCTATTCATTGCGGCACAGAAAGAAAAAGGGAGTATGGAGTGGCTGCCGAGGCTGATTACAAGGGGAGGGGAGATAAATCATCCCTGTACACTTCTTTTATTTTAGAGGAGTTGATACCACTTCTTGCTGAAAAGTATAAGACTATCGGGTTCAATGAAATGGCATTTGCAGGGTTTTCACTCGGGGCATTAAGTGCCCTGGATATTGTCTGGAACAACCCGGCAGTATTTTCTAAAGCAGGATTGTTTTCTTCCTCACTATGGTGGAGAAGTGTAGACCAGCATCATCCTGATTATGATGATGACAGGCACCGCATCATGCATCAGCAGGTACGTCTGGGACATTATGCCCCTGCACTTAAATTCTTCTTTCAGTGCGGCAACCTCGATGAAACAAAAGACAGAAACAACAATGGAATTATTGACTCCATTGACGATACACTGGACATGATAAAAGAACTGAAGGCCAAAGGATATAGGGATGGAGAGGATATCAGCTACCTGGAACTGAAGGATGGCCACCATGATGTGTTTACCTGGGGAAGGGCCATGCCTGAGTTTTTAAAATGGGGCTGGGGAAAGTAAAAAGCAGCTAAGTGAAAAGTATACAGCAAAAAAAACATCCCGGAATTCCGGGATGTTTTTTTATTGCGGCCAACAATTTTGTATTAGTTAAAGATATAACGCAATCCAAACTGAACAGAATAAGTGGAGGCAGTGCTGATTACATCCCTGAAGGTCCTTGTCACTATCTGTCCCTGGCTGGTAGCTAACCTGAAAGTAGGAACTACTGTTCCACCCGGAACCAATGAAGCGACATTCTGAGGAATAAGGATAGATGATGCATTCACGGATTTTACCTTGCCCCAGCTTGGGTTCAGCATATTGCCAAAGTTGAATATATCAACAGTAAACTGGATGGTATTTTTGTTATTACCAACTTTTATAAACAGGTCCTGCATGAACTTCAGGTCAATCTGGTTGCGCCAGGGAGCCAGGCCGCCATTACGCTCAGCATACTGACCGCGGTGTGTTCTCATGTATTTATCCTGCTGTATGTAAGATTCAAACAGGTTGCGCTGGGCAGTCTGATCGTAAGCGACACCGTTAACAGTTTGGCTGACAAACTGCATTTGTGATACTTCAGCTGCAGTCGGGATATAGATAAGATCGTTTCCGTTTACACCATCCCTGTTAAAGTCGGTGCTGTACACATAAGAGAACCTGTAATCAGCAGAACCCTGGTAAAATAATGAAATGGTAGTGGCCATATGTTTTAAATACTCTCTGCGATATGAAACCATACCTACCACACGGTCAGGCATTACATATTGTGCAGTTGCAAGGGTAGGCTGGTTCAGGCCTTTTACCTGTTGTGTGAACTGGTAAGTACCTAAGGGCTGGTCACCACTTCCATCATGCAGGTTAGCTGCCATTGATTTGGTGTAGGCTACTGATGCAAAGAAACCTTTGCTGAATGGTTTTTCAAAACGGGCAGTTAAGGCCATATAATATCCGCGGCTTCCGTTATCAATGATTACCGGATTAAAAGCCGAAGTACCACCTGCTACAAACACACCGGCTGAATTAAGGGTGTTGATGAAACGGGTAGGAACGGTAGCGCCATACATTGGCCTGTTATCAGGATAACCGGTTACATTAAGATTTTGTGTTGCCTGGTAATTTGGGTTTCTGAAGAAAGCTGTATTGATGTCCTTATTAAATACTGCTTCCAGAGAAGCAGTAATGCCCCAGGGAAGTTTGGTATCCATTGCCAAGCTCGATTTCCATGTCTGGGGATTTTTGAAATCCTCATCCAAAGCAGTAACAGAAGACGGGGCAATAGTTCCGGCAACAGGTACTGCGGAAGGGCGATAAGCTATGGGACTTGGGTTGAAAGGTCCGGGAAGTCCGCCTGGATTACCATTCGTACCCAAGGGACTAACACCACCGGTAGAAGTATACCCATTAAATGCCTGGGTGATCTGAATCATGCCGTTATCACCAGATTGGCTAACTATCCATACAAAAGGAATCTTTCCGGTGAAGATGCCTGTGCCACCACGGACCTGCAATGAACGGTCTCCGTAAACATCCCAGTTGAAACCAATTCTTGGTGAAATCATCACCTTCTTTTTAGGCAGGTTGCCGGTATTTACTTTTTCTCCGAAGGCAAAATTCTGTGCCAGCACCAATGGGTGAGTGATGATTTGCGGTACACCCGGATAGGTGGGCAGGTCAAGACGTAAACCAAAGGTCAGGCGGAAATTTTTATTAATAAATATCTCATCCTGTCCAAATACTGAATATTGGCGGAAATCGAAGGCTGAAAAAGCCGGGGCAAAGTTTTTAGACAATGAATAAGTAATAGTGAAATCGGTGGGCAGTTTACGAAGCGCCGGATTGGGGTTCAGGGCACTGGCAAAATCAGCCCATGTGGCAAAACGGTAATAGCTGGTGCCAAAACGCTGGAAGCCGTTAATGGTATTGCTGAAATCAGCCTGTCCGCCAACTGTCCAGTGATGCTTGTTTTTTGTCCATGTAATAATATCTGTAAATGAATACATCTTTACCTTACGCAGGTTGCCAAAGCTAAAAGGCTCATATCCGAATGAGGTGTAAGGGGCACCAACTCCAGAACCAGACTGAACAGAAACTCCACCGCCAGAACTCATAATGTCAACAAACGGAAATGTCTGGCTTTCCGTGGTACGGGAATCATTCTGGAAAGTATAAGTACCACGAAGGGTATTTGAAAAACCTTTAAATGTTGAATTTAATTCCGCAGCAAATGAATAGAAATTAGCGCCCTGGAAATAATTTGAATTTTTGAACCATAGGGCTGTGTTAGCTGTCCTGGTTGCTGAAGTTCCGGCTACGGTGCCGGCGCCACCCACAGAGGTGCTTGGGGGATTCGGTTCCCCACCTTCTACCTGGCTGTACCGAACATTGAACCTGTGATTACGGCTGATGTTCCAGTCTAAACGGGCCATTACTTTCTTCCGGGTAATATCGGGAGTATAATTATCATAAGGACCGGTTACATAACCATAATTGGTAAGCAGGTACTGGCTGATATAATTCAGGGAGTCGGCTGTTGGCCTTGCGATACTTGCAGAACTTCCGTAAGGAGCTGCTGCAGTAGCGGCAAATCTTGTTTGTATTGACTTAGGCTGTGTCTCAGACTCGTAGTTCAGGAAGAAGAACAATTTGTTTTTGATGATGGGGCCGCCAATACGGATACCATACTGGCTGAACTCTTCCGGCGGCCTGGTGAAAAAAGTTTTTTCAACCTTGCGGCCACGGTGCCTTTCTGTTCTGAAAAACTTATAAACTGAACCAGAGAAAGTATTTGTTCCGGAGCGGGTTACTGCGTTGATGGCGCTTCCGATAAAACCAGACTGGCGGATATCGTAGGGATTAATGCTAACCGAAATTTCATCAATCGCATCTACCGATATGGGAGATCCGTTGGCAGGCAGGTTACCACCGATACCAAAACTGTTATTGAAATCCGAGCCATCAATCGTAAAGTTGTTCTGACGGAAATTGCCCCCACCGATAGAAGCGCCATTGGCTTGCGGCGTTAAGCGGGTAAAATCATTCAGACTCCTGTTGATGGTGGGTAATTGAGTGATCTGGCGTAAGCCGATATTGGTAACAGCCCCGGTTCTGTTGGGATTGAAAATATTCCTGCGGCCAGTGCTCACCACTACATTTTCCAGGGTAGCATTGGTTTTCTTTAATGAACTGTTTAATATAAACGATTCGGCAAGTTGCAGGTAAATGTTTTCAAATTTTTCAGGATCATGTCCCACATAAGTTACTTCAATAAGATATGGGCCGCCAGACTTCATATTCTGGATACTAAATGCACCACCGCCACGGCTGGTCGTTGCATACTTGGTGCCGGAAGGAATGTGGGTGGCAACAATGGTTGCCCCTACAAGGGCTTCATCTGAGCCACCTCTTACGGTACCATTAATGGCTGAAGTAGTGATCTGTGCAAATAAGAACGGACTGGCTATGAAGACCATAGCGAATAAAAAGAGTAGTCTCTTAAGCATAAAGATTGGTTTTCGGTTGCAAAGAAAGGGAATATTTCCAAATTAAATATAGGCAAATATCAACAATTCAGGCCTGAAAAATAAGGCTTTGTAATGACAAAATTTTAAATCATTTCGCTGCCCGGATTCCGGGCCTGTTTTGGGGGATTGTCCGGCCCGGTTTTTCCCGGTTATTCCTGCTTTTTGGGCTCTTCTTTCGGGGCTTCTGTTTTTTCTTCAGGCGGGGGTACCGGTACCTGTTTTTTATTCTTTTTACGGAAGAACAACTCGCCGATGCTGTTCGCATCTTTTCGGTAAGAAAGGCCAATACCGCCCCGGTTCATGCGTCCCGCCCCGGAACTGCTATTGGTCAGATAGTCCGTGTTTTGCCGGAAAAAAAGATTGGCCCGGAATGTTCCTGAAGGGTTCAAAAGGACTTCTATACTTGCATTCCATAGCCCGGTTACATCCTGCTGGATGGTTCCGCTTTGTACCAGGCCCTCCACACTTCCTCCTATGGATATTATTACTTTGTTCTTAAACAAAGAGCTGCCGATTGATGCATTTACGTTGCTGCCCAGTCCGAATTTACTGTTTTCATCTATTACATTCCTGTTGTACACAGAACTGTTGAAGTTGAAATTCAATTTCTCAGTTTTAAAAATACTAGAAACCACTTTTTTCACTTGTTCATTAACTACATTAAAGAAAATGCCCGAAAGGCTATTGGTGGCAATTTCCTGCAGTTGTGCAACGGTATTACCGGCACTTTCTACCGGGGCAAAGATGCCAAACACCACCAGGTAGGTGGCCTGTTTGTTCATTTCATTCATGTTTTTTTGCAACTGCTGCAGGCTGAAAGCAAGGGTGGGGTCACTGTTTACCACACTGGAAGGAGGGAAGTCGAGACTGAAATCTATTTTGGGTTCAAAAAGCTTATCGGTAAGCTTTGCCACTACATACACATCTCCTCTTGCCTTTGAAACGCCCTGGTCTATATTCTTTAATGACCCGGCCAGCGGGGCATAGCTTACATTATTGGCCGTGTAGGTGGCAGTGAGGTTGATCTTTGCATCATACGGGTCGCCACTCCATTCAATATAATTTTCAGCTCCTTTTTTCAGTTCAAACGGTTTTTTGAAAAAAGACTGGAAAGTGAAGGTGTAATTTCCTTCATCAATATCATAACGGCCATACATCTTCAGCGGCTCCGAAGTGCCCGAACGAATCTTTAATGAACCGGCGCCTCTTCCTTTTATTTCGTCACCCGTCAGATCATCCAATACCACTTTCATGTTCACTGTTGGTCCGGCTGTCAGGTTCACGTCGTATACTATATTGGTCAGGTTACTGTTGATGCCGCTGTCGCTCATTTCCCGCCCAAATTTTCTTTCCACGAGGAAATCTGCAATGCCTGATTCCCGGCTTCCCGAAGGAGGGATGGTGATATTGCTGCTGTCTTTGGAGGAGGCAAAAGCATCAATGGTCATGTACATTTCTGACTGTGGGCCTGCCAGCGATAGTGAACCGGTACCTTTTACATTTCCATAAAACTGCTTGTTGTCTTTATAGCTTGTATGTAAGAGCTGAACAGGCCTGTTATTATTCTCGTCAGTTGTTCTGGGCTTACGGGTGCTGATGTACAGATCATAAAACATATTCTTAAATGACTGGTGCTCGATGCCTCCTTTGATATAAATCGGGTTGCGGGTGATACTGTCCGTCAACACAATTCCGTCAAGATTGATTTCCTGTGGGGTCAGTTCTATGTCCGTATCGTTTATCCAGTAAAAGCATTGCGTGAAGTTTACTTTAAGTCCTGCATTCTTTAATTTCCCTTTTCCGGTTACCGCCAGGTTTTTAAAAGCGCCTTCCAGGTCAATGTCGCCGGTGAGGAATCCCTTCATATCCGAAAATAAATTACCGAGAAAACGTTCGAGATATTTTATCTCAAAGTTCTGTGCTTTCAGCACAATTTTGTTTTTAAGTTCTTTCGTCGGATCGCCGATAAAAATGCTCGCATCAAACCCGAGATAGTTTTCTGTATTGACGGTGCTTCCTTTTACTTTCAGTTCTTTAGTCAGCTTATCGTAATTAACTGTAGCCTTTATCTCACCAAGGGAATCATTGTCGAGGCGGAAATACTGTGTCCGCAGGTCATTGGAGGTTATATTGAAATCTCCGGTTGGATTTTCAACAACGATATTGCCTGACAGCAATCCTTCCAGCCGGTTCTTTGGCATTATATAAGGAGCGAAGTCACCCAGGTTCACTTTTGATAATTCTATGGTGAGGTCATTCCATTGCCCTTTGGCAGAAGGCTGCGTTTTAAGCAATATTTTCTGATCTCCCTCCGTCAAGACCAACTGGCCGCTGGCGGGATTGTTCTTCTTAAAACTGAGTATGCCTTTTTCATCTATCGTCCATGTCTTTCCATTGATGGTAAAGTTGGAGGGTTCGAATTCAATATCAATTCCATCCTTTGTCCTTACCAGTGCATTGATATCGGCTTTTTCAACTGTCTGATTGGCGCCGGCAGTTATTGATACGAGTGATGAGTCGTTCCGGGCTCTTATCTTAAAGACAGCTTTTGGTACACTAAGGCTGTCGTTGATGCGTATATTATTTGCTTCGCCTGTAACCAGCAGTTTGTCAATATCCCCGTTTGCCGTAAGTTTTACCTCATCAAAATTGTATTGTTTATACTTGAACTGAGGAACTGCCGCGGTAAGGCTCAATTCGTTTTTGACAAGATTTAGACTGCCTGAAAAATGGCTGTTGTTGAACCCGGAGATACTGGAGTCAATTAACTGCAGGTATTCATCCACATAAAAAGTACTGATGTCAAAATTTATGTCCAATGCCGGTGGAATGGTTGCCGGTGCCTTGACAAACGAAGGATAATATTTATTAAGTAAATAACCAAAAGCATCCGGAAGGTCTTTCAGACTGTAATCGCCGCTTACCTCCGCTTTAAATTCATTCGACTCAACAATAAGTTTCCTGTTTTTTCCCGCTCCGGATGAAGTAATAATCAGTGAGTCAAAGGGAAGGGGGATTCCATTTCTTGCCAGTTCAGCAAGACTGATGCGGGAAGTACCGGAAAAATTTTCTATGCTGCTTCCGCTGAAATCAAGATCAATTTTTCCATTGAATGTCAGGTCTTCCCTGGTAAAGCCCAGTTTCTGTAATAGGGACTTTTCGACATCTGCTTTTAGCCTGAATATGGGTTCATCACCGTTTAAATCCACGGTGCCTTTCATTGATAGTTCAGCATTGGGGTCATTTATAGATGCATTGCCTGTAAAAAGGTTTTTGTCCAGATGGCCTTTTACCATGATTTTTTGATAGCGGTAACCTTTGTAATCAACAAAATCAATATTGCCATCAATGAGTGTATTTCTTGTTTTACTGTTGAAGCCACTGCCCATTACTCTGGCATTTAATGCAACGGCCCCGATATTTTTATCGCCCAAAAATTCTCCCAGCCTGAAATTATCGGTGGCGATGGTGCCGGAATAAACCGGCTCATGTCCGGCCGGCAGTTTCATATTGATGTCCGTTGTCAATGTGCCGAGATTGGTTTGTATGGTGCCGAAGGTGACAAAGTCACGAACAAAGCCGGTGAAGTTTCCTTTGAAGTTTACATATTGTATTTTTTTCAGATCAGGACTTGTAACCCGGCGGATAGCAGGAATGATAGTGACGGCATCGCCATAGGTTGTCCTGAAATCATTTGATTTGAAATCAATAAATGTTTGGTTGATGTCGGGCAGACCAGTCAGGCTGATATCTCCATCCAGCAAAGTATTGTTTCCTGCCTGCACCAGCAGTTCCCTGCCGGCCAGCGCATCTACTGTGCCCCTTACTTTTCCTTTCAGGGTAATTCTTTTCTTCCATGTCTTCAGTGCCGGGGCAAAGAAAGCTATATCATCACTGTCAATTTCTGAACCATCAAAGTCGGCCTGCATGTTTACCTTATGAATAAAATCGCCCATGCTGCCAAAATCTTCATAGCTCATCCGGAAATAATGATGGATGCGGCTGTTGTTGGTCTGTATGTCGAGATTATTAAATGCCATTTCCTTCGGAGTGAATTTCACATCTGCCAGCATTTTCTTTACTTCCAGCCCGCTGCGTTCTTTGGTGCTGAGATCTAAATGTGCGGTGATGCTGTCTTTGATCCATCGCACATTGGTGAACTCGCCGTTTATATTGCTGAAGTCAATATGCCGGCCATCGAAGCCCGCAAGTATGGGTTTGTCTGATTGCTTATCGGTTTTGAAAATACCATTTCGGATATTCAGTTTATCAATATGCATAACCCATCCGCCACGGTTCCATGATAATAAGGAATCAGCCGGCACTGTGGTAATGGTATTGGCAACAGGTTTTACCGAACCGGGTTTCAGGCCTTTGTATTTATTGATGCTGAACACCGGCTTATCAATGAGGAGGGAATTAGCCTCAATCATTTTTTTGGAGAAACTGACTTCATCGGCATCAAGATTCAGCGCACCGATATATGCTGTCATGTCTTCGCCCATCCATTCATCTTTTTTCAGGAAGCGGACATTTTTCATCTCCAGCTTTTTCAGGTTGAGCTGTATGCCGCCTTTCTTTTTTTTGCCGCTGGGGGAAGAGGATGATCCGAAACTGTCAAACAGGAACTGCTGGCTCCAGACAGAATCGCTCCGCTGAAATTTTACGATGGCATCTTCCAGCCCGATATATTTCAGCTCCACATTTTTTTTGAAAAAGAACCAGTCGGTGATGCGCAGCTTCATATCACCTGCATATAATAAGGTATCGCCCCGCTGGTCTTCTACCAGCAGGCCCTCCAGGTGCATGCGGTTAAAGAGGGAGAAGTCAACATGCTTTACGGTTACTTTGGTGTGCAGGTTTTTAGAAAGCCGTTTGGTTACCTGTTTGGCGATCCAGTTTTGGCCAAAGGGGGTTTGAATAAATATATAGAGGGATACGACCAGGAATAATAAGACCAGGAAGAACCAGAGCAATATTTTTTTAAATCTCTTCAGGCTCAGCAATTTGTGTTGTAAAAGTAGTTAATCGGCTCCTATAGGCAAATTCAATACCAATAATTAGTGTGGGGTGGTAAGACGGGATGATGAACAAAGATTGTGCTTGGGAGTAACCTGGGATGAGATTTCACCTTTTATTGGTAAATATTAGGTGCAAAATCTTTGGCACCCGATTTTTGTCTTTATTTCAATTGCAACTCAATGCTGTCCATTTTATCTAACTTTCTTCCATACTTTAAAAACCAGTCGCTAAGCTTTGGGGGTGTTGAAATTATTAACCCGCTTCGCTTGCTTTCAATTACATTAATTTTTAAAACTGAATTGAAAACAAAGAAATTACTAACGGTTACGGCTTGATTTTCATTATCTGTTATTTGATAGGTCTGACCAATTTCAAAATATTCAGGTTTATGAGGGTTACTTCCGCCATAACTCCATTTATCGAGAGAAATTAGTTTATAAGAATCAGGAAACGAAGAATACTTTTTGATGAAAGATTTAACCGAGTCTGCAATCTGTGGTTTCATACGGTCAATCTCTCTTCCCTTTTCAGTGGATTCTATTATCAACTTTGCTGTTTCGCCAACTGTCTGTCCGGTATTAAAAAGCTCCTTAGGTGAATATATCATTACTGTCGTTGTATCGTCAGTTAAAGCACTATAATGTTTCGGCAACAAACTGTCAGGATATTTTAATATTCCAATATTGAAGGCGTATAGCTTAATCGCATAGTTGTTGTCAAAAATCAGGGAGTCTATAATTTTAAATGGCAGAGTATCGAGGGATAGTAGAATGTTTTCATATCTCTGCTCTTCCTGGGAAGGGGGCTCTGATATTCCTCCAAAAAGGCCACCCGCTTTTTTAAGAACTTCCAGGGAATCATTTAAAGAGCTGCGATTGACTGAAAGAGTAATCGTTGACTTGTTTATTTTTTGAAAGTGGCATGAGATTATAGTAAACAAAAACGCAAGTCCCAGTAAGAAGCGGTCTCTCATTTTGCTTTGAATAGATTTATTTAAAGTTACTCCCTATTCCTTGTATCAATAACGATCTTTTTCCGGTTCAGGTATTTGCCGATGGAGATGCCATAGGCCCGGTGATAGATGCGGGGGCCTCTTTCCTCATTATTGGTGCTGGCCAGCCCATGAGTGTATTGCGCAAAAAAGAAGATACCGCTGCCGTTCTCATAACCCAATTGAAATAGCAGGTTGGCGGAGAAATGCCCGTAATCACTGCCGGCGCCAAAGGGCATTTTGCGGTTTACGGCACTTCCATTCTTCAGGTTGAATTTTTCTTTTCCGAAAAGATGGAAGTCGAGAGATGGCCCGGCTTTGATAAAAGCATGTGCGGGATTTTTGCCGAGGTCATATTGCAGCAGCGCTGCGAGTTCAACAGTATGTATGTTTGTATTATTATCAATAGCAGTTGAATCAGGCGGATAAACAAAATCTTTAAAGGTGACCTTGTATCCTTTCTGACTGTAGAAAATGGCAGGAGCGAAAAAAAGGTTTTTATCGAACTCAACTTTCAGACCGACGCCAGCCTGGAATGCATATTTGAATTCGCTTTTTTGTTTTTGATTAAAGACAAGGTATTTGGTACTGGTGGCCTGTGGCCCGGCAAAGATACCTACTTCCACCTGGCTGCTGGCAGTTAGTGTAATTAAAAGAGTAGCGAGGCAAAAAAACGTTTTCTTCATACAGACGGAAGCAAATGGTATAAGCGTTAAAAATAGCTATTAATATCGGGGAATGCAAGTGAGTTGAGCCACGAAGGCACGAAGACACTAAGGCTTCACGAAGACTGCTTTGTGCCTTTGTGTCTTAGTGGCAAAAAGAACTATTGTGTTTTAATACTTTTTTGCCGGGTCTTTTGCATCATTGCTTTGATTGTAT
This sequence comes from uncultured Chitinophaga sp., assembly GCA_964358155.1. Classification (GTDB taxonomy): domain Bacteria; phylum Bacteroidota; class Bacteroidia; order Chitinophagales; family Chitinophagaceae; genus JJ008. The sequence goes on from CAYHPA010000031.1 coordinate 18,126, forward strand.
GCCTGCGACTGTCCTTTGGGGATGGACAGGTTTTTCCAGCTGTTTCCTTTTACTATTTTACCGATATACAATATCTGCCCGATATGATGGGGATAGTGGGCAAGCTGCCGGTTGATGGCATCAATAACCGTTAGTGTTTCTTTACGAATTGAAATTGTTTTTAAGAGGTCATCTTCATTCAATAACTCTAATGCATTAAATACACATTGCCATCCTTTATTCCAGAGATCAACGACCTGTTGTTTTGAGTACTCATGTATCTCAAATTCATCGTCCCGCTGCCGCCATTCCTTTTCGCCATCTTCTGTCAGAAAATTGGTAAAACGGCTGAGCATATTGCCTGCCAAATGCTGAACGATAACGGCCACACTGTTTGATTCCTCATTGGGGCGAAAATGAATTTCTTTCTCATCCAGTTGCTCTATGGCTTTTTCACCAAGGTCCTGGTAATACCTCAACCTACGGCTAACTGTGGTCAGATACTCTTTACCCAGTGTGTTCATTTTTGCTTATCGTTATTTTTTTAAAACTAGATATTTCAATGTCCCTAATTAATATTTGGAGGAGCTGTTATGGGCTTCTCTTTTAAATTCTTAACTACTATTTTATAATCAGAAATTTTAGTTAGGGGTACAAAATTAGGAGGGCCAAAAAACAATTCCAGATTTACTTCAGAAATATTATTTGCAGTATCAGTTCCTTTATAAAATACTATAATGACCCTTCGGTGGCCAAGTTGATCATATTCATCTGTGAGTGTGATTGGAGGTGTAGTGTTCTTAGTATATCTTTCATAATACAATCCAAGCTCATCTAAATCGGTTTGAAGAAATTCGTCATCTTTCCCAATTACATCGAGTTCAACTCCGATCAATCCCTTGAATTTTTTTGTATTTTTTGACTTAATGGATTCCAATACCTTGGATGATGTATTCTTCATTATAGTTTCGTCTGATTGCCCATTACATCCAGACAAAATAAAAGAAGCTATTACAATAAGAATAAATCTATTCATAGTTTAATGTTTTGACTAAAGACTCTTGACTAACGACTCCCGACTATCTCACCATCCCTCCGCCGCATCATCTCCCCGCATATCAGCCACTGCTTCAAATTTGCCGTTGGATAAAACCTTTATCACTTCCGTTCTTCCGATGCCGGTTCTTTCGGAAATAGTATATCCCATTTTTCGTAAAGCCTCTTTTACTTCCGCAGAAAATCCTTTTTCAATATTCAAAACATCAGGCAGCCACTGGTGATGAAATTTGGGTTTCCAAACTGCATCCTCTGTGCTCATGCCAAATTCAATAATGTTGACGATGGTTTGAAATACAGAAGTGGGAATGGTAGTGCCGCCGGGTGTGCCTATAACAAGGAATGGTTTGCCTTCTTTGAGGACAATGGTTGGCGTCATGGAACTCAGCATTCTTTTTCCTGCAACAATGGAATTAGCTTCTCCGCCAATAGCGCCATACATATTAGGCACACCGGGTTTGATACTGAAATCATCCATCTCATCATTCATAAAAAAACCTGCACCGCCCACCACTGTCCGGCTGCCATAAGAATTATTGAGGGTGGTGGTAACGGCTACGGCATTACCATCTTTATCAATCACACTCAGGTGAGTGGTTTCTTCGCTTTCATACAGGCTTGCCTTTCCGGGTAGCACTTCTTTACTGATCCCTGCTTTAGCAGGGTCATAGTCCTTCATCCTGTCTTGTAAATATTTTGAACTGGTCAATGCTTTTACCGGCACTTTAAAAAAATCAGCATCACCCATGTATTCGCCCCTGTCGGCAAAGGAACGGCGCTCCACTTCGGTCATCAACTGTACTGCCTGCACCGATTGAAATCCCATTTTGGCAATATCCCTGTCTTCTATCATCTTCATCATCTGGTGCAGCAGCAAACCACCGCTGCTGGGCATGGGCATACCTATAATTTTATATCCTTTGTAATTAAAACTATGCGGCTCCCTTGTTTTCGCTTTGTAATTTTTAAGGTCGTCGTATGAAATAATGCCGGCACCTCTTTTCATTTCTTCTGCAATTAGCCTTGCTGTCTCTCCTTCATAAAATCCGGCAGCGCCTTTATCCTTTATTCTCTTTAATGTATTGGCAAGGTCAGTTTGTATCAGTGTATCGCCTGCATTCCATTTATCTTTTACAAAAACCGGCATCACCGTGTTGAATTGTTTCAGATCAGTCTGTATGCTGTTGAATGATCTGGCTTCCCTTTCCGTAAGCACAAAGCCTTTTTCTGCCAGGTCTATCGCCGGTTGAATGAGTTTTGCAAACGGAAGTTTTCCATATTGATGTGATGCAAATAAACCTGCTACTGTTCCCGGAACGCCGCTGGAAAGATGGCCGTCCTGGCTTTTGTCTGTTCTTGCTGTCCCATCAGTATCAACATACATATCCCGGTGAGCTTTGCCCGGCGCCATTTCACGATAGTCAATTGAAATTTCTTTTCCGTTGCCAAGCTTTGCCACCATAAAGCCACCACCGCCCAGGTTTCCTGCATTGGGATACACAACAGCCAATGCTAATTGAGTGGCTATGGCCGCATCCACAGCATTGCCGCCCATTTTCATTATTTCAACACCCACTTTGCTGGCCAATGGATGCGCCGATACCACGGCGCCATTTTCGGCTACTACTTTTTTCTGGCCGCTGTACTGGTAGGGATTGATGGAAACAGCGGAGGTTTTGTTCTCTTTGCCGGGGCCGCAGGCAAAAGCAGCGAAAGAGAGTAATCCAAAAAGGAAAAACCTTTTCATGAAGGAATCGTTTGCTGAAAGGTAGTTAAATCCTGAAAAAACAGGATTGCTTATATTGCTTTCTCAAATATCAGCCATGTTGAAAAAGATAAAAATCCTTGCATTCTTTTTATTGACTCTGACCGTATCAAAGGCCCAATTAAAATCACCGGAAGATTTTTTGGGGTATAAGATTGGCAGCCGCTTTACCCCGCACTGGAAAATTGTAAACTATTTTAATCATGTTGCTGCCAATGCCACTTCGGTGATGAAGCTGCAACAATACGGTGAAACCAATGAGGGCCGGCCGCTGTTGCTGGCTTTTATTTCTTCTGCTGAAAATATGAAAAACCTTGAGCAGATACGGATGAATAATCTCCGGCTTGCAAATCTCTCAAAAGATAAGATGGCTGCACAGGAAGAAAATGCAGCAGCTATAGTGTGGTTGAGTTATAATGTACACGGGAATGAGCCATCTTCATCCGAAGCAGCTATGCTTACTTTATATGCATTGACCGATCTGTCCAATACAAAAACAAAAGACTGGCTGAAGAATACGGTAGTCATCATTGATCCTTGTGTTAATCCCGATGGAAGGGACAGGTATGTGAACTGGTTCAACTCTGCTGTTGGAAAAAAATTCAATCCGCAGCGGTTGGCAAGGGAGCACCGGGAGCCCTGGCCGCAGGGTAGAACCAATCATTACAATTTTGACCTGAACCGTGACTGGGCCTGGCAAACACAGGTAGAAAGCCAGCAGCGGATCAAAATGTATACTCAATGGATGCCACAGGTGCATGTGGACTATCATGAACAGGGCTACAATGAACCGTATTATTTTGCCCCCGCCGCTGAGCCTCTTCATGAAGTGATTACCCCCTGGCAGCGGGAATTTCAAACTACCATCGGTAAAAACAATGCAAAATATTTTGACCAGAACCACTGGCTTTATTTTACCCGTGAAGTTTTTGACCTGTTCTATCCTTCTTATGGCGATACCTACCCCGTGTACAATGGTTCAATCGGTATGACCTATGAGCAGGGCGGTATTTCAGCAGGACTGGGTGTCATCAACGATGAGGCTGATACCCTCACCCTCACCGACAGGGCCATGCATCATTTCACCACATCCCTGAGCACCATAGAGGTTTCTTCATTGAATGCAAACCGGCTGATAAAAGAGTTCAGGAAATATTTCAACACAGCAGTTACTACCGGCTTTGGGGAATATAAAAGTTATGTGATAAAGAATCAGCCGCAGGATGCGCAACGTATTGATCAGTTGCTTGACCTGCTTGATAAAAACGGTATTCAATACGGCCGGGGTTCAGGCAGTGGCAAGGGATATAATTACGTTACGGGAAAAGAAGAGCCGTTTACTCTTGGGGTCAATGATATACTCGTCAGCTCTTACCAGTCCCGTTCGGCATTGACCAATGTTTTATTTGAACCCAAATCAAGATTGTCTGATTCTGTAACCTATGATATAACGGCATGGTCGCTCCCGTATGTGTATGGACTGACAGCTTGGGCATCAAAAGATAAAATAAATGCTACAGGCCCTGTTATAAAAACAAAGGCTGTAAATAAAGAAACAAACTATGGCTATGTGCTGCCATGGATGGGAGTAAGGTCAGCTAAAGCAACCGGCCAGCTTTTACAAAAAGGAATATTGCTGCGCTATGCCGAAGAACCGTTTGAAATGAATGGTAATAAATTTGACCGCGGCGCTATTATTATTTTAAAAACTGCTAATAAAAAATACAACAATCTTTTCACCGTTGCCAGGGAAGTGGCGGATGCCTGCAATGTTCAGCTCTATCCTGTTACTGGCGGCATGGTTGACAAAGGGTTTGATTTCGGAAGTGATAAAGTACACCCGATGAAGGCGCCCCGTATTGTAATGGCCACCGGCGATGCCATTGGCACTACGGCTGCGGGTAGCCTCTGGCATTTCTTTGAGCAGGAGATTGATTACCCCGTTACATTAGTGCAGGTAACGGATATTGACCGGCTAAATTGGAATGAAGTAGATGTACTCATCATGCCCGATGGCAATTATCGTTTTCTCAGCAATAAGGAAGATATGGAGGTATTTAAAGGCTGGGTGAACAGGGGAGGAAGGGTGATTGCGATGGAAAATGCCGTGGCCCAACTGGCAAAGGCAGACCCGACAGCTATCGGGTGGAGTATCAAAGCAAAAAAAGCAGATGAAACAGATAAGAAGGACAGCAACTCATACGAAGCATTAAAAATTTATGAAGACCGGGAAAGAGGAGCTGTTTCAGGCGGCACACCGGGTTCTATCTGGAAAGTAACATTAGACAATACGCATCCGCTGGCCTTTGGTTATCCTGATTATTATTTTACACTCAAGCAGGATGACAATATCTATGAATTTATGAAAGATGGCTGGAATGTGGGAGTGATAAAAAAGGAGAACCAGGTGGCTGGATTTGTAGGAGCAGGGCTGCAGGCTAAACTGAAGGATGGCTTGTTGTTCGGCGTACAAAACATGGGGGGCGGCTCTGTTACTTATCTTGCTGATAAT
>CAYHPA010000032.1:0-22712 GCA_964358155.1 uncultured Chitinophaga sp.
CAAACACTATCTTAAACTACTGACAAAACTGTCCTGAGATTGGGGGACATCATAAACTTTTGGAAGGACTTTTCTGTAAAGTTTAATTCGTTAGACACTGCTGCTATAAAACAAATTTCCTTAGATAGTGTTTGGCTTTGGGGAGACAAAATTTCCTCCCAAAATTTTATTAAACGATATGCAAGCGGATATTCAATTTCTGATTTTAGGGGCATTCTTGATTTAAACAATACTAGTTATGGTTCAATTGGTTGCTATCCTTCGCCACCCATCGCAGACGCTATCAAGCAGGAATATGATGATGCGTTCGATTGTAAAGAAGTAACTATTATTAACGACACCGTAGGTTCTACTGTTGAGGCCAAAAAATTTACTTTCGTAAAAACTACTGTGGGATACCGGTTGTTGGGAATAGGTAATTATCCCTATCCTATCGGATATTATAACTCATCACCAGTCGACACAACAGTAATGCAGAAATAGGAATTGCCGCCAACATTCTTTGCGGTTATGCAGCTGCAACAAAAAATGGCCCCGCCGAAGCGAGGCCGTTCATTAACCCGATATAAGAAAGAAGGAAAAACTTATCTCCAGTGCCCCGGCACCCATTTGTATCCCCTGCGGCTGTATTTCCAATGGCCGGGTACCCACACGGCGCCGTGGCGGTGGGGCCTTGCCCAATAACCGGGCACACATACATAATTGCTGCCGCGCCATACCCACTCAGGACCCACCCACACTGCTCCGGCAAACGGGGCCCTGCCCGATGCACCAATGCTGATGCCGGAAGGAAAACCAATTCTTATTTTCACATGTTGGGCATTGGCAGCACCCATGCCAATGATGAAGAATAATACAAGGGCTGATAATTTCATTTTCATAGTTACACGTTTTAGGCCGGTATGACCGGGAATGATGTGCCGGGTTTATCCGGTTGCCGTTCTTTTCTTAACTTCCCTTTTATGAAACTGGACAAACTACGGCCTGACAAATACCTGAAATACCTTGGCATCCCCAACCTGTTTACCATAAAAAGGACCAAGGAGATACTGTCGGTGAACCCCACCGTCATTCCCCAGCGGGAAGAAGCCGCCGAAGTGCGTATTTCGGTTTTTGATTACAACGCCGAGGGGCTGGAAGAAAAAAAATTATCGTCCTCTGCAGACTGCTTTTCTTATAAAACAAGCGGCCGCACTACCTGGATCAATATTGATGGCCTTCGCAAGGCAGATGTGGAAGCCATCTGCTCACAGTTTGATATCCACCCTCTCGTTATTGAAGATATATTAAGCATCAACCAGCGGCCCAAACTGGACGAGGCAGAGAATATCATCTTCTGCCTGCTGAATATGCTTTATTACAATCATGATAATGATTCTATAGAGCAGGAACAGATCAGCATCATACTGGCCAAAGATGTAGTGATCAGCTTTCAGGAAGATGCACACCGGGATGTGTTCAACTCCCTGCGGGAAAAATTAAAAACCAGCAACAGCAAGTTGCGGCAACGTGGCGCCGATTACCTCTGTTACTCCTTGCTGGACATGATCGTTGACCATTATTTTGTTGTGATGGAAAAGCTGGGCGACCGCATTGAAGAAGTGGAAGAAGAAGTGGCCCGCGGCAATAATCCACGGGCATTGACACATATCACCCGGCTGCGAAAAGAGCTGATTGTATTGAAAAGAAATTTCTCCCCGGTGCGGGAAGTGGTGAATGGTTTCCTGCGCAGCGAAAGCGAATTGTTGGAAGACCGGCACACTAAATATTATAAAGATGTTTATGACCACATCGTACAGGCTATTGACCTGGTAGAAAACTACCGGGATGTAATGGTGAGCATGCAGGACCTGCACATCAACAATGTGAATTTAAAAATGAACGAGGTGATGAAGGTGATGGCCATCGTTACCTGCCTGCTGGCGCCGGCCACGGTTATCGGCGGCATTTTTGGAATGAATTTTCAAAAAATTCCTTTTGCGTCAAATGGCCTGGGCTTTTTCGTTACTGTTGGGGTAATGCTGCTGATACCGGTTGTTATGCTCTATCTCTTTAAAAAGCGGGGCTGGTTCTGACCGTGTCTTACTCCCCTTTAGGGGCCGGGGGTTTCTTATACACCGGAACAGTACTGCAAGGCTCGCCATACATGATGCTTTTGGCCACGGGGCGAAGCAGTTTGGTGATTTCCATATACACATAGTCGCCAACCGGCGTTTCGCCGCAGCCTTTTATCACCACTTTTTTATCTGCAAACTCATTTATCTCTATTGTCGAAAGATTTTTAAGAAAAAGTTGCTTGTGCAGTTCCTTTTCATCGCCCATTATCACTTCTTTGGCCACCGGCTGCAAATAAGAAACCGCAAGCATCCATGCCCACACAGGAATGATGGCGTCGGCAGAGCAGTATAGCGCTACGTTTTTATTTTGGTAAATAGTCCAGTCCGTGTTCTTCAAAGCCTCCCTGAAATCTTTTTCTTTTAATATCATCTCCATAAATAAATGACCCTTCAGATCGAACACGGCGGTTTCCCCTTTCGGATAATATTTTTCCGGGTCCAGGGTTATCAGCCCGCTTTCTGCCACTTTATTAATGATGGGTTCACTCATGTGTCTGCAAAAATAGCAAAGAAACAGGGAGCGGGTTTGCGACATCGGCAAAACAAAACCCCGAAGTGTATAATCCTTCGGGGTAGCTCCCGCCTAAGCAGGAAAAAATATTGACAGATTAATTAATAGGTATCGCTTCGCTTGTCTTTTATTTTTGCCGCTTTCTTCATTGCCTCTATCGGCCCGGATTGCAGGTTTTTTTCTCCCTCATACCTCGCTTTTCTTTGTTCGGCCACGCCGCCGCCCGCAGATGGGGTAGCTGCAATATTTTCAACCATTATTACATATACTCCGTTCATCCCTTCCAGGGCTTCGGGCACTACCTTTCCTTTGTTGGAAGCGCTAAACGCTGCGCCTATTATTTTTGGTTCGTTGCCTAGTTTAAGTGAAGGCGTTTTAGTGCTCATGCGCAGGCTGTCAATTGTTTCTATTTGTTTGCCCAGTGCCGTTGCCGCCGCCTCCAGCGTTGTTATTTTACCAATTTTTTGTTTGATGATTTCGGCCTTTTTCTTTTTACGCAGTTCATACTCCACCGCTGATCTTGCTTTGGCTGCGGACTGGGTTCCTTCTTCATTTACTTCTGTAACCATCGCCACCACATAATCAGAGCCGTTGTTCACCAATTCGGGCTTCAGCACTTCGCCCAATTTTGCTTTATAAATGCTCTTTACAAATTGGCGGGACACCAGTCCGCCGGATGTGCCCATGCCGTTTACCTGCGCATCCATCGGGCCGATATTAACCGCAATGCCCTTGCTGCCGCCTGCTGGTTTTAACCATTTTTCAAATGCCGCATCAAAAGTTTTGGGATCCTTTACTTCTGAAAAAAAGCTGTTGGCCAGCCGCTGTGCATTATCATCGGTTTCCCGGCTGGTAGTTATTTCTTTGGCAAGGAATGCAACTTTGTAGGCTGGCTGGAAATTTTTTTGATCCATTATTTCAATGAAATGATAGCCAAATTCTGTTTTCACCACTTTACTTTCTCCCTTTTTACCCTGGAAGCAAAATTCATTGAACGCCTTTACCATTTGCCCGTATGTAAAATAATCCGTAGCCTGGTTTTGTGGATTTGATAATACCCCGCCCCTTGCGCCGCTTCCTTTATCGTCAGAGTATTGCAATGCCAGTATATCAAATCTTGCTCCGCCCTTTATGGCGGCTTCAATGCTGTCAATTCTTTTTTTGGCCGTTGGTTCATCCAGCATTTGCTGGCTGGTTTGCGGGTTGAATGTCTGGATAAGAATATGTCTTGCTTTCACAGAATCAGGAAGTGTTTTGCTGTCCAGCATTTTCAGCATTAAATAGCTGTTTCCCTCCAGATAGGGGCCATACACCGCATTTTTTGCAAGTCTTGTAATGCTGTCTTTACCCGCAGATGGCAATTGCGCTGCGGTATAATAATTATCGTCAAGCGGGCTTCCGTTGCGCCCGGTAAATTCTCCTGCATCTTTTGTTGTATCGAATTCGGGCCTCAGGTCAAGCAGTGATTTTTTTGCCGCTGCAGAATCGTCTGCTGATGGTGCAGCGCTGATGCTGGCAAAACTGATGCTGCGGGTTTCTTCCTGCTTATAATTGTCTTTGTGCTTGCTGATATAATCTTCTATTTCCTTATCGGTTATTTTGATGGTGCTGTCAACGAACATAGAGTCGGTGTACAAAACCCTTACCATGGAAATTTTCGCAATCTGGCTGTTGTCTGCCGTTTCTTTTTCTATAAACCAGCGGGGAAAATTAACGCTGTTGGCAAACAGGGCATTGTACTTTTCTTTCATGCGGAACTCGTCCAGTTCCTTGATATAGGTATTGAATTCGTCTTTTTGTGATTTGGGCGTCCTTCTGTCTTTCATCATCTGGTCCACCTGTTGCTTTGCCCTCATGGGGTTGTATATGCCGCTGGAATCGGTTCCGGCCTTTTTAATAAACTCCGGCGCATTGGGTCCGTATAACAGGTCGCCCCTTTCTTTTTTTCCAATCTGCATGCCGAGGCGTTCGATTTCGACGCGAAACAACATGCGGTTCACTTCCTGGCTCCAGGTCTGGTCCACCGCATTTTTGGTAAGTGTGGATGCGGGCGGGGCGGGGTAACCCTGTTGCTTATACATATTTTCCTCCTGCTTGACACCCTGATCTACTTTTCTCTTGAAATCTTCGGCAGAAATTTTCTTTCCGTTTACCGATCCGACCGTGCCGGATCCTCCCCGCATAGAACCTCTGTTCTGCTGTGAGAAATAGTCGGTCAATATAAAACCCACCAGCGCCAGCGCAATAGCAATAACAGCCACCTTAGCATATTTGCCCCTGATATTCTGAATAATAGACATAGCGTACCCTGTGTTTAAAAGGATGGCAAAAATAGGGGCTTTTTGGGGAAAACGGGTGGGTAAAATAGGTTTAGTTCACTGGTATATTAGTTAATTGGTTAATTAGGCGTTTATTCGGAATCTTGGCCCTATAGGCCTAATTCCTAATACCCAATAAACTAATTAACTACTTCCTTTTCGGATGTACCAGTTTCATTTCCTTTACCAGGTGGCCTGCCCCGGCAAATTTGTCAATGATAAACAAAACATAGCGGATGTCCACCATGATATTGCGGCAAATAGAGGGGTCATAGTTGATATCACTCATGGTTCCTTCCCACACCCTGTCAAAGTTCAGCCCTACCAGGTTGCCATAGGCGTCCAGCGCCGGGCTGCCCGAGTTACCGCCGGTGGTATGGTTGCGGGCAATAAAACAAACCGGCATTTTGCCTTTGCTTCCATACTGGCCATAATCTTTTGCGCTGTATAATGATTGGAGTTTTTCGGGCACATCAAATTCATAATCTCCCGGTTTGTATTTATCCATTATGCCATCCAGATAGGTGTAGAAGCCGTATTGCACCGCATCCCTCGGGTTATATCCTTTTACATTGCCATAGGTTACCCGCAGGGTGCTGTTTGCGTCGGGATAAAATGTTTTTTCTTTAAACACATCCATCTGCGCCTGCATATAGGTGCGGTTCTGCTTATTGATCCTTGCCTGTATTTCATTCAGCTTTCCCTGTACCTGCTGCTGGTAGGTTTTTACAATATCATTGTACAGTTGTACCAGTTTTGATTCTTTTATGATGCCGATCATTTCGCCGGCGGGCTTATTAAAAAGTCCCAGCACAAACTCTTTGCGGGTATAGTTTTCCCCGTCAAAAAGAGAAATGTCCGGTTCGTCGTTATTCTCCCTGCCCTCAGACGCTATTCCCTGCAGCAGCAGGGGAGAAACGATTTTTTTCGGCTGGTCTTTTACATAAAGGCCCATCAACACTTTGAAGAGCTTATTGTCAACGTCTGCATTATATTCTGCAAACAAATCCTGGAGCGCTGCTTTGGCAGCAGCCAATTTAGCGGGGAAATCTTTTCCCCCGTCTACCTCACCTGTTTCTCCGTATGCATTCGCCAGCGCATTGAGCCTGGATGCAATAGTGAATACTTCTATTTTACTTATTATCTCATTGAAATAATCTCTTGCCAGCCCATAGGGTTTAAACTCTGCATAGGCCGATTCCAGGTCGTTCAGCAGCGAGCCATACATTGCTTTCCACTGCGGATTAGCGTTCACCCGCTTTTGAAATTCGGCTTCATACATTTTCTTTTTTCCCACAGCATTGGTGCTGGTAAGCCCCATTATTTCGCCCTGCCATTTTTTATATGAGTTCTGGATGCCGGCATATTTTGCTGCGTACTGGATTTTTATCTGTTCGTCTTTCCGCATAAAACCATCAATGATATTCAGCGCTTTTTCACGGATGGCAATCTTAGCCGGATCATTCACCGTCATTATTTGCTCCACCGCAGCAGAATATAAATATTCATTCGTTCTTCCCGGAAAACCAAACACCATGGTGAAATCATTTTCTGCCACACCGTCTAATGAAATGGAAAGCGACCGCTTGGGAACATAAGGCACATTGTCGGGTGAGTAATCTGCGGGCTTATTGTCTTTACCGGCATAAATGCGGAACATGGAAAAATCTCCGGTGTGGCGGGGCCACATCCAGTTGTCGGTGTCTTTTCCAAAATTGCCGATGGAAGCCGGTGGCGCTCCTACCAGCCGCACATCTTTATAGGTTTCGGTAATGAATAAATAGTATTGGTTGCCTTCAAAAAATCCACGGACAAAACTATCCTGGTATTTTTCTTTTTTTGCATTGCTCCTGATCAGTGTCATGTTTTTATCAATGGTAGATTGTCTTTCCCTTTCTGTCATTGTTGCGCTCACACCGCTAAGCGCCAGGCTTGATACATCTTCAATCCTTATAATAAACGTGACAAACAGGCCGGGATTGGTCAGTTCTTCGCTATTGTTTTTTGCCCAGAAGCCGTCTCTTATATAATTATGTTCAAGTGACGAATGGTTTTGCACTGCATCAAACCCGCAGTGGTGGTTCGTAAGCACAAGGCCTTTATTCGAAATCACTTCGCCGGTGCAGAAACCACCAAAACTTACAATGGCATCTTTCAAACTTCCGCTATTGATGCTATAAATATCCTTAGCGCTGATCTTCATGCCCAGGCTTTTCATTTGCTTTTCATTCAGCTTGCCCAATAAAAGAGGCAGCCACATACCTTCGTCTGCCTGTGCTACCGTTCTTACTAACAGGAGTAATGCGATAAGGAAGTGCCTGATGTGTTTCATGTGTTTATTTTTAATTTTTTTTTGCCACATAGTATGTCCATGAAAATAATCATTCCGGTTGTTAGTCAAAATTTCGGTCATGGACATTTCATACATTATTTTTTGTGGCTTTAAAAGTAACACATTCCTTTTTATGTCATTTTCCGCTGCTGTAATGGTTTGATTTATGCCTTTATACCCTGTCTAGTGTTTAAATAACCCAGATTCAATAGACTGATACCAATGTTTTTCTCCCCATCAGTTTGTGGATTACCGGATTTTAATGTGAACAATGATGATGTGAAACGTGGATATGAAACTGCAGTATTGGAAAGCAGATAGTGATAAACCAGGTAAAGTATATTTATATCTCACTACTTCACAATTTATCCTTCTTCCATTAACATGAATTTTCGAATACCCTTTCAAAAAGTTTTCCTTTTCAGAAATCCACAATGCTGTGGATATTCGGCTGAAACCTGCTGTCAGCAGCAGATACTCCTGTGGATTACTGCCTGCCGGGTGTGAATTACGGCAATTAAGTAATTTTGTAAAAGATGTTTTCCATTAATCCACAGCTGTAATAATAATATACTCTTTTTTATAAAAATGTATTATTACTATTATTGTATTTAGCGGGATTGAAAAAAAATTGTTTTGAGAATTTGAAAACTCCGGCCGAATATTGCCCTCATTGATGAACACCGCAGCACTCAATATCGCCAAAAAAGAAGTTGACCGAAAGGGATTCCTGGACATTGACCTTGACCCGGAGCTGGACCTGTTTGCCGAAATAGAAAGGCTCAAAAAAGAAAAAAATGCAGTGCTGCTGGCGCACTACTACCAGGAGCCGGACATACAGGATGTGGCGGATTATATCGGCGATAGTTTAGGCCTGGCACAACAGGCCGAGAAAACAAAAGCCGATATGATTGTTTTTGCCGGCGTACATTTCATGGCGGAGACAGCAAAAATTCTAAACCCAACGAAAAAAGTTGTTATTCCTGACTTGAAAGCTGGCTGTTCACTCAGCGACAGTTGCCCGCCGCCACTATTCAAAAAGTTTAAAGAGCAGCATCCTGATCATGTGGTGGTGAGCTATATCAACTGCAGCGCCGGCATCAAAGCATTGAGTGATGTGATCTGCACCAGCAGTAATGCAAAAGCGGTGGTGGAAAGTTTTCCAAAAGAGCAGCCGATCATTTTTGCGCCGGATAAAAATCTTGGCGCCTACATCAACAAAGTAACAGGAAGGAATATGCTGCTCTGGAATGGCGCTTGCATGGTGCATGAGATATTCAGCCTGGAAAAAATAACGAAACTGAAAGTGCGGCACCCGAATGCAAAACTGATTGCGCATCCGGAATGTGAAGACCCCATACTTCGCATGGCAGACTATATCGGCTCCACCACAGGGCTGTTGAAGTACACACAAATCGATTTATCACAGGAATACATCGTGGCAACAGAGACCGGCATCCTGCACCAGATGATGAAGTACTCACCCAATAAAACATTTATACCCGCCCCGCCCAATAACAGTTGCGCCTGCAACGACTGCCCGCACATGAAGTTGAACACACTGGAGAAACTTTATCTCTGTATGGAGTATGAAACGCCTGAGATAACGATGGATGAAGAGTTGAGATTGGCAGCGAAGAAGCCAATTGACAGGATGCTGGAGATAAGTAAGAGGGCGGGGTTGTAAAGATTGGATTGTCGTAACGACAATACAAAATGTATAATATTAATATGTTGATTTTCAGGAGTACAATCTTTTTATGAGATGCGTCTTATATCATAAATTTATGTGTTGCATGCAAGCTTTGAGACATATCCCACTAATCATAACGACATTTTTAGGATTGACATTTTTCACAAAATGCAACTCTCATACTGCGACAGATAACGCTGCGCAAGAAGCTGCCTTAAAACTTGCAAACAACATTGACGATAGTTCATTAAATCTTCTAAAGCAATTTTGTTTTGGCAAACGGGGCAATCTTGAATTTTGGCAGAGAGTATCGGCAGACAGTTTTCTCTATTCGGTTTCTTATAAACTTTTAGGCGACACAACAGAGCTTACCGTTCATAGACCTTATAATTTTAAAAAAGACTTTACAATAAACTTCCTATTTAACACTGCACGATTTTATGAGTTTAGATTTTTAAAACTGAAAGACGTAATTGTAAAAATTGTTTCTGTGACAAACCAAGCCCAAGATGTCACGAAAGACACTTCGGTATCTTCAAAGCATCTTTTCCCTGACTCAAATCCGTTTGAAACACTTTCCTATTTGACTAACATCAAAGACAAGTATTCTTTGATTGGAACATCATATAGAGGCGACATTGGTGACTTCATTGAATTTTGGTTGTCGCCACAATTCAAGTTGACTTACCTGCCAGACACTTCAAATATGAATCAGAAGTTCAAGAAATATTGGCTAGACGATTTCACTAAAGGAAAAATAATCAAAGAACATTGGAGTTTGCAAAAAGTATACGAGCGATAAGCCTGCATGCAACATTCAGTTTTGCGTCAGCAGGGGGCGACGAATAAATCCTCATCTTAGTACTACTATCAGCTACATATCCGGCTGACCGAACACGGATGAGCAACAGAATATATTTTCAACTTTTGTAACTTACATCGGCTGCAGTTCCGGGCTGGACGATTTCCAAATGCCCTGCCGAACGCAAAGCAAAGCTGTGGCCGTTATCTATATATCTCCCCCAGCACCATCTTGCTGCACTGCTTCTCTCTCTTCTCCGGATTCACAAATTTTATATCAATCTTTGTTATTTCATAATCCAGCGTTTCAAACCGCTCGCCAATATGGTAAAGCTTTTTTATTTTTTCTTCGTCTCTTATATCATACGCCAGCCATATCTTTCTTCCTGCCTGACCGGGTTGTAAAACAGAATCGGCAAACGGCTTATACAGGGTTTGGGTATAAAAATTAAAAGAGGAACTGAATGTGTTTTTCCAGAAATAAACGTTGGCCGGGTCAATTTTCCCGGCTGTTTTTAGGGCCAGCATATTTCCCCCCTGGTATTTTAACAGCTGCGGATAGAAATGGGTGTTCATTAAAAAGAAAAAAACGATGATGACGGCAACCGGCACCAGCACCGCCCGCTGCAAAGCGCCATACAGATTGCTTTTTAAAAAATAAAAAACAATGGCCATCAGCAAGACCGGCCCCACAGCCAGCGGAATGTATTTCAATGGAAAAACCCATGTGTTAATGACAGCAGCCCCCAGCAGCAGCAGCACGGAGATCACCAGCTGTATGATAAAAACCGGGTTTACCCACTTACCCGGAGATTGGGCGCTGATAATAAACACCGCCGCCATTACCGCAGCAACAGGAAAAATGATATTGAGGTAATGCGGCAGCTTGAAACCGGAAAAAGAAACCAGCAACAGCATTACGATAAACGTGGAAACGGTCAGCCAGTCCAGCTGGCGGCGGATAATTTTTTTTATACTTGTTGCTATATAGAGACAGACCAACATACCCCAGGGTGCAAAGGCCCAGAGGAAGGAATGCAGGAAAAAGAAATGATCTTGTTTGGATGTGTCACCCGTTTGCCCGCCAAAGCGCTCAACGCTTTGGTTCAGTAAAATAAATTTCACTCCGTTGATATGATCCTTTCCCCGCACCATTTTTTCGGGATGGAGATTATACTGCAGGTAATAGCAATACAAAACCGGGGAAATGAAAACAGCAAAGAGCAGGAGCAGCAACAGCCATTTCGGGTTCCAAAAGAGTTTGTAATCCTTTCTATAAAGAATATAAAAGAAAGCGCCGATGGCGGGGACGAATACGGCGATCATACCCTTGGTAGAAAAGCCCAGCGCAAGGCCCAGCGCTGCACCGGCAACGTTCAGTATTTTTTTTATTTGGATAAATGCGGCCAACTGCCATGTTGCAAATGCAATGCAGGCAGTCAGCATCGCATCCATGCGCACATCATTGTTGGCAAGGATGAACGCAAAAGCGGTTGCCAATATCAACGCAGATAGTTTGCCCACTTCTTTATTGTAAAGCGCTTTTCCTAAACGATAAGTAGAATACAGGCCGAGGATCGTAAACAGAAATGAAGGAAGTTTATAGGCGAAGCCTGTTACGCCAAAAATTTTGTAACAGAAAGCGGAAAGCCAGAAAAGCAAATGCGGTTTGTCCTGGTAATCGCCATTGTGATCAACCAGCGAAACATAATCACCCGTCAGGTGCATGTGCAGCGCAATGTTGGCATGATGGGCCGAATCTGTATCCATCAACGGCACAAACAAACCGGTTATATACACCAATCCGAGTAAAGCGAAAAGGAATTTGTAAATACCGTCCGGAAGGAATGGCTTATTCAAGCGGGATGTTTTGGCAAAGTAAGTTTTTTGCCACGAATTGCACGAATAACACGAACGAAGAATTGCTTTAGGTGTAAATTAAGGGAGAATTAACCGCCGCCATTCGTGACCAATCATTATAGCGAAGCTATCAACGTTGTTACTTTTTCTTTTATCAGGTCCCGCACTTTGCGGAAATTATCCTCGTCCATATCTCTCGGGTCGGGTATGTCCCAGTCAATGAATTTTTTTGCGGGCATCCAGGGGCAGGCATCGCCACAGCCCATAGTAACCACTGCATCAAATGGCGCAAACTCTTCTACCTGGTCCAATGATTTAGAGCGATGGGATTTCAGGTCATAGCCAAGTTCCTTCATTGCCACAATCGCCTTTTGATTTATCCGGCCCGAAGGTTTGGAGCCGGCGCTGTATGCTTTCACAGAGGCACCACCAATCATTTTTGCAAATGCCTGACTCATCTGGGAGCGGTTGCTGTTCTCCACACAGACAAAAAGAATTTTCTTCGGCATATGAGTAAAGGTAAAGGGTCGCCGCTACACGACCCTTTCTTTTTTTAGCAGCAGCCCCTGTCATCTCCGATGCAGCATGGCTCAATGTTTGTTTTCATGGCTTTACTTTTGCCCCCATCCCCAAAAGGGAGACGAGGAGGTTAAAAAACTTTTAACAGCAACCACTTCCGGGTTCGCAACAATTACGATCGTCCTTTGCGGGCTTCTCTGCATACACAGTAATGCTCGTAATTCTTGTAGTTCCCTTTTTATATTCTGCCACTTCTTCGGCAGATAAATAATTGGCAAGAATATCATCGGGAATATGAATTGTTTTATCTTTTTGAAGAGTGATGTTTTTGAAACCCGCCTCATTAATAATATCCAGGTATTCTTTTTTCTGAATAGCGCCGGACACACAGCCGGCATAGAGCTCTGCTACCTCTTTCCACTTTTCAGGAAGCGGGCCTTCCAGTACAATATCTGAAATGGAAAAATGTCCGCCCGGTTTTAATACACGGAATATTTCACCGAATACTTTATGCTTGTTGGGAACAAGGTTCAGCACACAGTTGCTTACAATAACATCGGCCTTGTTGGAGGTTACCGGCATGTCCTCAATATCGCCCTGCCGGAACTCTACATTGTTTAGTCCCAGCTTTTCTGCATTGGCCCTTGCAAGGGCGATCATAGGTTCGGTAAAATCAACGCCGATCACCCGGCCTTTTTCTCCAACAATTTTGCGGGCAATAAAAGCATCATTACCGGCGCCGCTGCCAAGGTCGATTACCGTATCGCCTTCTTTTAATTTTGCATACTCGGTAGGCAACCCACAGCCAAGGCCCAGGTCGGCATCTGGGTTATAGCCATCCAGTTTGGAATAATCATCGGCCATGATGTTGTACACATCATCGCCGCAGCAGGAAGAAGTGGCCCCGCAGCAGGAGGAAAGGTTTTGTTCTTTGGATTGTGTGGCAATTTCCGCATATTTATCACGGACCGTTTTTTTGAGTTCTGTACTTGTGTTCATGGTTTTACTTTTTTGCCCCCAAACCCCTGAAGGGGTGTAAGGATGTTATTAAATGAGCAACAGGGTTTATCAGCAACAGGCCTTTTCGTTTTTCACTTTTAAATGATTAAAAAGAAAATTGAATTCTCCGTTGAATTTTTCAAAAGCCTTCCAGTTGATGCAATAACAACTGCGGGGGCCGTCAATTGTACCGGTAATCAGCCCGGCTTTCTTTAATTCTTTTAAGTGCTGGCTAACGGTGCTCTGCGCCAGCGGCAGCAGTTCAACGATCTCGCCGCAGATACATTCATTTCTTTGCGCCAGCGCTTTCAGGATGGCGATACGGGCGGGGTGGGCCATCGCTTTGGCAAAAGCCGCCAGGTCCTGCTCCTTTTGGGTGAATTCTTCTTTCTTGTGGATGGCCATATTTAAATCTTATATCGCAAATATACGATAAGACTTTTCGGACCGCCAAACATTTCTTGAAAAAATATTTTATTTGTCAGGAAACAGACGATTTTCTTTTGACCAGGGAGATGATTATGCCGCTGGTAATGATGCAGATAATACCCAGCCAGCTCATCCAGTCCGGGAACGGATCGCCGAGCGCCATACCGATAAAAACAGAGTAGATGATATTGGCATAACCAAATACGGATACGATGCCTGCCTTATCAGAACCATAGGAACGGGTTACAAAATATTGCCCAAATAAAGCGGCAAGGCCCATCAGCAAAACCCAGCACCACTCTGTTCCATGTGGCAGCCTGAAATCAATAATAAACAATCCATCCACCGGGGCGCCGGTAGTGTAATGAATGATTATGGTGATCAGCGGAACAAGAAACCCGATGAGAAGAAAAGAAAGGACGATAATTCTCGGGTCGTAATATTTTGCAAGACGATTTACCGTAAGGTATGCAATGGCAGAAGTGATGCCGGATATCAACCCCGCCAAATGGTAATACCAGGGCAGGTGCATCACGGGTTTATAAATAAGCAACATACCAGCAAAGCCAAGCACAACAGCCGCTGCCACCCGGTTGCCATGAAACTCCCTCAACAAAAAATAAGAAAAGATTGCAATGAATAAGGCAGAAGTAAGATTATAACTCATAGCCGTGCCCAGCGGAATATGAAGTATGCAGTATAATAATGTGTACAGGGCCAGAGTGCCCATCAATCCACGAAAGGCAAGACGAAGCGGCTTGCCCCCTTCCTGCACCGGCGGCCTGATGAACAAACCGGGCAGGAGAAAAACAAGACCTACCGCATTGCGGTAAAAAACCAACTGACCTGCACTAAAACTTCCCTTCAGCGCTTTGGCCGCCCCGCCCATCACTGAAAAGCCAAGAGCGGCCAGCAGCATGAAAACGATCCCCCTGTATTTTGAATTTATATTCATTGCCACAAAGACACGAAGCCTCAAAGGTTATACATTCTTGGTGTCTTTGTGCCTTCGTGGCAATTAAAATTTAGCAAGGCGCCCAACCGCCGCTTCCAGCGTTTCTTTCTTCTTGGAAAAACAAAACCGCAGCACCTTGTCGTCTTTGCCATTTTGATAAAAAGCAGACACGGGTATCGTTGCCACTCCTGCTTCTTTGGTTAATCGTATGGCAAGGTCTTTATCCGCCTCGTTGCTGATGCGCTGATAAGTGCCGCAGATAAAATAGCTGCCAAAAGATTCCTGCATGGTAAACCTCGTTTGTTGCATCAACTGTTTGAAATAATCCCGCCTCTCCTGCATAAAAGAAGAAAGAGATAAATAGGCGTCTTTGTTTTTTAAGAACTCAGCCAAAGCCACCTGCGAAGGGGTGTGACAGCTAAAGCAATTGAACTGGTGCACTTTCCTGAATTCTTTCATCAATGGTTCGGGTGCGATGCAATAACCCAGCTTCCAGCCCGTGCAATTATATACTTTACCAAAAGAAAAGCAGACAAAACTTCTTTGCAGCAGGTCTGGATAGCGAAGAATGGACTGATGCGGGATATCGTCAAATATCAAATGCTCGTACACCTCATCGCTGATGATGAAGATGTTTGTTCCCTCAACAATCTTTCTTAATTGTTTAATGTCTTCTTCACTAATTACACTTCCCGTAGGGTTGTGCGGCGAATTGATGATGATGGCCTTTGTTTTGGGAGTAACAGCTTTTTGCACCGCTGCCCAGTCAATATGATAATCCGGGTAAACAAGATTGATGGTAACCGCCTTAGCGCCATTGATTTCAATATTCGGAATATAGCTGTCGTAAGCGGGTTCAAACACAATCACTTCATCACCGGGTTGCAAAATGGTAGTGAAAGCCGAATAGATGGCATAAGTGCCGCCGGGTGTGATGGTGATCTCTGTAGCAGGGTTGATCTTTGTTTGATAAAGAAATTCTACTTTTTCTGCAATGGATTCCATTAAGGGCCGCCAGCCGGGCATGGGCGAATACTGGTTAAAATTTTTTTTCATCGCTTCGTTCACCAGGCCGGTCAGCGCCTCGTTCATGGGAAAATCCGGAAAACCCTGGCCGAGATTAACAGCATTGTATTCAGCGGCCAATCCACTCATGACGGTAAAGATGGTGGTGCCAACGTTGGGGAGTTTGGATTGGATGTGCAAATGAAAAGAGTTTGAATTTGAGATAATCTGCAAGATAACGACTATCTGTTTCGCTTTGGTGTTGTCACTAATTCATACGAGTGATCGATCCATTCTTTTAGCTGTTTGGAAGAAACAGACCCATCCACCACAATTGTATTCCAGTGTTTTTTATTCATATGCCAGCCGGGCAACACACAGGGAAACTCTTCCCTTAGCTCAACTGCTTTATCCGGATCGCATTTTACATTGAACCGTAACGGGTCGTTGTCAAAGCCAGTCAGCAAAAAAGCTTTACCATTTACTTTATACACCAGTGTATCCGGTCCGAAAGGAAGCGTTTCTTCGGCGCCGGGTTTGGATAAACAATATTCGCGGAGGGATTCAATATTCATATCAGACCAAAATTGCCGTTGCTTCAATCTCTATTAAATATTCCGGGGCTATCAGCCCTTTCACTTCAATCATACTGGTGCAGGGCCCGATGGCTGCAAAGAATTCTCCATGAGCTCTTCCATATTCCTCCCAGCGGGAAATATCCGTAACGAACATTCTTGTGCGCACCACATCTTTTAATGATGCCCCGGCTCTTTGCAAGACCACTTCAATTTTCTGAATAATGAATTTTGTTTGCGCATAGGCGTCGTCTTTACCCACCAGCAGGCTGTTTTCATCTACTGCAACAGTTCCCGTCACCTCAATAATATTCCCGACTTTCACAGCCCGGCTATAGCCGACAATGTCTTCCCATTTGGCACCGGAGGAGTAGTTGGTTCTTTGCATTTAGCTAAGAGTTTAAATGAGGGAAAAGAGAAAAGGAGATATTTTCTGAAAGATATAAAGCCTCTCCGCATTTCAGACGCTCTCTTTATCTCCTTCTTCTCATTTAACCTCTTAGCCCTTTATTTCAATATTTTCTTCTTTAAGTAACTGTTCTCCGTTCATCCGCAGAAAAATTTGCGCTACTGTCACCACATCTTTCTGGCAATAGGTAACGATTCGTTGCAAATTCTTTTCTTTCCAGTACACTTCCCATACCATGCTGCCATCAATATCATCTTTTGGCGTTGGTATGCCGAGGGTGTGCGCCAACAGAACTAAGGAGGTATAGCTTTTAAAATCACCGAATTTCCAAAGCTCCAGTGTGTCCAGGTGATTTACCTCCCAGGGTTTTTTGCCGGAAATATTCAGCATGGCAGGAATGGTCAGCCCGTTGATGATCATCCGGCGGCAGAGATAGGGAAAGTCAAATTCCTTTCCGTTGTGTGCGCAAAGAAATTTTTGTTCACCGGCAGCCCATTTGTTCAGCATATCATTAAACAGCTGCAATATTATTTTCTCATCGTCTCCTGAAAAGCTTTTGATAGTGAGCTTTCGTTGCGTCCCGGTTCCCTGCAACACGCCGCAGCTGATGCAGACGATCTTTCCAAACTCCGCATAGATGCCTGCACGGGGATACAGCGATTCATTGGTCTGCCCTTCATGGTATTTCAGCAGCGATGTTGATTTGGTGTCCCACAATTGCTTCCAGCCTTCCGGCAGGGAAGTGTAATCCGGAAACTGCGGCACCGTTTCAATATCAAGAAATAATATGTTATTAAAAGGGAACGACATACTGCTTTGTGACATGCCACTTCGCTAATTTATCCGGCAAAAACCTAAACCCGGTCAGAAGCTATGTGGCACACAGTAAAAGTAAAAAATCCC
Organism: uncultured Chitinophaga sp.; assembly: GCA_964358155.1. Taxonomy (GTDB): domain Bacteria; phylum Bacteroidota; class Bacteroidia; order Chitinophagales; family Chitinophagaceae; genus JJ008. Next base: position 17,427 of record CAYHPA010000032.1, read on the forward strand.
GCTGAAGGCGGGACTAACACTTTGTGGTAATTATTTTCCGGGCCTAAACATGTTTATCCCCCAGGTTTCGCTTTACTTCTGCCACATATTCCTTGATTTCCTGCTCTTTTTCTTTTTTGCAGATGAGTAAAACGTCTTTGGTGTCAACAATAATGAAATCATCAAGACCCTGCAGCAGCACCAGTTTGTTATCCGGCACATGCACCATGCAGTTCTTCGCATCAACGGCCATTACTTTTTTGCCGGCCACGGCATTCCCGAAATAATCCTTATCCATATTCTCCCAGGCGCTGTTCCAGGTGCCAAGATCGCTCCATCCAAAGGAGGCGGGAATGACGTATACGTTGTCGGCCTTTTCCATTACCCCAAAGTCAATGGAGATATTGGTGCAGAGGGGATAAATTTCTGCGATAGCAGCGGCCTCGTTTGCTGTGTTGAATTTTTCCTTCTCTGAAGCGAACAACTCATACATTTCGGGCATATGTTTTTCAAAAGCAGCCAGCACTTTTTTAACCTGCCATACAAATATGCCGGCGTTCCATAAAAAATCGCCACTGGCAATAAATGTTTTGGCCAGTTCGGTATTGGGTTTTTCGGTAAACGTTTTCACTTTATATACACCCGGCACCGCCTCGGCGGCATCGTGCTGGATATAGCCATAGCCTGTATTGGGATAAGAAGGCTGAATACCCAGTGTGACCAGCGCATTCATATGACCCACAAAGTCAATTGCTTTTTTACAGGTGTCGGTAAATTTTTCTTTTTCCAGTATCAGGTGATCTGATGGTGCAACAATCAGGGTGGCTTTCGGATCTTTTTGAAAAAGCTTGAAAGAAATATAAGCCACACAAGGGGCGGTGTTTTTTCTGGAAGGCTCGCCCAGAATATTTTCTTCCGGAATGTCGGGAAGCTGTTTTTTAACGATGGGGATATATTCCTGCGACGTAATTATATAAATATTTTCTACGGGTATCAGCTTGCTGAAGCGGTCAAAAGTTTGCTGTATCAGCGTTTTTCCTGTGCCAAGAATGTCCAGGAATTGCTTTGGAAAATCCGTACGGCTCATCGGCCAGAAGCGGCTGCCGATTCCTCCCGCCATTATCGCAACATAGTGATGTTTGTTCATGGTGAATAGTGAATAGTGAATAATGAATGGGTTTCCGCCATTACACAACTCACTCCCGTTAAATTAATCCCTCTCTTATCAAGTCATGCAAATGTATAATGCCTAAATATTTTTTTCCCTCAATTACCGCCAGTTGGTTTATAGAGTTTTTTCTGAGCAAGTCCAGCGCATCCACGGCCAGTTCGTCCGGCCCAATGGTTTTTGGGCTGGCGGTCATTATATCATCTGCCTTTATTTTATCGATTGCTGTGTTTTTTTCCAGCATCCTCCGCAGGTCGCCATCGGTAATGATGCCTAGTAAATGATTATCCGCATCCACCACCGCCGTTATACCGAGCCGCTTCGCCGTCATTTCTACAATCACTTCTTTAAGCGATTGACCGGACAATACTTTTGGTTTTTCGTTATTGCCATACAGGTCGGACACCCGCAGGTATAATTTTTTACCCAGCATACCACCCGGATGAAACTTTGCAAAGTCATCGCTTTGAAAACCCTTCAGCTCCATCAAACAAATAGCCAGGGCATCGCCCATTACCAACTGTGCGGTAGTGCTGCTGCTGGGCGCCAGGTTATGCGGACAGGCCTCTTGTTCTACCGTAGTATTTAAAACGATCGTTGAATTTTTAGCGAGAAAAGACGCCGTATTTCCCAGTATGCCGATGATGGTGTTGCCAAAATTTTTTACAAGCGGCACCAGCACTTTTATTTCGGGGCTTTCGCCGCTTTTGCTGATGATCATCACCACATCATCCTGCTGCACCATGCCCAGGTCGCCATGAATAGCATCGGCGGCGTGCATAAAAATGGAAGGAGTGCCGGTAGAGTTGAATGTCGCCACTATCTTTTGGGCAATGATGCCGCTTTTACCAACGCCGCACACAACTACACGGCCCTTGCACCCGGCAATGGCCAGCACCGCTTTTTCAAAATCATCATTGATAAAAGAAGCAAGACCGGAAATGGATTGAGCCTCCAGCTCAATGGTTTTGAGCGCCACCTGTTTGATAGACACAGACATATTAATACTCCGCCTTCGCTTATTTATCCGGTGAAACTTTCAATGTAGCCAAAAGCTACGGCGGACAATGGCCGCAAATTTATAGGATTTACAAGGAAGTGATTGCAATCAATTATACAAAGCATTCTTTTAACGCTTTATCTGAATATGCGGGTCAAAAGAGTCGTAAATTCGCCACCCTCATTCCGGACTTTTCCGGAATTAAACCAGGGAAAGAAGTTGTGCGACAGGAGTTCACTTGATCAGCCCGTTTAGCTTACGCTAACTACTGACCTCCCGGCCATTAGAGGAAAAGCAGACCTATTTCTGCCGGATTCTGCCACCGGAAAAATAACCTGCATAAAAATTATACAGGTTCGGTATCCGCATTCGGACAAAAAGAAGTATCTTAAATAAATCTGCATTTGTAGTACCCCGGTACGGATCGGGAGAGAAGGTCCGAAGGACGACCTCGGAGAAAAATTTGAGTAATGGGAACATCAGCAACAAAGAAGCCGGCGGCAAAAAAAGTTCAGCCGGCGGGAGGAAAGACAATAAAAAGCAACGGCGCTGTCAGTCCGATAGCCATCGGGTCTAAAAAAAGAATCGACCTGCATAAATCATTGCAGGAATTTTTTGGTTTTAGCAAATTCAAAGGCACGCAGGAAAAAGCGATAGAATCGTTGATGGCCGGGCACGATACATTCGTCATCATGCCAACCGGCGGGGGCAAAAGTTTATGTTACCAGCTTCCGGCGATGATCAGCGAAGGCGTTGCGCTCATTGTTTCTCCGCTGATAGCATTGATGAAAAACCAGGTGGACCTTGTCCGTGGTTACAGCAGCAATGATGAGGTGGCACATTTTCTTAACTCCACACTTTCCAAAAAAGAAATAAAAGAAGTACACGATGATTTGCTTACGGGCAAAACAAAAATGCTGTACGTTGCTCCCGAAACTTTAACGAAGCAGGAAAACCTTGAATTCTTTTCCGATCTGAAAATCTCATTCTTCGCCGTGGACGAAGCACACTGTATATCTGAGTGGGGACATGATTTTCGTCCCGAGTACCGCCGCCTGCGGGAAATGATGATACAGATAAATCCCGATGCGCCGGTGATTGCATTAACAGCCACGGCCACACCTAAAGTGCAAAGTGACATCATTAAAAACCTTGATTTGCGGGAGCCGAGTGTTTTCATTTCCTCCTTCAACCGGTCCAATCTTTACTATGAGGTGCTGCCCAAAATAAAAAAAGCTCAAACCGACGAGAATATTGTCCGCTTCATCAAGGGCATGAAAAACAAAAGCGGCATTATTTATACACTGAACAGGAAAACGACAGAAGAGTTGGCCGATATCTTAATGGCAAACGGTATCAAAGCAGTTGCATATCATGCCGGGCTCGATAGCAAGTTGCGGTCTGAAAGACAGGACCAGTTTCTCGGCGAAGAGATGCAGGTGATCTGTGCCACCATCGCTTTTGGAATGGGAATTGACAAACCGGATATCCGGTTCGTCATTCACTATAATATTCCAAAGTCGATAGAAAATTATTACCAGGAAACAGGCCGTGCCGGCCGTGATGGACTGGAAGGAAAATGTATTCTTTACTATTCACATAAAGATGTAAGCAAACTCGAGCACCTGATGCGGGACAAGCCCCTCAGCGAAAGAGAGGTGGGTGCACAGCTGATCAGCGAAACAGTTGGCTTTGCCGAAACCGGTGTATGCCGCCGCAAAGTGCTGATGAGCTATTTCGGCGAAGAATATACCAAAGACAATTGCGGACAGTGTGATAACTGCAAGCACCCGAAAGAAAAAACAGAAGTAAAGGAAGAAGCTGTCATTGTATTAAAGGCCATACAGGAATTGAACGAACAATTTGCTACGGATTACGTAGTGCAGATCATCAGCGGAAAACTGACACCGCAGATACAGATGTTCCGCCACGAAGGGCTAAATGCATTTGCCAGCGGCAACGACCGGGACAATCATTTCTGGAACTCACTTATCCGACAATTATTACTGGCGGGTTTCCTGAAAAAAGATATTGAAGAATATGGTGTACTGAAATTCACCAAAGCCGGCGAAGCGTTCCTGAAAAAACCCAAATCCTTCAAGATCGTATTGAATGACACCTATGCCGATGCCAATGCCGACGACGAAGAAGGACCAGAAACGACCGGCGGCGCCGCAATGGACGAAAAACTGATGGCGATGCTGATGGAACTACGCCAGAAAGAAGCGAAGAAGAAAAACCTGCCGCCCTTTGTTATTTTCTTAGAAGCATCCCTGCAGGATATGTCCACATTCTATCCGATAACGATGGAGGGATTGGAAAAATGCCAGGGAGTGAGCAAAGGCAAGGCGATAAAATACGGAAGACCTTTTGTGGAGCTGATAAAAAGATATGTGGAAGAGAATAATATTGAGCGGCCCGATGATTTTGTGATGAAGAGTGTGGTAAATAAAAGCGGCAACAAGGTTTATATCATCCAGAACACCGATAAGAAAGTATCGCTGGAAACCATTGCGAAGAATAAAGGATGGCGCATGGATGAGATGCTGGAAGAAATGGAAACCATTGCCGCCAGCGGCACCAAGCTCAACCTGAACTATGCCATTGATGAAATGCTGGATGAAGACGACCAGGTAGAGATCATTGAATACTTCAAAGGTTGTCAAACCTCCTCGCTGCAGGTGGCACAAGAAGAGCTGGCTGAATATAATTTCAACTGGGAGCAGCTGAAGATCATGAGAATAAAATTCCTTAGCGAATACGGGATGTGATGTGCTTGCCGGCCATAGCATTTGCGAAGGCCGGCGGATAAAGTTTTTGAGTGAGTATGGGATGTAGGGCACAAAATCCTAAACGACAAACTCCAAGAACCAATAAAGGGGCATTTAGCCTTCGGATTTCAGGCAATCCTGCCTATATTTGCAGCCCCGAAGCACAAAAGCAAGGATAGGCTTCCACTTACCAAGCCGATGTGTTTCAGGAATGGTGCGGTAGCTCAGTCGGTAGAGCAAAGGACTGAAAATCCTTGTGTCGGCGGTTCGATCCCGCCCCACACCACAAAAAACCTCAGTTTCTGCTGAGGTTTTTTTATTTTACCCCCGCTCCGCCTAATTATTATGCATTATGGGTAAAAGAAACC
>CAYHPA010000033.1:0-21884 GCA_964358155.1 uncultured Chitinophaga sp.
AAATCCTCTTCTCTACAATTGCGCGTCCACAAATACTTACGCAGCGGAACCGCCCAATTATAATATTGTCAACAATTATTTTAAATACGGACCAAATACGAATGTGAATGTCCGTTACAGAATCGCCAATCCAGGGAAAAATGAAACCATTCCATTTGGCAAGTGGTATGTGGAGGGAAACTATGTGGACGATGCCAAAGATATTACCGGCGATAACCGGAAAGGTGTTCACATGGGAAACGGGGCTACAGAGAAAGATAAGAGCGTATGTTTACAGGTTCAGGCATTTTCGGCTGAAGAAATTCCGGTGCAGACAGCAAGAGATGCTTATTTGGCCGTTTTGCAATTTGCGGGCTGCAGCCTGCCGGCAAGAGATACACTGGATATGCGTATTATGCAAAATGTAGTGGAGAGAAAAGGAAATTTTGTTGATGTACAGGGTGGTTATCCGCACGGCACAGCGTATGAAAAAACGGTAAAAGCATGGCCTTCTTTAAAATCATTACCGGCTCTTGCCGATACTGATAAAGATGGAATGCCGGATGATTGGGAAAACAAGAATGGGCTAAACCCTGCAGACGGAGCCGATGCAACCCAGTTCGGGCTCCACAAATACTATACAAATATTGAAATGTATTTAAACAGTTTGGTGAAATGAAAAAGCTACCCTTTTTTTCCGTTTTAGTAATGGCAATTGTTTTTACATTACCCGAAAAGAAGAAAATAAAGATTTTCATGGCCGGAGATTCGACCATGAGTATAAAAGATACAAAAGCCTATCCTGAAACCGGCTGGGGCATGCCCTTTGTTTATTTCTGGGATTCTACCGTATCGGTGGTAAACCGGGCTAAGAATGGCCGCAGCACCAAAACGTTTATCAGCGAAGGCTTGTGGAAGTCAATTATGGATGAAGCAAGAGAGGGTGATTATGTGTTTATTCAATTTGGACATAATGATGAAGCCAAAGAAAAAGGAGAACGATATGCCACACCGGATACTTTTCGCATGAACCTGACAAGATTTGTAAAGGAATCCCGGGAAAAAGGAGCTACTCCTGTTTTATTTACTCCTGTAAGCCGTAGAAAATTTGATACAACCGGAACAGCAATTGAAACACACAAGGAGTATTCAGCTTATGTAAAAGAAGTGGCGGCTAAAGAGAATGTTCTTTTTATTGACCTTGATACAAAAAGCCGTGAGCTATATCAGCAGATGGGAAAAGGGGATTCAAAACTTTTATTCCTCCAGTTAAAGCCGGGAGAACACCCTAATTATCCTGATGGCAAGGATGATAATACTCATTTTACCGAACTGGGGGCAAGGTTGATTGCCCAGTTGGTGTTAAAAGAACTCAGGGAGTTGAAAATCGAACTAACAGAGCGGGTTTTCATTCCGCCGGTTAAAAAATAGATGAAGCCGCCTTTTTTCATATTTGCTTTTATTATCTGCTACGCAGTTTCTTCTGCACAATCATTAGCAGGCATCACCGGCATCAGGGATACTTCCTATAATATAATGAATGAGTATAATAAAAATCTGAAAAATTATCCGTTTATTCAAATTGCAAGAGAAACCCCGTATGATTATATCAATGAAGAAAGGAATATTATTTTTTGTAAAACAAAAGAAAGAGAATTAAGGCTGGATGTGTTTTTTCCCAAGGAGAAATTCTCGATAAAAAGAACCGCTATCATTTTTATTCATGGTGGTGGATGGAGAAGCGGAAACAAGGCCATGCATTATCCCTTGCTGCAACAATTGACTGCAAGAGGGTATGTCTGCATCACACCGGAGTACCGGCTTTCCTCCGAAGCCATATATCCCGCCGGGATATATGATATCAAAACCGCTATCCGCTGGACAAGAGAGAATGCTGCTAAGTATAATATTGATGTAAACAGGATAGTGGCATCCGGACATTCAGCGGGCGGTGAACTGGCTGCGTTTATGGGGGCAACAAATGGCATGAAGGCTTTTGAAGGAAACGGCTGTTACCAAAAAAAATCCAGTAAGGTGAATGCTGTAATCGATTTGGATGGCACACTGGCCTTTATCCATCCTGAGTCAGGAGAGGGTGATGACAGCAAAAGAATATCAGCCGCCACACATTGGTTTGGCTATTCAAAAACTGAAAATCCTGAACTGTGGAAACAGGCAGCGCCATTATCCCATGTGGGAAAACATACACCACCGACACAATTCATTAATAGTGGAGTGGCCAGGATGCATGCAGGCCGGGAAGATTTCATCAAAGAGCTGAATCGGTATAATATTTACTCCGAAGTAAGAACATTTGAAGGCTCGCCTCATAGTTTTATCCTTTTCAATCCATGGTTTGATACGACGGTTGCTTATATGGATAAATTTTTGAGAAAAAATTTTCCAGAAGAAAAGAAACCAGGAAAAGTCATCACAGTAGCGCAGGATGGCAGCGGAGAATTCTCAACAGTTCAGGCAGCTATCAATTCAATTCCTGGTAAAAATAAAAAGCCGGTTACTATAGTTATTAAAAAGGGGATTTATAGGGAGAAACTGTTTCTTGATTCACTTCAACAGTATGTCACAATAGCTGGCGAAGACAAATTCAACACCATACTTACCTGGAATGACCATACCGGTAAAGTGGCACCCAATGGCGATACCATTAATACAAGGACTTCCTGGAGTTTTAAAATAGCAGCAGACAATTTTACTGCAAGGGACATTACATTTCAGAACGATGCTGGTTTTATAGCAGGGCAAGCCGTTGCAGTGGAGTCCGATGGCGACAAGGCTATTTTCAAAAATTGTCGTTTTATCGGCAACCAGGATGTATTATTTACAAACAGTGATCGGAGCAGACAGTATTTTGAAGATTGCTATATAGAAGGAACGACAGATTTTATTTTTGGGTCTTCCACGGTCTGGTTTGAAAGATGTCATATTTACAGTAAGAAAAATTCCCATGTCACCGCTGCTGCCACTCCAAAAGAAAAGGAATTCGGTTATGTTTTTAACTGCTGTGAACTGGACGGCGATACTTCATTGCATAATGTTTCATTAGGCCGTCCCTGGAGACCTTATGCTGCTGTGACTTATTTGCATTGCTACATCGGCCAGCATATCAGGCCCGAAGGCTGGAGTGTGTGGAATAATAATGAGAATCATTTGACTGCCCGCTATGCGGAATTTAGCAACTTCGGTTCCTCATCCGGAACAGAAAGCCGGGTGAAATGGGCAAAACAATTAACTGATGAGGAAGTGAAGAAATACACTTTGTGGAATGTGCTGGGAGGATGGAATCCTAAACAGCAATAGATTTACATAAAATAGCAGGATGAAACCAATCAATACAGCATTATGTTCCTTCGGCATGAGCGGCTGGGTATTTCATGCTCCGTTTATTTCAATTCATCCCGGGTTTAATTTGTATGCTGTATGGGAGCGGACAAAAAACCTTGCCGGTGATAAATATCCGGGAACAAAAACTTTCAGGACACTGGAAGAAATGCTGGCTGATGAAAACATTGAGCTGGTGATTATTAACACACCCAGCGTCACCCATTATGAGTATGCAAAGCAAGCTATTCTGGCCGGAAAGCATCTTGTAGTTGAAAAACCCTTCACGGCAACGGTGGCACAGGCAGAAAAATTAATAGAACTCGCCAAAAAGAATAATGTCAAACTTTCTGTTTACCAGAATCGCCGCTACGATAGCGATTACAAAACAGTGAAAAAAATTTTAGACGAAGGTTTATTGGGTAAAATCATAGATGCGGAAATACATTATGACAGGTACACACCCGAACTGAGCTACAAAGTACATAAGGAAACTCCCACCGCTGCCGTTGGAAGTGTGTACGATCTCGGAGCACATCTTATTGATCAGGCATTGCAATTTTTCGGAATGCCGGTAGCAGTTTCTGCAGATATTGCAATTAACAGGCCCGGTTCGCAGGTGGATGACTATTTTGATATTAAACTTTTTTATCCCTCACACCGGGTAACATTAAAATCAAGCTATTTTGTAAGGGAAGCCTTGCCGGGATACATTTTTCATGGAACGAAAGGTTCTTTCATAAAAGCCAAAACAGATGTGCAGGAAACCGATCTGCAGGCAGGGAAGAAACCCGGTAGTGCAAACTGGGGCCTGGAACCTGAATCACAAAGGGGTTTATTGCATACAGAAGTAGAAGGAAAAGTGATCAAAGAACATGTTGAGTCCTTACAGGGAAACTATGGTGAATATTACAACGGCATTTACGATGCACTGAGAAATAATAAAGAACTCCCGGTTTCAGCAGAAGATGGAATGAAAGTGATACAAGTGATTGAGGCGGCCTATAGAAGTTATAAAGAAAGAAGGGTAGTTGATCTGTGAAAAACCTAATTACCATATTGCTGCTTATTACTGTTCAATCATTAACAGCCCAAACAGTTTCAAAAGTTTGGGTGGCGGATAATGGCGGTGGTACTTATAAAAATCCAGTCATTCATGCTGATTACAGCGACCCCGATGCGATTAGGGTAGGTGATGATTATTATATGATCTCTTCCAGCTTTAATCATGTGCCAGGCTTGCCGATACTTCATTCAAAAGATTTGGTGAACTGGAAGCTGATCGGTCATGCTTTGAAAAAACTTCCTTCGCCTCATTTTGATACGGTGCGGCATGGCGGCGGAGTGTGGGCGCCAAGCATCCGTTATCACAACAATGAGTTTTATATCTATTACCCCGATCCTGATTTTGGGATTTATCTCACTAAAGCAAAAAATATACTGGGGCCATGGAGTGAACCATTGATGGTGCAAGCTGGAAAAGGACTGATCGATCCCTGTCCGTTATGGGACGATGATGGAAGAGTTTATCTCGTTCATGCCTATGCAGGCAGCCGTGCAGGTATCAAGTCAGTGATTGTTGTTAAAGAATTAAATAAAGAGGGAACAAAAGTTATCGGCGAACCTGTTTTGGTGTATGATGGGCATAAAGATGACCCTACAATTGAAGGCCCGAAGTTTTATAAGCGCAATGGGTATTATTACATTTTTGCTCCAGCCGGTGGTGTAAGCACAGGATGGCAAACTGTTTTACGCAGTAAAAATGTTTATGGTCCTTATGAAAGAAAAGTAGTAATGGACCAGGGAGCAACAGCAATCAATGGCCCGCACCAGGGTGCATGGGTAAATACAACAACAGGGGAAAATTGGTTCTTACATTTTCAGGATAAAGAAGCTTACGGCAGGGTGGTCCATTTGCAACCGATGAAATGGGTAAATGACTGGCCCGTGATAGGAGAGGATAAAGATGCTGATGGCAAGGGGCAACCAGTACTTACTTATAAAAAACCTAACGTTGGAAGAGCATTTCCTGTTATTACCCCGGCTGAGTCGGATGAATTCAACGATACAAAATTGGGATTGCAATGGCAATGGCAGGCAAATCCGAGAGAAGGTTGGGCTTATCCCACTTTATCAGGCGCTACGAGAATGTTTTCGGTATATCAGACTGATTCATCTATCTGGAAATTGGCGAATATCCTTGCACAAAAAATTCCCACCGAAGATTTCATGGCGACGATAAAATTCACATTTCAACCAAAGCATATTGGAGAAAGGTTTGGTTTTGTAACATTTGGGAGAGATTATGAATATGTTTCTGTTGTAAAGAGGAAGGATGGCAATTATATTTCTTTTGGGGTTTGCCTGGAGGCAGATAAAGATAGTACAGAGAAAAGCGCTGATTTGCTGAAGGCGGAAGGAAGCATTTTTTATCTAAGAATCCTTGTGGTGGGTCCAGTGGGTACTACAAAATTTTATTATAGCAATGATGGAATAACTTTTTCCAAAGTTGGCCTTACGGGATTGATGGCCCCCGGCAAGTGGGTGGGAGCTAAGCTCGGATTGTTTTTTACCCGCAACAATGTCACCAATGACTCAGGATATGCGGATATAGATTGGGTTCATGTAGAGCCTTATGCTGAAATTCCGAGAAAAGATCCTGGTTGGTAACATTCAAAAATAAAAGTATGCATATGGAACGCCGAAAATTTTTGGGATACACTGCTGCTGCAGGCGCAGCCCTGATGTTGAATCCTTTTGAAACTTTTGCCGCTACAGGAACAAAAGCAAGAATGGCATTGGTGGGCACCGGTCACCGCGGATCGGGATTTTGGGGGAAAGCGCTGAATGAAAGTTTTAAGGATGTGGTAGAGTTTGTCGGATTGTGCGATATCAATCCCGGACGTATGGACTATGTAAAAAATGCTATGAAGGTGGAGTGCCCCGTTTTCATAAACTATGAGCAGATGCTCCAGCAAACCAAACCAGATTATGTTATTGTTACTACAGTTGACTCAACACATGATGAGTTTATTGTAAAAGCCCTGGAAATGGGTTTCAATGTCATTACCGAAAAACCAATGACGACTGATGAAGTGAAATGCAAACGCATACTGGATGCAGAAAAGAGGACGGGTAAGAAAGTAATCGTTGCATTTAATTACCGCCATAGTGTTCATGCCATGCAGCTAAAAGAATTGCTCGCAAAACAAAGGATCGGAAAGATTACTTCGGTTGATTTTAACTGGTACCTGAATGTGTACCATGGCGCTGATTATTTCCGCCGCTGGCATGGCCGGATGAACAAAGGCGGTTCCTTATGGGTGCATAAAGCCACACATCATTTTGATTTATTGAATTGGTGGCTGAATTCTGAACCGGTGGAAGTCAGCGCTTATGGAAGTTTGGAACATTATGGAAAGAATAATTTTTTCCGCGGAACAAAATGCAGGGACTGCGACTACAAGGATAAATGCAAATTCTTTTGGGATATTACTAAGGATGAGCGGTTGAACAACCTGTATGCAAAGAATGAGCAGCATGACGGATATATCCGGGATGGCTGTGTATGGAGCACTGAAATTGATATTTATGATAAGATGTCGGCACAGATCATTTATGCCAATGGGGTAACAGCTAATTATTCATTGACTACTTATTCGCCTTACGAAGGCTGGCAGATTGCATTCAATGGTATGAATGGCCGTATAGAAACATGGGAAGACATTCCTTACTTACAAAAAACGGCCGACGACCAGGCCAACCGGCATGCTATGGAAATGAGTAACGCTGATGATGCCATACCCGGTGAATTCAGGGAGATAATGCTGATGGACAATTTTGCGAAGAACTACGAAATATTCACTACGCCAAAAATAAAAGGTGGCCACGGCGGCGGTGACTTACGGATGCAACGGAGAATCTTCGTTGATAAAAATGATAATCCGCATAATGTGATGGCGGGAACAAGAGAAGGAGCCATGTCAATACTCATTGGTATTGCAGCAAGAAAAAGTATTCAGTTAAAAAGACCGGTTAAGATCACCGAACTGACCGATCTGGTACCGATGGTCAACCGGTTTTAAAAATTACAGCATGAAGAAAATATTACTTACATCAATATTTGTACTGACTTGTTTCTTTGCCAGCAACGCACAAAGCAAACAGGAATCGGCTGTTAGTAATGCGGTGGAGCAATTACGTAAAGCCATGGTGGATGCTGATAAAGTAATGCTGGAAAGTTTGGTCTCTGAGAAGTTGAGTTATGGACATAGCGGAGGCCATACTGATGATAAAAAGGAGTTCGTTGAAAAGATTGTGAGTGGCAAGTCTGATTTTGTCAGCATAGATCTTTCCGGGCAAACAATCAGCATCAGCGGAAAGACGGCAATTGTTCGTCATAAACTCAATGCCACTACCAATGATGGCGGCAAACCCGGGGAAGTTCATTTGCTTGTCATGCTGGTCTGGCAAAAGCAAGGTGGTAAATGGATTTTGCTGGCCCGGCAAGCCGTAAAGACTGTCTAAAAAGCCCGGCAAAAACAGGCAGAAAATCCGACCTCTAAAATGATACCGTTCCCGGTAACGATTGCGTAAATAAAGGAGTACAAATCGTTGATTAACAGTTAATATCTGGTTAGACTTGTAATGCGAAACGGGCCATTTTCCTGTTAAAGCTTGCCAATGAAACGACTCAGCATCTTATTCGCCTTAGTGTTGCCTGTTTCACTTTACTCACAGACAAACAAATTGCCTGTAGTCATTACTCCGAAATTCAAAAAAGACACTCTTAGTATTACAAAGTATGGAGCAATTGCTGATGGCAATACACTGAACACAAAAAAAATCAATGCAGCCATTGATGCACTTTCAAAAAAGGGTGGTGGTGTGATTTTGATCCCTTCCGGTTTGTGGTTGACGGGTCCCATTGTTTTGAAGAATAATATCAACCTCCACCTTGCAACCGGTTCAACATTGCTTTTCACCAAGGACTTTAATGAGTATCCTTTGATAAAAGCAAACTGGGAAGGGTTGCCGCAGATGAGAAATCAATCACCCATTTCGGCAACAGGAGCAACAAATATTGCCATTACCGGCAAAGGGATTATTGATGGAAATGGCGATACCTGGCGCATGGTGAAAAAAGACAAACTCAATGAAACACAGTGGAAAAAATTAACAGCAAGCGGTGGTGTATTGAGTGATGATAAAAAAACATGGTATCCTTCCGAAAAATCAATGAAAGGTTCAAAACTTACCAATCCCGGAGCAATTTCGCCTGAGAAGGATGATGCATTTTATGCCAGTATAAAAGATTTCCTCCGGCCGAACCTGTTGCTGCTTACTAACTGTAAATATATTTTGCTGGAGGGAGTTACTTTCCAAAATTCAGCCGCATGGTGTTTGCATCCATTAATGAGTGAACATTTAACCGTTCGCAACATTTCAGTAAAAAATCCCTGGTATGCGCAAAATGGTGATGGCATTGATGTGGAAAGCTGTAAAAATGTGCTGATTGAAAATTGCATATTTGATGTGGGTGATGATGCACTTTGCATGAAAAGCGGTCGTGATGCTGAAGGAAGGAGAAGAGGGATGCCAACCGAGAATGTGACCATCCGTGGATGCACCGTGTACGCTTCACATGGCGGTTTTGTAATCGGAAGTGAAATGAGCGGCGGCGCAAAGAATATTTATGTAAGCAACTGTACATTTATCGGAACAGATATCGGTCTTCGTTTTAAAACTACAAGAGGAAGGGGTGGAGTGGTGGAGAATATCTTCATTAAAAATATTTACATGAAAGATATTCCGGGAGAAGCAATCTTGTTTGATATGTATTATGCAGCGAAAGATCCCATTCCGTTAGCCGGAGAGAAGAGGGAGTTGCCGAAAGTTGAATTCAAACCGGTGGATGAAACAACTCCTGTATTCAAAAATTTTCATATCAGCAATGTGTATTGCAATGGAGCGGAGAAAGCCATTTTTGTAAGAGGACTTCCGGAAATGCATGTAAAGGATATTGTGCTGGAGAATATGGTGCTGCAGGCCAAAAAGGGAATTGATGTACAGGAAGCCACAGGCATCGTATTTAAAAATATTAAAGTGATAAGTGATGAATCCAACCCGGTGATTGATGTGGTGCAAAGCGATAAACTGGTGTTTGGCAACATTACTTATAAAGACGGCAGTGAACTCTTGTTTCGTATCAGCGGGGAAAGAAGTACTAATATCAGTATCAAAAACATTGATGCATCAAAAGCTAAAGAGAAAATCAGGTATGAACTTGGCGCATCTGAAAAATCTGTAACAATTAAATAAGCCGTGAAGAAGATTATCCTCATATCAATATTTGTGTTGCAACTCACACTTGCTTTTTCCCAAAGAAGGGGAATTAATTATGGATTGATTTCGCAGAATGTGGCGACTGCCGTGATGAATACCTGGAAAGATTCTTTTGCACTTGATGGTAAACCCGCCAAATGGACTTACGACATGGGTGTTATACTGAAAGGCTTTGAAGGATTGTGGCTGAACACCGGTGATGTGAAGTACTACGACTATATCCAGAGACAAATGGATGTGTTTGTGCAAAATGACGGAAGCATCCGGACATACAGACCTGATGAATACAATATTGACCATATCAATAATGGTAAACTTCTTTTATTGTTATACAGGGTTACCCTGAAAGAAAAATACCTGAAAGCGGCCAATCTGTTGCGGGAACAATTGCGGACTCACCCCCGCACCAAGGAGGGCGGCTTCTGGCACAAGAAGATTTATCCTTACCAGATGTGGTTGGACGGATTGTATATGGGCGCCCCATTCTATGCCGAGTATGCTATGCTGGCACATGAGGATACGGCTTTCAATGATATTGCTAATCAGTTTATCTGGATGGAAAAACATGCAAGGGATGCAAAGACCGGTTTGCTTTATCATGCATGGGATGAAAGCAAACAAATGAAATGGGCGAACCCGGTTACAGGACTTTCGCCATTGTTTTGGGCAAGGGCTATGGGCTGGTATGCAACAGCATTAGTAGATGCACTGGAATATTTTCCGGAAGATCACCCAAAGAGAAAAGATCTTATTGCGATTTTAAACCGTTTGGTGAGCGCAATAGAAAGGCAACAGGACAAAGTAACCGGTTTGTGGAAAGACATACTGAATTACAATGGACCCGGCAAAGAAAAAAATTATTTTGAAGCATCAGCTTCTTCCCAATTTGTGTATGCAGTTGCCAAAGGAGTGAGGAAAGGTTATTTGCCTGCCGCAAAAATTTTAATTGCTCAAAAAGGGTATGCAGGTATCAAAAATAAATTTATTAAAGTTGAAAATGGTCAGACCAATTTACATGGCACTGTAAAAGTTTCTGGTCTTGGCGGTAATCCCTTCCGGGATGGCAGTTTTGAATACTATATGAGTGAACCGGTAATAGTGAACGACCCTAAGGGCATCGGTGCTTTTCTTTTGGCAAGCAATGAAATGGAAATGCAAAGGACATTGCCTCTTGGCAAAGGAAAGACCGTAGTGATGGATAATTATTTCAACCGGGAAACAAAAGATGATGCTTTTGGAAAAAAAATCGTTTTTCATTACAAATGGGGGGAAAGGGATAATGGCGGTTTTTCTTTTTTGGGCCATGTGTTTAATAAATATGGCACCTTCACTAAACTATTAGACGAAGCTCCAACGGCTGCCAATCTTAAAAATGCGTCTGTCTATTTTCTGATTGACCCTGATTGGCCAAAGGAAAATAAAACTCCCAATTATATAGAGCAGTCACACATTGATGCCTTGTACAATTATGTAAAAAACGGGGGTGTGCTGGTAATGATGGCGAACGACAGCAATAATGTGGAATTTAAGAATTTCAACAAACTGGCAGAACGTTTCGGCATCCATTGGAACGAGAACATGCGCCATGATGTGATTGATAACAAATTTGAGCAGGGGGCACTCTTTTTTGATGAAGCTGATGCCATATTTGGAAAAGTAAAAAAGGTATTTGTCAAACAAATGTGTACACAGACCATTGATAAACCTGCCATCAGTGTTTATAAAGAGAATGGAGAGGTGCTGATGTCTTTTGCAAGACTTGGCAGGGGAACAGTATTTGCGGTTGGCGATCCGTGGTTCTATAATGAATATGTAGACGGAAGAAAACTACCGGCTGAGTATGAAAATTATAAAGCGGCAGAGGAGCTGGTTCAATGGCTGCTTAAGCAAACTGTGATAAAGTAATGAGAAAAAGGAGTCACATATCAGTTTATATCCTGTTTGGATTTTTATTGTTCCACAATTGTGTGGTGGCACAAACTGGCTGGGGGAAAGGTTCGGGCCGGGTAATCATCGTTGCTGCAGATGGGAGTGGTGAGCATAAAACCATACAGGGAGCCATCAATAGTTTGCCTGATTCATCTGCTGTACCAAGAGTAATTCTTATTAGGAAAGGAACCTATGCTGAGAAACTATTCATAGAAAAATCAAATATTATTTTTCAGGGTGAAGTCAAAGAAAAAACAATTATCACTGCTGCTATTGCAAGAGATGAGTGGCGCTGTGAACATCCGGATGACTGGGGAGTGGCCACTATGAATGTAAAGGCCAATGATATTACGCTGATGAACCTTACTATTATAAACAGTTTTGGTTTTGAGTTCAAAGAAGAAAAAACAATTGACTGTCCGCTTGATACTGTCAGCCGGCAAAAGAAAATCGGAAAGTATGGCCACCAGATGGCGCTACGGGCCATGAACTGCACAAAACTAAAAGCTGTCAACTGTCATTTTAAATCATTGGCAGGTGACACGGTAAGCCCCTGGGAAACAGGAAATGGCATGTGGTATTTTAAAGACTGCCTGATGGAGGGTGGTGTAGATTTTTATTGCCCGAGAGGATGGGCCTGGGCAGAGAACTGTGAGTTCATCACCCATGGGGGCACAGCAGCTATCTGGCACGACGGTTCGGCTAATGCCGATTCAAAAACGGTGTTGATGAATTGTAAATTCAGTGGCTTTGACGGATTCATGCTGGGCCGTTATCACAGAGATGCACAATTTTATCTTGTTAATTGTGATTTTGCAAATAACATGAGGGATTCGGCGATTTATCGTGTGCCCACCAGTAATATAATTCAATGGGGGCACCGTGTATATTATTATAACTGTCACAGGGATGGTGGAAAGGATTATAACTGGTATGGCGATAACCTTCCTGCCGGGGTGAAAGCAACTGATATAACTATTAACTGGGTTTTCGGTAGTCGCTGGAATCCTGAAAAAAACTGATTATGCAATTATCCAAACATACACTGGGTCAAATTGCAATACAACCGGGCCTGGAAATTCCGGCAGAAAGATTATTGCAGTTGCCTGAAAAGGTTTTGCAATTCGGAACCGGTGTTTTATTGAGGGCCTTGCCTGATTATTTTATTGACAAAGCAAATAAGCAGGGCATTTTTAATGGAAGGATCGTTATTGTAAAATCTACTGAAAGTGACAGCAGCGCTTTTGACAACCAGGATGGCTTGTATACTGTTTGTGTACGTGGTGTGGAGAACGGAAAAACGGTGCAGGAAAATATCATCAACGCCTCTGTGAGCCGGGTACTTGGGGCCAAAACAGAATGGCAACGGATATTGGAATGTGCACACAATCCTGAAATGAAGATCATATTATCCAACACAACGGAGGTGGGTATTCAGTTAGTGCCGGATGATATTACTGCGGAACCTCCTGTTTCGTTTCCCGGCAAATTGCTGGCTTTTCTGCTGGAACGGTTTAAGGCGTTCAACGGAAGCAAAGAAAGCGGAATGGTGATTGTGCCTACAGAACTGATTACCGATAATGGCTCCAAATTGGAAAGTATAGTACTGGAACTTGCACATATCAATAACCTGGATTTTAAATTCATTGAATGGCTGGAAAATCATAATACCTTCTGCAATTCACTGGTGGATCGCATTGTTCCCGGCAAACCCAATGCGGAAGACACTAAAAAACTGGAAGCAGCATTGGGCTACAATGATGAACTGCTTACCATGAGTGAAGTGTTCCGCCTCTGGGCTATAGAAGGAGATGAAAAAGTAAAGGAAGTTTTATCTTTTTACAGAGCCGATGATGCGGTAGTCATCACTCCTGATATTACTTTGTTCAAAGAATTAAAACTTCGTTTGCTTAACGGAACGCATACTTTCAATTGCGGTACTGCTTTCTTGTCCGGCTTTAATATAACAAGGGAGGCTGTAATGCACCCGGTGTATGGCAACTTCACCCGAAAACTGATGCAGGAAGAAATAGCGCCTGCTATTCCTTTTCCGATAGGCGAAAAAGTGAAAACGGATTTCGCCAATAACACGTTTGAACGGTTTTGCAATCCCTTTATTGATCACCAATGGCAAAGCATTACTGTGCAGTACACTTCAAAAATGAAAATGAGGAATATTCCGTTGCTGCAAAGTCACTATGAGCAAAATAGACCTGTGCCTATACATATGGTCACAGCCTTTGCAGCTTATCTCCTTTACATGAAAGTGGCCCGCAAAGCAGGTAGTAAATATTACGGTCAGAGAAACGGAGAAGAGTATGAAATAAAAGACGACTCGGCAGAATTTTTTTACAATGCCTGGGAGGAAAATAAAGCTGAACGGGTGGCAGCAGAAGTAATGGCTAATGAAGAACTTTGGGATATTGATTTGACAAAACTGCCGGGATTTCTGCCTGCCGTGCAGGAGCAATTGCACGATATGATGGTAAATGGGGTATTGCAAACCGTTGAACAACTTGAAACAAGAAAAATCAGTGTATAGATGAAGAACAGGGTTTTAAAAATTCACAAAAATGATAATGTTATAGTGGCTTTAACCAACCTGGCTAAAGGTGAGATCATTTCTTTTGAGGGCAAGGACTATATACTGCAGGAAGATATTCCTGCGAAGCATAAATTTTTCACCCATGACATGAAGACGGGCGATGAAGTGACGATGTATGGAGTGTTGGTTGGAAAGGCACAGATGGATATTGCCAAAGGCAGCCGCATGGCAACAGAAAATATAAGACATGCCGCTGAGCCTTATACATACCGGAATGCAAAATATAAATGGCATGCACCGGACATTTCCAGGTTCAAAGGGAGAACATTCAATGGTTACCACCGGAGTGATGGTAGAGTTGGTACAGCCAATTACTGGCTGTTCATTCCAACAGTTTTTTGTGAGAACAGGAACTTAGATGTCATTCGTGAAGCGATGCATAATGAACTTGGATATGCAGTAACAGATAAATACAAACAATACACTCAGCAGTTGGTGAAAGCATATTCAAACGGGAATTCATTAGATAGCATTAATCTTACACCTTCTGCCAATGGTCATGCCCGGCAATTTAAAAATGTAGATGGAATTAAATTCCTGAATCACCAGGGGGGCTGCGGCGGCATAAGGCAGGATGCGGCCATATTAAGCAAATTGCTTGCAGCGTATGCCGATCATCCGAATGTGGGTGGAGTTACAGTTTTGAGTTTGGGTTGCCAAAACCTGCAGGTGCAGGATTTTAAGAACGACCTGAAAGCACATAATCCGAATTTTGATAAACCATTTTTCATTTTTGAGCAACAACAATCGCAAAGCGAAGAGCAGTTAATTGCAGATGCGATACGAAAAACATTTGAAGGATTGATTGAGATAAATAAGCAGGAAAGAAAACCTGCTGCATTGGATAAACTTTGCATTGGTGTAAAATGCGGCGGCAGCGATGGCTTCAGCGGCATATCTGCCAATCCTTCTGTTGGATATTGCTCTGACCTTGTTGTAGCATTAGGAGGAAAAGTGTTGCTGGCTGAATTCCCTGAGCTATGCGGAGTAGAACAGGAACTGATTGATCGTTCAGAGAATGAAGCAACGGCACAAAAATTCATTCACCTGATGAAGAGTTATGATGAGATCGTTACCAAAGCCGGTTCCAGCTTTTCTATGAACCCTTCGCCGGGAAATATAAAAGATGGCTTGATAACGGATGCAATGAAAAGTGCCGGTGCTGCAAAAAAAGGCGGCACATCGCCAGTGGTAGATGTATTGGATTATACTGAGCCTGCTACTAAACCCGGATTAAGTTTGGTTTGCACTCCGGGTAACGACGTGGAAGCAACGACAGGTAAAGCAGCAAGTGGGGCCACATTGATTTTGTTTACAACTGGTTTGGGAACGCCGACTGGCAATCCTGTTTGTCCAACCATTAAGGTTAGTACAAACAGCAATCTCACAAAAAGAATGAATGATATAATTGATATTGACTGTGGCCCGGTGATTGAAGGAGATAAGACAATTGAACAGATGGGAGAAGAGATACTGGAATATTGTATCAAAGCGGCGAGTGGTGAAGTGATACCGAAAGCGGTGCAGTTGAACCAGGATGATTTTATTCCGTGGAAACGGGGAGTGAGCCTGTAGAACCACGATTTGTTGGATTGTAAATGATTTTGTGGAAAGCCCCGTAGGGGCG
Source organism: uncultured Chitinophaga sp. (assembly GCA_964358155.1). Lineage (GTDB taxonomy): Bacteria > Bacteroidota > Bacteroidia > Chitinophagales > Chitinophagaceae > JJ008. The sequence continues at coordinate 15,825 of CAYHPA010000033.1, forward strand.
ATATATTGGTAGCCCCGGATGAAATCCGGGGAATGTAAATGAAAAAATGTTTTCAGAGCTCCGTAGGAGCGGCATATTTTGCCGAGTAGCGAACAGAACGATGAAGTGAGTGACACAACAGAAGATGCCATAAAAAACCGGAGCTGGGCCAATAAAAAACATTAAACGAATTGTATGAAACAATTTTTGGATGAAAATTTCCTGCTGTCCAATGCAACTGCGCAACGGTTGTACCATGAGTATGCCAAAGACATGCCCATCATTGACTACCACAACCACCTGCCGCCAAACGAAGTGGCGGAAGACAAGAACTTTGAGAACATTACCCGGGTGTGGCTGAATGGCGACCATTACAAATGGAGGGCAATGCGCACCAATGGCGTAGAAGAAGCATACATCACCGGGGAAAAAACTGATTGGGAAAAATTCAGGGCATGGGCCGCCACGGTTCCTTATACATTGAGAAACCCGTTGTATCATTGGACACACTTGGAACTGCAACGCTATTTCGGTATTACCGATATCCTGAATGCAGATACGGCAAAGAAAGTGTATGAGGAGAGTTCTGCTTTATTGCAAACAAAAGAATATAGTGTAAGGGGGTTGCTGGAAAAGATGAATGTAAAATTGATTTGTACTACTGATGACCCGGTGGACAACTTGGAATATCACCAACAGATCAGGAATGATAATTGGAGTGTAAAAGTATTGCCTGCATTTCGGCCAGATAAAGCCATGAATGTGGATGATGTGAACACATTTAATAACTACCTGACCGGGTTGGAAAAAGCGGCTGATGTTTCTATCAGCACTTACAACGACTATCTCGCTGCTTTAAAGAAACGGCATGATTTCTTTGTCAGCAATCATTGCAGCGTAAGCGATCATGGATTAGAGGAAATCTATGCAGAAGATTATACGGCAACGGAAATTGCCGGCATTTTTGCCAAAATAAGAAGCGGGGGTGATTTATCCCTGCAGGAAAACCGGAAATTCAAATCGGCGATGCTGGTAACATTTGCTGAATGGGATTGGGAAAAAGGATTTGTGCAGCAATATCATCTCGGTGCTTTGCGGAATAATAATTCACGAATGTTAAAGCAACTCGGGCCTGATACCGGATGGGACAGTATCGGCGATTTTTCACAGGCAAAAGCATTGGCAAGATTCCTTGACAGGCTTGATAGAAATAATACATTAGCAAAAACTATTCTTTATAATCTAAACCCGGCCGACAATGAACTGTTCGCTACCATGATCGGCAATTTCAATGACGGTACTATTGCCGGTAAGATACAATGGGGTTCATCCTGGTGGTTTCTTGATCAGAAAGATGGTATGACCAAGCAAATAAATTCCCTGAGTAATATGGGATTGCTCAGCCGTTTTATCGGAATGCTCACAGACAGTCGTTCCTTCCTTTCCTTCCCAAGACATGAATATTTCAGAAGATTGTTGTGTAATTTGTTTGGGGAGGAGATAGAAGCCGGCGAATTGCCCCATGACATTGAGTGGGTGGGTAAAGTGATACAGGATATTTGCTTTAATAATGCGAAAAATTATTTCAACTGGCAGCATATAGATGAGCCAGCCAAGGCAACTGTAAAAAGTATAAAATGAGACTGGAATTTTCAGGAAACTTGTATTACTCCCCTTTAGGGGATGGGGGTATGGAAATACGATTTCAAAACAGCCCGGAAGAAACCAGTCAAATGGATACGGAGCAGCTCCGTAAAAATTTTCTGGTACAAAATTTAATGCAGGACGACACTGTTCAATTAGTGTATTCTCACTATGATCGTGTCATTATTGGTGGCGTTAAACCAGTGGGTAAGCCGGTTCAGTTGCCAAACCATCCTGAATTGAGAGCGGATTATTTTTTGGAAAGAAGGGAGCTGGGTATTATCAATGTCGGCAGTAAGGGTGTGGTTACTGCAGATGGCAAGAAATATGAGTTGAATAAACTGGATTGCCTCTATCTCGGCAAAGGAACAAAGAAAGTAAGTTTTGCTTCAGCCAGTAAGAAAGAAGCAGCTTCGTTTTATTTATTATCTGCACCGGCACATCATAAATATGCCAACAGGCTGATGACAAAAGAAAAAGCATCACCGGTTAGTTTGGGTGATGTTTCTACTTCCAACAAAAGAACGATCTATAAATATATTCACCTGGATGGTATCAAAAGCTGCCAGCTGGTAATGGGATTGACCGTATTGGAAAATGGCAGCGTATGGAATTCAGTTCCACCGCATACGCATACAAGAAGGATGGAAGTATATTTTTATTTTGATGTACCGGATCAGCACAGGGTGTTTCATTTTATGGGACAGCCGCAGGAAACAAAGCATATTGTGATAGCCAATCATGAAGCAGTGATCTCTGCTCCTTGGAGTATGCATTTTGGTTGCGGTACTTCCAGCTATGGTTTTATCTGGGGTATGGCGGGAGAAAACCAGGTTTTTACCGATATGGATCCCGCACCGATAGCTACTTTAAAATAATTATTCAACAAATAAACAGAAGAAAATAATGCCAAAAAAAATAGTAACACTTGGAGAGATCATGTTGCGATTATCCACTCCCGATTTCAAACGTTTTGTTCAGGCCGATAGTTTTGATGTGACCTATGGCGGTGGCGAAGCCAATGTAGCAGCGGCCTTATGTAATTATGGATTGAATGGAACATTTGTGACCAAAGTGCCTAATAACCCGATCGGTCAGTCAGCTATCAATCATCTTCGCCGCTATGGTGTGGATACCCAATTCATAGCAAGAGGTGGTGAAAGATTGGGGATTTATTTCCTGGAGACCGGAGCTTCCATGCGGGCATCGCAGGTGCTGTACGACAGGGCGCATGCTTCCATTTCCGAAGTAGAGATAAGCGAGTTTGATTTTGATAAGATATTAGATGGTGCAAGCTGGTTTCATACAACAGGCATTACCCCTGCCCTGAGTGATAAAGCAGCAGCGTTGACTGAAGCAGCTTTGAAAGCTGCCAAAGCAAAAGGCATCACCACCAGTATTGACCTGAACTACCGTAAAAAATTGTGGAGTAAGGAGAAAGCAAGGGAAGTAATGAGCAAACTTTGCCAGTATGTTGATGTTTGTATCGGCAACGAGGAAGATGCAGATACAACGCTTGGGTTTAAAGCAAAAGATACAGATGTAACCAAGGGAGAACTGAACCTTGACGGTTTCAAGGATGTGTTCAAACAGATGAAGGACAAGTTCGGCTTCAAATTCATTGCTTCTTCGTTAAGGGAAAGTCATAGCGCCAGCGACAATGGATGGAGTGCATTGGTGTATGATGGCAAGGAGTTTTATCATACCAAACAATACAATGTCCGTATAGTTGACAGGGTAGGAAGCGGCGATTCATTTGCCAGCGGGCTTATCTATGGATTAGTTACCGGTATGCCGATGAATGAAGCGGCGGAATTCGGTGTGGCAGCATCTGCATTGAAGCATACTATTCCCGGGGACCTGAACCATGCAACGCTAAGTGATGTAAAAGACCTGGTGAAAGGAGATGGCAGCGGAAGAGTGCAGAGATAGTCGTTAGTCATTAGTCGGAAGTCCTGTTTGGGAATGTTCAAGTTTTATTAAAGAAGAGTTGCAGTATGATAGTAGATACAATAAATAACGCTTCAAAATACTTTTCGGTTCATCCTTTATTTGGGAAGGCATTTGGATACATTGGGCAAATCGACTTGGTGAATGCACCTGATGGTAAACTGGATATAGAAGAAGGATTGAAAGCTATTTTTTCCAATAAAGCCGGCATGACAGCTGAAGCATCCGTGTCAAAGTTTGAATGTCATGATAAGCATATTGACATACAGCTTTGCATCAATGGTGTGGAAACAATCGGCTGGAAACCAAGAGAGAAATGTATGACAGAGAACGGTGGTTACAACCCGGAGAAAGATGTACAGTTGTATCATGAGCAACCGGATATGTATTTCCAGCTGACCAACGGGCAATTTGCCATCTTCTTTCCGGAAGATGTGCATGCGCCGATGATCGGGGAGGGAGAAATAAAAAAATTAGTGATAAAAGTAAAAATATAAATACATCTCCCACAAAGACACGAAGCAAACAAAGAATCTTGATCATCTCTTAGCGCCCTTTGTGGCTTTGTGGGAAGTCTTTTAAATTATGAGCAAGACACAACAAATTACAGATGCTATTATACAGCAGGGGATCCTTCCTCTGTATTTCAATCCCGACGAAACAGTAAGCATTGAGGTATTGAGGGCCATTTATCGGGCTGGTATCAAAGCCGTAGAGTACACTAATCGTGGAGATGAAGCCTTGAACAACTTTGTTAAGATGACAGCTGTAAGAAATGCAGAGATGCCTGATCTTTTATTAGGTGTAGGTACTATCAAGAATTTGAAAGATGCCAAAAACTATATGGCAGCGGGAGCTGATTTTCTGGTGAGTCCCGGCTTTGTAAAAGAAGTGGCCGAATATGCCGTAAGCAAAGATATTTTCTATGCTCCCGGTTGTATGACACCATCTGAAATTATTGCTGCTGAAAATGCAGGGATTAAATTCATCAAACTATTTCCCGGGAATATGCTGGGTACGGAGTTCCTCACTACAATAAAGGATATCTTTCCCAAACTGCTGTTTATGCCCACGGGTGGTGTAGATACCACAAAAGAAAATATTGAGGGATGGTTCAAAGCAGGGGTTTGTGCTGTAGGAATGGGCAGTAAGCTTATCAGCAAGAAACTGATGGAAGCAAAGGGTTATGCAACGATTGAAACTGAAACAAAAAAAGTATTAGAACTAATCGCATCAATTAAAAAATAATAATGAACAAAGCCATAGGAAAATACAGATGGACGATCTGTGCCCTTTTATTTTTTGCCACCACGGTCAATTACCTGGACCGGCAGGTTTTGAGTCTTTTGCAGCCCTATCTGTCGGATCCTAAAAAGTTTAACTGGAGCAATACGGACTATGCAAATATTACGGCAGTTTTTCAATTTGTCTATGCGTTCTCCATGTTATTTGCCGGAAGGATCATTGATAAATTAGGAACGAAAAAAGGATATGCATGGGCCATAATTATCTGGTCTCTCGCGGCGATCATTCATGCGCTTGCCATTCCGATCGGTGAAGGAATTTCTACGGCATTGGGATGGGCAGGCATTGCAGGATTCTCTGTATCTGTCTTAGGATTTATGTTTTCCAGGGCACTGCTCGCATTTGGCGAGGCAGGCAATTTTCCTGCCGCGATAAAAGCAACAGCCGAGTATTTTCCAAAAAAAGAAAGATCATTTGCCACCGGCATTTTTAATTCAGGCGCCAATGTAGGAGCTATTCTCGCTCCTTTGACTGTTCCCTGGATAAGGATCAACTGGGGATGGGAAGCGGCTTTCATCATCATGGGCGCTATAGGGTTCATATGGCTGGGATTCTGGCTTATTTATTATGAAAAACCGGAAAAACAAAAAAGACTTTCCGTTGCAGAGCTGGAGTATATCAATGGCAGTGAAGAAGAAAAAGTTGCTATAGTAGCTGGAGACAAGGTATCGGAAAAAACCTCATGGGTCAAATTATTAGGCTATAAACAAACCTGGGCGTTCACATTTGGTAAGTTTATGACCGATGGCGTCTGGTGGTTCTATTTATTCTGGTTACCTGCTTTCCTTAAAGTAAAATATGGAATAGTGGATAAAGCAGTAATGCTGCCATTAGCCGCCCTGTATACTCTTGCTATGGTAGGCAGCATAACCGGAGGATGGTTTCCTATGTACTTTATTAAGAAAGGCCACATGGTTTACGATGGAAGAATGAAAGCAATGCTAATGATCGCTTTTATTCCATTAGTAGTTTTATTAGCGCAGCCATTTGGGTATATTAGTTATTGGGTACCAGTATTACTAATTGGCATCGGCGCTTCGGCACACCAGGCATGGAGTGCAAATATATTCACAACCGTATCGGATATGTTTCCCAAAAAAGCGGTTGGCTCAGTAGTGGGTATTGGCGGAATGGCTGGTGGTTTAGGTGGTGTTGTTATGTCAAAACTTGGCGGAGCTTTAT
>CAYHPA010000034.1:0-21832 GCA_964358155.1 uncultured Chitinophaga sp.
CCAATCAGAAACGAAAAAGAAATTCATAGAGCAATAAGTAAAAAATGGCTTTCATGTAATTCAAATTCTTATTTCCAATTTATCTTATTCTTAGCAAAAAAAGATTTCAATATCAATTTTGACGACCTGACTGAGGCCGAAAAAGTAATGTGCCTGATGCTTCACTATGATGTTTGGCAAGACTCAGGAGGATTCAAATCGCTTGAAGAAAGCATAAGGACAATCGGAGCTAATAAAAATTTAACTGAAGAAATAGTTGAGGTGCTTGAAATATTAATTGATAGAATTGATTTTTTAGAAAAGACAATCAGTCTTCCTTATTTGCAGCCTTTACAAATTCATAGCCGATACACAAGAGATCAAATCTTGGCAGCATTTGGTGACCATACCTTTGATAGAAAATCAAGTAATCGAGAAGGCGTTGTTAGCCCAGAAGGCAAGAATACAGAACTACTTTTAGTTACATTAGAAAAATCGGAAGAAGATTATTCCCCAACAACTTTGTATAATGATTATGCGATTAGCGAAACACTGTTTCATTGGCAATCTCAAAATTCTGCAAAACCCGAAGAAGGTAAGGGCCAATCCTATATAAATCACAAAAAAAATAAAAGATTGATTTTACTTTTTATGAGGGAAAAAAACACTGATGAGTTTGGAAATACAATGGGCTATGTTTTCTTAGGAATTTCGAATTATAGAGAACATTCCGGTTCAAAACCTATGAACATCAAATGGGAGTTAAATGAACCAATGCCACCATATCTCTGGAAGGATTCAGCTAAGATGGCAGTGGGTTAGGGTGCAGATTCTTTTCCCAAACAAGCCAACTTTATCAAAGTTTTCCAGAGCATTACCCGGGCAAGTGTATTTTATTACAATAATAATAATAATATCCCTCCATGCCCCTCCTCTTCTCCTACGGCACCCTGCAAAAAGAAAAGCAACAACTCATACTGCTTCATTTTTGTTGTTAACTTCATTTTCATGAAAAAAATCCTGTTAGCAATTTTTCTTATGGCGGCCACTCATCTTTTTGGCCAGCCTGCCTTGCCTTCGGCAGGTCAGCCGGCGGGCAGGTATAAAATAATTGCTTACTATACCGGCAATGGAGAAACCATAAAGCAATACCCGGTCAAAAAACTGACGCATATCATTTACAGCTTTTTGAAACTGCAGCACGACAGCCTCCGCTTTCATAATGAAGCCCAGCAGCAGGCATTGCAGCAACTGGTACAATTGAAAAAACTGAACCCGCAGCTAAAGATCATGGTATCCATCGGCGGATGGGGCGGCTGTGTCCCCTGCTCCGGTCTTTTCAGCTCGGCAGCGCACCGTACCATGTTTGCCAAAACCAGCGTAGCCCTTTTTAAACAATATGGTATTGACGGCCTGGACCTGGATTGGGAATACCCGGCCATTGAAGGCTATCCGGGTCACGCATATGATACGGCCGATAAAAATAATTTCACCGAACTGGTAAAAGCCCTCCGCAAGGAAATGGGACAGGAGTATATCCTCAGCTTTGCAGCCGGTGGTTTTGTAAAATATTTGGAACACTCCATTGACTGGGATGCGGTGATGCCCCTGGTGGATTTTGTGAACCTGATGACCTATGACCTGGTGGGTGGCTACAGTACCGTGACGGGTCATCACACCCCGCTAAAAGGTTACCGGCCGGCACAGGAGTCCACACAAAAATGTGTGAACTGGTTGCTGGATAAAAATATTGATGCGGAGAAACTGATCATTGGCGCTGCCTTTTATGCCAGGGTTTGGGAAAATGTTTCCGGCAGCAACCATGGATTGTACCAACAAGGAAAATTTAAAGAAGGCGTGGCGTATAAAAATTTCTCCGCTTACTTCAGTGACAGTTCAGGTTTCATTTATCACTGGGATAAAAAAGCAAAAGCCCCTTTTCAATACAATCGGCAAAAAAAATTATTCGCAACATTTGATGATAAGCGATCGGTCGGTGAAAAATCAACATTTATCCGGCGCAAAAAATTAGGCGGCATCATGTTCTGGGAATTGGGTGAAGACCTGCCGGTAAACGGGTTGGTGGATGAAATATACCAGTCGCTTACGAACTGATTCTCTCCCCGAAGGCAGGTAATGGAGAGGAGTGTAAAAGACGAAAGCATTGATACCAGTTGGCTAATTTTAATGTATGAACCAGATAGAAATATACCAGACAAAGGATAAGCAGATAGAAGTAAAGTTTGAGGGAGATACTGTGTGGTTAACACAATCTCAGCTGATAAACTTATTCCAGCGAGACCAGTCAGTAATCTCCAGGCATATAAACAATGTATTTAAAGAGAAGGAGTTAGACAAGAAAAGCAATATGCATTTTTTGCATATTGCAAATTCTGATAAACCGGTGGCTCATTACAATCTGGATGTAATAATTTCTGTTGGCTACCGGGTAAAGTCCAAACGGGGCACACAGTTCCGCCAATGGGCTACACAACGGTTAAAAGACCATTTGATAAAAGGGTATACACTAAATGAAAAACGACTACAGCAGGTTGTGCAAAATATGCAGCAGTTAGAACAGGCTGTAAAATTGATGCAACAATCGGGGATTAAGGAAATTTATCAGCGCCTTGTTCCGCCATGCAATAAACATTTTTATTTCTGTAATGAATACAAGGCGGAACACAGCGCCTTCAGGGTCTTGGCACAACACGAAGCAACCTCCTGCCGCTATAAGTCTGGCGAATAGCTTGCTCTCCCTTTGCCGGTTCGCCTGAAGAACACTGCGAACAAAAGAAATTCCCCATCCGAACCGGCTTGATTTTTTTGCTTACTTTTTTTATCAAGAAAAAAAGTAAGAGGAAAGCAGAAGAAAGAAAACACTCCATCATATCAACCACCAGTAATCAAAAAAAGTGGAAACAGAAAACTAATGAGCCAATAAAACAGGTGATCAACCTCATCAGCAACCGTAACTGACAGTCTGAAAAGAGTGTGGTGCTGTAATTTGGTACAATCGCCGTGCCTGCTCCGTACATCCGCCCTGCATACCCCCGGGTAAGGCCGTACCAAAGCCGTCAATCAGGGCCTTTTTGTGCATTTTCGTTCACATTGCTGTACAAACTGGAAACCGCTTTTTCCCGGCCTGCTATATTTGTCTTTTCAAACAAACGCTTATGCCCGCCCCGCCACCCGATAAGGAAATCGTCATCAGGCCCTGCAACCATACGCAGCTGGCCGCTGCCTTTGGCGTTAGTCCCAAAGTACTGCGCACCTGGCTGCAGCCGCATCAAAAAGAGATCGGCCCCCGCAGCGGTTATAAATATTCATTGGAGCAGCTCTTCATCATTTTTGATAAGATAGGCTGGCCGCTAAGCAACCCGGACGGGGAATAATGCCCTTAATAACCGCAAAAAATGCGGTGAATGAGTGGTTTTGCATACAAACCCCTTTTTAAAGTGCCGTATATAAGTCAGAAATCGGCTTTTTTGACTTATGAAAGCCCTGTATTTAATTTTTACCTTATTATGGTTAATTACAATTACTTATAATTAACTTTACTGCCGTAAGATTAAATAAGATAACCCTTATTTAAAGTATATGGATATAAAAGATTTTATAGCAGGTTCATTTGTCAATCAGCCCGCCGGTTACAAAAGCTTTATGCCTGAGCCGATAAACCATGGTTTTACCTGGGATGAGCCGTCCGTTAATATCCTGCTGGAAAAAGCAACACTGCAATTAGGAGTATTGAACAGCTTTTCACAGTTCATTCCGGATATCGGTCTCTTTATAAGAATGCATGTGATAAAGGAAGCAACTATCAGCAGCAGAATAGAAGGTACACAGACAAAAATTGAAGAAGCGATTGTTAAAAAAACTGAACTGAATCCTGAAAAGAGAAATGACTGGCAGGAGGTGAACAATTATATAAAAGCAATGAACCATGCTATACAGCGAATGGAGAAATTGCCCCTTTCTTCCCGGTTGCTGAAAGAAAGTCATAAAATACTGCTTGATAATGTGCGGGGTGAACACAAACTGCCGGGAGAATTCAGGTCATCTCAAAACTGGATCGGCGGAGCTTCTTTAAACGATGCTGTGTTTGTGCCACCGCCCCATCATGCTGTCGATTCGCTGATGGGCGACCTGGAAAATTTTATACATAGCGAAAAAATTGCCGTTCCTCATTTAATAAAAATTGCTATAGCGCATTATCAATTTGAAACCATCCACCCCTTTCTGGATGGAAATGGGCGGATCGGGAGATTACTGATTACGCTTTACCTGATCAGTAATAAAATTATTGAAAAGCCCATCCTGTATCTCTCCGACTTTTTTGAAAAACATAAAGGGCTTTATTACGATAACCTGACAACTGTAAGAATCCGAAACGATCTTACCCAATGGATAAAATTTTTTCTGGAGGCCATTAATCAAACATGTAAAATAGCTGCCAAAAGTTTAAAACAAATCATGGAATTACGACAGGATTGTCAGGGTAACAGAATTATTAAGCTTGGCAAAAAAATACCCAATGCAAAAAAACTATTAGATCATTTATTTATCCAGCCGGTATTAAATGCCCAGGACGTGGCAGGACTTTTAAATATTTCACAGGTGTCGGCTTATAAGATAATTACAGATTTTATTAGTGCTGGTATATTAAAGGAAACTACAGGTTTTAAAAGGAACAGGTATTTTGTTTTTAAGGAATATCTGGATATTTTTTATCAATAAGTAGCGCCTTAACCGGGTATGAGTTAATCCCCTTTTCCACCAGCGGTAAGCATATCCCGCCCAATAAGATTTCCTTTGTTCAAAATAAAGCACATGAGAATACAATCATTCACTGTTATACTGCTTGCCGCAGTTTGTACCACTCAGGCAAACAGCCAGGCCCTGCGCATACCGCAAAACACCAACTATACCCGCATGGCAGGCGCCCGGGTAGGGGTTACCGAAATTAAAGTACACTACAACAGCCCCGGCGTAAAAGGCCGGGAGGGAAAAATATACGGTACAGATATAGTACCCTTTGGCTTTACCGTGCTGGGCTTTGGCTCCAATGTGGCATCGCCCTGGCGGGCCGGAGCGGATGAATGCACCGTCATGTCTTTCTCCACCGATGTTACCATCAACGGTAAAAAACTTCCGGCGGGCAAGTATGCTTTTTTTATAGAAGTGCAGCCGGACAGCAGTGTGCTCATCTTTAATAAAAATGATAAAGCATGGGGCAGCTACTTCTACCGCAAAGAATTAGATGCATTGCATGTATCAACCGTGCAAAAGAAAAATCAGCCTGCGCTGCAGGAAAGATTGGTCTATAATTTTTCCAACCAGACCGACCGCTCAGTAGATATCAGCCTGGACTGGGAAAGATGGAGTTTTCCCATACATGTAGAAGTGGATTTAAAAGCAACAGTATTGGAAGACATCCGCCGGCAAATGAGCGGCGCCATCGGGTTTGACCCGCTCAGTTTAGAAGCCGCCGCACAATGGTGTGTGGACAATGATACCAACTACGAAGAAGCGCTGAACTGGATCAACTCTGCTACTAACCCGCAGCTGGGCGGTCGTAACAGTTTCGCAGCTCTCTCCACCAAGGCCCGCCTGCTGGAGAAAATGGGCAAGGGCAAAGAAGCGTCAGACATTATGAACACGGCAATGGAGAATGCATCGGTTTTAGAATTGCACGGGTATGGCCGCCAGTTGCTGAACCAAAAGAAATTAACTGAAGCAATGACCGTCTTTCAAAAAAACTACGACAAGAACAAAGGAGCATGGCCTACCAATGCCGGTATGATGCGCATTTACTCCGCCATGGGCGATTATAAAAAAGCATTGGAGTATGCTAAAGCGGGATTGGCCCAGGCGCCGGATGAGCAGAATAAAAAATTCCTGGAAGGAGCCATTAAAACATTGGGTGAAGGGAAGGCCTTGTAAGGTTGGGGTGGATTAGTTTGAAAACTTTATTGTATTTCTTTCATCAGTAATCAAACTCCCTGCGGTGCATATTCTTTCTGGTATGCTGCCTTTTCCTTTCATAATTTTTAAATAACTTACCCAATAATGAAACAGGAAGCCGCTATAAAGATTTTTGAAGAAAAAAAAGTAAGAACCCTCTGGGATGAAGATCAGGAAAAATGGTATTTATCAATTGTGGATGTAATTGCCATTCTTACAGACCAGCCCAATCACCAGGGGGCCAGAAATTACTGGAAGGTGCTCAAACACAGGCTGGCAAAGGAAGGAAATGAAACGGTTACAAATTGTAACCGGTTGAAGTTAGAAGCTGAAGATGGAAAATTAAGATTTACCGATGTTGCTGACACAGAGCAACTTTTCCGCCTTATCCAGTCCATACCTTCCCCAAAGGCTGAGCCTTTTAAACTATGGCTGGCAAAAGTGGCTGCCGAGAGGTTAGATGAAATGCAGGACCCCGAACTGACCATTGACCGGGCCATGAAGGAATATTTGCAGTTAGGCTATTCCGAAAACTGGATCAATCAGCGGTTGAAAAGTATTGAAATAAGAAAAGAACTTACCGACGAATGGAAGAAAAGAGGACTGAAAGAAGGAACCCAGTTTGCAACGCTTACAGATATTATTACAAAAGCATGGAGTGATAAAACGACTAAGGAGTATAAAGTGCTGAAGGGGCTGAAGAAGGAAAATCTCCGTGACAACATGACGAATACCGAACTCATCCTGAACATGCTTGCCGAGGCTTCCACCAAAGATATTTCTGCCGTCACCAACCCAAAAGATTTTGAAGAAAGCAAGAAGACTGCGAAGCAGGGAGGCCATGTAGCCAGAGTGGCAAGAAAAGAATTAGAATTACGGACAGGAAAAAAAGTGGTGACCAGTCAAAATGCTAAGCAGCTTAAAAGCAGCAAGGGAAATAAAAGATTGAAATAATTTTTTCTATCCTCAATAATCAAACTCCCTCCGGTGCATATTCCACCGCAGGCCAAAAGAAACAATGGAACTGTTTTTGGAAACAATGGGAGCCGTTTTGCTTTCCTGCTTGCGGTAGGTAGCATTCAGTTCAAAGAATAAATTTTCCCGCAGCTCATAGGATAATAAGAAAGCCGCATACAGCACATTGGTCTTCCAGCCGCTGGCAAGTGCGTGGCCGAAATCGCCGACACGGTATGGTGGTATATTGGGTAAAAATATATTACTGCCATAGCTGATGCTGCTGCTGTCCCTTCCCTGCTGATAATAAATCATTTTGGCAACGGCCAGCCATTTCGGTGCCGGCTGGTAACGGGCTATGCCGATAAACTCTTTAAAGTTGGCTCCCAGCGGGTGGCCCATCGGTTGATTGTAATGCGTATAGTTGGCCACCGAATCACGGTGAGAAAAAGTGTAGGGCCTTGTCACATTCGCTTCCACCTGCAGGTCCAGATTACTTACACCAAATGCATCAATGTATTTGGCCCCGGCCTGTATGGCCCATTTATTTCCCCAATAACCATTGCTCTTTGTAATTTCTGATAACAAAAATTCATCCAGGCAAAGCTGTCCGTACAACTGGACCTTTCTTCCGAGGTTGGCTTTTGCATCCAACCCCGCCACCGAATTATCAAAACTTCCGTTCTGCTGTTCAATAGAACGATAAAAGATGATAGGGTTCAGATAGCCAAAATCAAACCGGTCTTTTCTTCCAAACACCACACCTTCAAACAAACCGATATTCAGCCATTTGGTAATGGAGATATCCAGGTGGTGCATGGCTGCATATTTTTTACCTATCAGCCGGTCGCCGATGCGGTCATCTGCATTATGCAGTTCCATAAAGAGGTTCTGGTAGTTGATCTTCCAGATGCGGGTGTTCAGTTTTAAAAACAAATTGCTGTTGCCGCTGCTGCTGAAGAAATGGCTGCGGTAACCATTGCCGATAAAATTCTTGTCGTAGCCAAATGCCACGTTGATATACTTGGTTACATTAAAAGTGAAATAGCCGCGGGCATCAAAATAATCGTAGCCTGTCTGCTTGAACTGCTTGTAAAAACCGGCGCCCGGCACTGCCTTACGCATATTCACCCAGTCCCGCACATACAGCGGATCTTTTTCCTGGTTGTCGGTGAGGTAGGTATAGAACCCGATCTTGTTGGCAATACGGCCACGAACGGTGAGGCCCCTTGTATTTAAATACAGTGTTTCATCGTTATCGCTTTCTTTGGCCCCTATCACCTGTATCACCGGGTTCACAATAAGGTCAAAATCCTTTACATGCACTTCGTAAAGATTGGCCGGTGTTTTATAAAAACTTTTGAGGATGGGCTTTTTGGAAGAAAATTTATATGGCTCGGGCAGGTACTCCACATTATTCATCATCAGCCGCTCGGCATTATAGCGGTCTGTTTTTGACAGGGAGTTGTTGCCGTATTTCTGCAAATAATTGGAAACGGCGCTTACCACATGCTGCCGGGTAAAGGGTTTTGTTTTGGAGAAATTGAAGAAAGAATCGCTGCGGGCTTTTATCTCCAGCCTCTCCATCAGTATATTGGACTTATCATCCTGCGGCAGGTAGGTAGATTGAGAAAAAACGGAAAAGGGAAGCAGGATAAAGACAAGTCTTACAAGGGTTTGTTTAAATTGCATGGGTATTGGCTTTGGACTTAATTTCACCGGACAAGATATGCAAAAATACCTGATTAAGAGTATAGAGGTTGTCAACGAAGGCCGCATCATAACGGCTGATGTGTTGATAAAAAATGGCAGGATTGAAAAGATTGCTGCGTCAATTAATACCAATGCCACGGAAATAAATGGAGAAGGAAAATATTTATTTCCCGGCTGCATAGACGACCAGGTGCATTTCCGTGAGCCGGGACTAACACATAAGGCGACGATCGCCACGGAAGCGAAAGCTGCTGTGGCCGGTGGTGTTACCAGTTTTATGGAAATGCCGAATACAGTGCCGCCGGCTTTCACCCAATCATTGCTGGAAGACAAATACACGATTGCCGCCCACACATCACTCGCCAATTATTCTTTTTACATGGGTACTTCCAATGATAACGGTGATGATGTACTGCGAACGAACGATAAAAGAAAAGATGTCTGCGGTGTAAAGATCTTTATGGGTTCTTCCACCGGCAATTTATTGGTGGATAATCCCAATACACTGGACAGGATATTCCGTGAAAGTGAATTGCTTATCGCCACGCATTGCGAAGACGAGAATATCATCCGGCAGAATTTAGAAAAGATAAAAGCAAGCGGCAAGCAACTGACAGCTTCCGATCATCCCGTCATCAGAAATGAAGAAGCCTGCTACGAATCATCGCTGTATGCCATACAGATTGCCAAAAAATATGGATCAAGGCTGCACATCCTGCATATCAGCACCGAAAAAGAATTGCAGTTGTTTACTAATATGATACCGCTGAAGGATAAAAGAATAACTGCTGAGGTTTGTGTGCATCACCTGCATTTTACCAGTGATGATTATGAGCGGCTGGGCAACCGTATTAAATGCAACCCCGCCATCAAAGCCCCGCATAACAAGGAAGCATTGTGGAAAGCATTGCTGGATGATAGATTAGATGTGATTGCTACAGATCATGCGCCGCATACATGGGAAGAGAAAATGCCCCCCCACCCCCCGCAAGGGGGATCAGGAAATTCCTCAAATTTTAGCGAGTATGAAAGGGCCCATGCGGGACTTACTTTAGTACAACATCCCCTGCTTTTAATGCTATACTACTACAAGCAAGGCAGAATCTCTTTGGAAAAGATAGCCGAGAAGATGAGCCATGCTGTGGCCGATTGTTTTCAGATAAAAGACAGGGGTTATATCCGCGAAGGTTATCATGCCGACCTGGTCATTGTTGACCTGAACCGTTCAACCAAAGTCAGTAAAGAAAATATTTTATACAAATGCGGCTGGAGCCCTTTGGGGGATATGGAATTTCCTGCCTCCATCACTCATACATTTGTAAGCGGTCAACTGGTTTATAATAATGGCGCATGGAGTGAGGAACTGAAAGGACAACGGTTGCTATTTGAAAGATAAAAGACTGGTTTTAGAGTAATATGATATGGCTATATTTCATATATTTTATTCTAAGTTTGGCACTGTTGACAGCTGAGGCTAATGCATCCAATACTGAAAAGAAAGTATTTCTGAAAAGAACTGCTTTGATTAGTAACATAGTGGCTTCATCATTTTTATTATATTTTTTAATACGGTCGTTGATAGAAGCCTGGTCCAATACCGGGAAATTTTTTTATGGATATTCAGATGAGTATATTACTTATGCCACTTTTTTACTAATCCTGATTTCCATGATTTTTAAAAAAGTGAGGGAATCTGCAGCAACTGGTGTGATAATTTGTATTGTATTATTTTTTAATTTTTTGATAATCATGGCAAATTTTAAGGTCGGTATACAATGATTATAGACAAACAATCCTTCAACGACATTTCCATCTTCCACCCGGAAGAGGAGTTCTCTATTTTTCATAAACTGAATTTTACAAGAACAGCCGGCGGTAAAGAATGGTTGAAGAAATTCTTCACCGAGCCGCATGACAGTATTGAAAAGATCATCGGCACGCAGAAGATCATCCGCACTTTTATGGAGCATGTGAAGGACTGGCCCACCGGCATTTCCAATGGCACGGTGCTGATGATGGATAAATTCCTGGATTATTCCCTCGACCCTGTCAGCGAGAATCCCGCCTCGTTCAACAATATGCTGTACAAATGGCTGCACAGCGAGGACTATGCCATGGTGAAATATTCGGTCTCTCATTTTGCCGATTTTTACCGCGGACTGAAACAGATCAATGAATTGCTGGATGGGCTTGACCTGCCGATAAGTATCCGGTTATACACCGACCGTATCGGCCGCCTGCTGAAAGAGCCGCCTCTTCAAAAACTATCAGAGACAGAGCCTTTCAAAAAATTCACTACCCGGCAGAACCTTTATTATGCACATTACCTGCGTGGCCGTTACAAAACAGATACACTGGAGCTGATTGAAACCTTCAGCAAATTAGACGCATGGTATTCCATGGCCGTAGCAGTAAAAACTTATGGCCTTAGTTTTCCTGAATTTATTGAACAGGAAACAGCGCTGGTGGATGCCAAAGGCCTTTATCATATTTTATTACCCGAGCCGGTGGCTTATGATGTGCAGATGGACCCCGCTCATAATTTTCTATTCCTTACCGGCGCCAATATGGCGGGCAAAAGCACTTTGATAAAATCCATCGGCTCGGCGGTATTTTTGGCGCATATCGGGATGGGTGTACCCGCCGCCGCCATGAAGCTCACCCTGTTTGACGGAGTGCTCAGCAATATCAATGTGGTGGACAATATCGCCAAGGGCGAAAGCTTTTTCTTCAATGAAGTGCAAAGAATAAAGAATACTATTGAAAAAATAAATGACGGCAAGAAATGGCTTGTGCTGATCGATGAACTTTTCAAAGGCACCAATGTGCAGGATGCTATGAAATGTTCTCTTACTGTCATCAAAGGACTGATAAAGATCAAAAACTCCCTGTTCATTCTCTCCACCCATCTCTATGAAATAGGAGAGGAACTGAAACAATACCCCAATATCAGCTTCCGCTATTTTGAAACCAATGTAAAAGATGACCAGCTGGAATTCAGTTACCAGCTAAAAGAAGGCATCAGCGAAGACCGCATCGGCTATGTAATACTGAGAAGGGAAAAAGTGGTGGAGATGCTGGAGAAGCTTTAGAACTAAGATTTATTGGATTTTTCAGGATTGGGAGGAAATACGGTAAATTCATTCCTTATATAAACATATATGAGAAATCGATTCCTGCTTATCGGAGGTATTTTGCTTCTTTTTATTGCTGAGATACTGAGGGTCTATTTCATCATGCCCTTTCCCGGCAGCCAGCGGGCCGATACCATTGGCATTGCATATTTCCTGAACAAGTATATCTGGTTTATCCGCATCCTTGCGTTTTTGATTATTGTCTTTGCCTCCTATGATTCTTTCCGTCGCTGGAGGATTTGGCAAAAGGGAGTGTTCATTTTTTTCATGGCCTTATACCTTGGTGTTTTTTATATGGTCAATTTCAAATTCCTGGCCGATAAAATGTTTTACCAGCCAAAAACAAAAAATTTAGTGGCCGCTTCGTCAAACAAAGTTCCCACCAATAAACTGGTGCTGGGAGTAAACATTAATGGGGAAGCAAAAGCCTATCCCATTGAGATCATCGGCTATCATCACCAGGTGCAGGATACCATCGGTGGCGAACCGGTTATCATCACCTATTGCACGGTATGCCGCACCGGCCGTGCATTCAGTCCAATGATCAACGGGAAAAAAGAAAACTTCCGGTTGGTAGGCATGGACCACTTCAATGCCATGTTTGAAGATAAAAAAACTAAAAGCTGGTGGCGGCAGGCTACCGGCGAAGCAGTGGCAGGAAAACTAAAAGGACAGTCGCTGAAAGAAATTCCCTCTCAGCAAATACGGCTGTCAGCCTGGTTAAGAAAAAATCCTTCCTCACTTATTCTGCAACCCGATCCGGCTTTTCAAAAACAGTATGACCATCTGGATGGCTTTGATCTTGGACTTGTAAAAAGCGGGCTGGAGAAAAGAGACAGCGGCTCCTGGCAATTTAAATCATGGGTAGTGGGAATACAACATCATCAAACGGCTAAGGCCTACGACTGGAATGATCTCCTGTCAAAGCAGCCTATCAATGACTCGCTGCCGCAATTGCCATTGGTTATTACCGTAGAACCGGATAATGCCTCCTTTCATGTTTGGAACAGGAAAATCAATGACCAGACACTCGTCTTTATGAAAGACAGCGCCGGTTTAAAAGATATGGTAACCGGGTCTTCCTGGAATTATGACGGTCTTTGTACTGATGGTCCTTTAAAGGGACAGCAGCTGGCACCAGTGCAGGCTTCGCAGGAATTTTGGCATTCCTGGCAAAGCTTTCATCCCCGCACCCTGCAGTACAAATAAAATCTTTACATTTAAGACCGTTTTCCATTAATAAAACTGCTTATGCGAAAAGCTGTGCTGCCTGTGCTGCTTGTGTGTGTCACAATGCTTGGTTCAATAAACCTTGCTGCCCAATGCAGCACTAATAATCCGGCAGGTTGCTCCTGCCCTACTCCCGGCGCAGTTAACTGTACCTTATTACCGGATATCATTGCAGGCAAAAAAAGCCTGAATGCTACAACCGGTTGGTCAGAATATCCGCAATCGGCAGGTTCACCAAATAAAGGCTTGCTGCGCATTGATGTATCTACTCCCAATGTGGGCTGGGGCCCGATTGAAACAGTTTCCACCAACGATTATGTGTGCGGAACTGATACGCTGCGTAATTTTTTCCCGCCACCCGGTTACCTGTGCCCCGATGGTTCATATCCCAAACGTCTTATTAAGCAGAGAGTTTATAACAAAGTGGGAAATACATTTCAGTTTACTGAAAGAGATGCGGGCTGGATGGTGTATCACCCCTCGCATGGGCATATTCATATTGAGGGATGGGGTCTTTATACCTTGCGCTTAAGAGATGTAACTGTTACCGACACCTTGCAATGGCCGGTGGTGAACAGCGGCATCAAAGTCAGCTTTTGTTTGATAGACCTGACCACCTGCAGTGGCAGTCTTGGTGATTGTGTGGACGCCAATGGAACTGTACTGAACAATGCCAGTTTTCCCAATTATGGATTGGGCGGTGGTTATAGTTGCAACAATGTAAAGCAGGGCATCAGTGTCGGTAAAGTGGACATCTACAGCAGAAGCCTGGATGAAAGTTTTGTAAAGATTCCTTATGAAGCCTGTAATGGTTCTTACCAAGTAGTAGTACAGGTGGACCCCGACAATCATTTTCTTGAAATGAATGAAAACAATAACTGGCTGGCAGCACAGGTCAATCTTACACAGCAACGCACTACCAATACAAATCCCTATGCGTATATCTTCAGCAAACAAGGCGCTACGGTTTGCCAGGGAAGCGCCATGCAATTAGAAGCCAGCGGAGCCAGCAATTATGTATGGAGCACCGGCGCTACCACACAAAAGATTTCTATCAATTCCCCCGGCCGCTATTGGGTTAGGGCCACCACTCCCTGCGGTATTGCCACCAGCGATACGTTGGATATTGCACAGGCAAGTGCCAGTTCTTTTCCTGCTGTTACCACTAATGACACGGTTTGCACCGGCGAAAAAGCAGATCTCTATGCCAGTGGTAATGCACACTGGTATGATGCAGCGGTAAACGGCAACCTTATTTTTATTGGAAATAATTTTCAGACCGGTAACCTGAGTACTACAACAACATTCTATGTGGTGGATCAGCCATCCGCCATTACCGGCAGTATCGGCCCTGCTTCCACTTCGTTCAGCAGTGCAGGAAATTACACGGCTACCCGCAGCGAGTACCTCATCTTTAATGCATTCCTTCCTTTCAAATTAAAAAAATTAAGAGTGGATGCCAGCTCAGCTGGCACAAGAATCATACAATTGAGAGATCAGTATGGTCATCTGATACAGGCAAAAACAGTAACCCTGGTTGCTGGCGCACAGGATGTAACACTTGATTTCTTTGTTCCTTCCGGTTTGAATCATCAATTGGGCTTATCCTCCTCCAGCCCGGTGGCATCATTGTACATGAGTACTACGACCAATGCAAATATTGGTTTTCCTTTCAAACTAAAAAGCATTGGCAATATTGTCGGCTCATCACAGGGCGACCGGTCTTATCCCTTCTTTTATAACTGGGAGGTGGAAGTAACTTCTGCTGCCTGTAATAGTGGCGCAAGAAAACCAATAACCGCTTATGTTGTTCCTCCACCGTCTGTTACGTTATCAGGATTGCAGCCCATTTATAGCCATGCGGCAGCGGGGGTAAAATTAACAGGCACACCTGTCGGTGGCACATTAAGTGGCCCTGGTATCAATAACGGGTTTTTCTATCCAAGAGTAGCCGGAGTAGGTACACATACTATCACTTATACTTACAATAATGGTTTCTGTACTGCACAGGATGTAAAACAAGTGCAGGTGGTATTGGATGAAGCGCTGCTGCAGGATGGCTTCTCCGTGCAGGTGTGGGATCATGCCGGACCTCATCCATTGCTGTGGATTGTAAGCCGTGACAACTCTCCGGTACAAATAAGCATCATGAACAGTGCAGGACAGGTAATCAACCGGATGGATAAAATAGTGTATCCCGGTGGTAATTTCATTCCACTGGATATGGAAAGATTCTCAAAAGGATTGTATTTGATATCGGTCCGGCATACTGTCAGCGGGAAAATAAAATCCGTAAAACTGGTGAACTAAATTTCTTCTATGAGGCTATTGTTTGTTGTGCTGTTTGCATCCTTTACCCTTTTATCCTATGGACAAGGCAAGGTAGATGTGTTGGGTTATAAATATGAGCTTAGGCTTTCTGATACAACTGACAACATTTCCGGAATTGCAACAATCTATTTTAGGGCGATTGTGTCAACTGAATTTTTAGAGCTTGATTTTTCCAACTTCAATAAAGAAGGAAAAGGGATGAAAATTACAGATCTTAATACTCCGGCAGCGCTGGATATCAGGATCACTGCTTCTCCCGTCCATGTCCAGTACTGGCATGAAAACAATAAATTAAAAATAAGGTTGCCAAAGAAATTGTTAGCCGGAGAGACTGATACTATCGCTTTAGAATACAAGGGTATTCCTGCCGATGGCCTCATCATTTCCAAAAACAAATACGGTAAAAGAACATTCTTTGCTGATAACTGGCCCAATCGGGCACATAATTGGATACCCTGCGTGGACGACCCGTCAGATAAAGCCACAGTGGAATTTTTAGTTACTGCACCATCTCATTACCAGGTCATATCAAACGGGGTGCAGGTGGAAGAAACAAACCTGCCTGATAACAAAAAACTGACACATTATAAGGAAGATGTGCCACTGCCAACCAAGATCATGGTGATCGGTGTAGCAGATTTTGCTGTGAACCTTGCGGGAGAAATAAACTGTGTGCCGGTGTACAGCTGGGTGTATCCTGAAAACAAAAAGGATGGTTTTTATGATTATGCGCTGGCCAAAGACATTCTTTCTTTCTATATCAGCTATATCGGCCCATTTCCTTACAAAAAATTAGCCAACGTACAATCCAAAACCATTTTTGGCGGCATGGAGAATGCGGGAGCTATTTTTTATTCCGAGTCATCTGTAACAGGTACCCGCCAAGCAGAATACCTGCTGGCACATGAGATCGTTCACCAGTGGTTTGGCGATATGGCCACGGAAAAAAGCTTTCCGCATATCTGGCTAAGCGAGGGCTTTGCCACTTATCTTACCCATATATATGCCGAATCAAAACTTGGCTTTGAAAAGCTGAATGAACGAATGAAGCAGGACAGGGCCCAGGTAATTGATTTATTAAAAATAACCGGCAAACCCGTGGTAGATTCTTTGTCGCCTACCATGGAACTGCTCAGCCCCAATAGTTATGAAAGAGGTGGCTGGGTGCTGCACATGCTGCGCAGGCAACTGGGTGATTCTGTATTTAAAAGATCAGTGCGCAGCTATTATGATCAGTATAAGGGGAAAAATGCCGAAACAAAAGACCTGCAGGCTGTGTTTGAAAAAGTAAGCGGTAAAAAACTGGATACTTTTTTCCGCCAGTGGCTTTTTACCGCCGATATTCCCAAACTGGCTGTCTCCTGGAAATATAATGAGAGGCAAAAAAACATTACCATTACCGTAAACCAGCTTCAAAAAAGCGGGCCTTTCAGTTTTCCGCTGGACATTTCTATACCGGGCAGTGCTTCAGTTTCAACCTTACAGGTCAATAAAGCAAGCCAAACCTTTAGCTTACCCGTAAAAAAAAGGCCTTCGGGTTTGAAAATTGACCCATCCGTTTCCATGCTTTTTGATGGCAGCGTCACAGAACTAAAATAAAATGTTTCTGCGGCAATTTTATTCAAAATTGTAACTTAGGATTTTAAGTTGAACCCATGCCAGACAATCCCAGGAGCCAGGATCAGCATACAGATATACCTTCATCCAGGCATTCAGCCGGGGTGCCTAATCCTGCGGGTTCATCCCCCGGAGGAAGTTATAGTACACCGCCACCTCAACATGGTGGTACTCCACCGTCTAAAATTCATCTGCGGAACATTATTATTGGGTCTGTTGTCACCATCATCACTTCCACTATCATATTTTACCTCACTCAGTATCTTAAAAGACCCGAGGGCGGCGAATTTCAGCGAAAGAAAAATGCCACTACGGCTGCCTGGAAATCTTATGTGGGTTATGAAAATGTGTATGCACAGAATACGATTTCTTACAAGGATGAAGCGCAAACAAAGGGGTTGGATGCATACCTTGAAGGTGTTAAAAAAGAATCGGCAGACTTCATAAAAGATATACAGGACCTGCAGAAACGAAAATACCTGGATGAAGACCTGTTAAAAGTATTCAGCAAACGCATTGAAAACGAAAAAACCACTTTACCCCTGGTGGAAGAGTACTTCAGAAAAATGACTGCTATTGATAACAGCAATCAATCACTGAAAGAAAAGAAAGATGCATGGACTCATGAAATGATTCAGTATAATATTACGGTAAACGGCATGTATCATCGGTCAGTGAATGAACTTAAGGGGATCGCTAAGCTGCTTGCTGAACGGTATGGGGGTTCTTTTTCCGAAAATGATTTCGTTTCAGTGCAAATGGCCCCGCAAATGATGAAAACCAATGATTCCATGGTGCTGGTGCTGATGAATGTGATCATGGACAGCGCCGGAAATATCATAGAGAATAAGAATTTCGCCGTTAATGTAAACCCCAACAACCTCGTGGGCAAATGGACCATTGAAGGAGCTGAAATCACTTTGGCAAAAGATGGGAAAATGATATGGCTTGTTGCCAATGGCAGCAAGGCGGAAGGTACCTGGAAGCTGGAAAAAGATAAATTGAAAATACAGGCTACCACCACCCCGGAAAACAAGAAAGTGACCTGGCTGTTTAATCTGGCATATATTACTGCCAACTCATTTACCATGGTACTGGATACTTCCCCGTATAACCTGTACCGGCTAGTAAGAACAGTTGAGAATTAGTGGCGGGTTTGTTATTTTCGTCCCCGAATCAGGAAGAATATTTTTTCCGTTAAATTTTATTCAAACAACTAACTATGGCAGGAGTACCTCATGGCGGCAATTTGTGGAAGAATATTGCAATCACCATTGCCACTACCGTAGCCGCTTATCTTATCGTCCATTTCATTACCGATAAAAAATACTCCAATAAGAAGAAGAAAGAAAAGGCCGAAGCCAACAAATCTGCCTGGGAGTCTGTAAACGACTACACGCAAAACATGGCCCTTAAGTTTGAAAGCATCGCCTGCTTTTCCTGCGATTATACCAAAATGAAAAATGAAATAGCAAGGGAACTTGACCAAAGTTGCAACAGCCTGCGGAATTTAAAGGACGGCGATTTGATTGATGAGAAAATGAAAACGATTATTGACAGGAACATCAGCCGGTTTAACAGCCTGAAACCTTTGTTGCAGTCTTTTTTTGACAGCGCAATTGTATTAAAAACAATTACGGACACCGCGGAAAAAGTAAAGCGGGGTGCTGCGGTACACGAAGAGTTCACCAGTTCCAAAACAAGGATAGATACCGTGGACCAGCGGGAAATTGACCGCCTGCTTGCTGATCTAAACAAAAAATATAACCTGGCCCTGAAAGAAGAACCCATTGAACTCGGTAAGAACCTGTCGCTTCTTCCGGGCAAATGGAATATCGAATGCGTGGTTACGGTTGAATTCAGGAAGGATGGTTCACTGACATGGACAGAAGAGGAAAATATTTTTGAAGGCAGCTGGCAGCGAAAAGACGATATACTTACTATTCGACTCGATACGGAACAGGAATTTATTTACCGGATTGCTGAGCTGAATAACAGCTTCATGAAACTGGAAGTGGCAGGTTCTTCGATTCCGCTGGGTGCCTGCCGCAAGCAATCCCGTTGATTTTTCAGCCCCTTTCTGTATTTGTTTTATCTTCATTCCGATAACTATCGGAACATGCTTGTAAAAACATTTGGCAGCGCTGTGTACGGTGTGGAAGCAATCACTATCACCATTGAAGTAAACTGGCTGAATCAATCCGGAAAGGACATGATGATCGTTGGTCTGCCGGACAATGCTGTGAAGGAAAGCCTGCAGAGAATTGAAAGCACTTTCAAGACAAATAATTTTACTGTCCCCCGCACCAAAGTGGTGGTGAACATGGCCCCGGCTGATATTAAAAAAAGCGGAACTGCTTTTGACCTGCCTATTGCACTGGGAATTTTAGGCGCTTCAGAGCAATTGAAAAATTATGAAGCGCTGGCCAATTATGTCATCATGGGTGAATTAAGTCTTAATGGTGAGATTCGTTCCATCAGGGGCGCATTGCCCATTGCCATTCAGGCAAGAAAAGAAGGTTTCAAAGGGTTGATTGTTCCAACGGTGAATGCGAAAGAAGCGGGAATGGTTAACAAACTGAATGTTTATGGCGTCGGACATATTAATGATGTGATAGCTTTTTTTGAGAATGATGAAAAAGGAATTGAACCAACCGTCATCAATACAAGAGAAGAATTTTTTCATTCGCAATACGATTTTGAAATTGATTTTGCTGATGTAAAAGGGCAGGAAAATATTAAAAGGGCATTAGAAATTGCAGCAGCGGGTGGGCATAATGCAATTCTTATCGGGCCGCCCGGGGCAGGCAAAACCATGCTGGCAAAAAGATTGCCGACTATCCTCCCTCCTCTTTCATTGCAGGAAGCTTTGGAAACAACCAAGATACATTCAGTAGCCGGTAAGTTGCCGGAGAATTCAACATTAGTTTCCAAAAGACCTTTCCGCTCACCGCATCATACTATTTCCGATGTGGCATTGGTAGGTGGGGGCGGCATTCCGCAACCGGGTGAAATATCGTTAGCGCATAATGGTGTTCTGTTTTTGGATGAATTGCCAGAGTTTAAAAGAACTGTACTGGAAGTGATGCGCCAGCCGATGGAAGAAAGAAAAGTAACAATATCAAGGGCCAAGATTGCTACTGACTTTCCTGCATCATTTATGTTAATTGCAAGTATGAACCCATGCCCCTGCGGGTTTTATAATCATCCCGAAAAAGAATGCACCTGCCCGCCCGGAGCCGTGCAGAAATATCTGAACAAGATTTCAGGGCCATTATTAGACAGGATAGACCTGCATGTGGAGGTAACTCCCGTTCCTTTCAGTGAATTGTCCGGTATTAAACAACAACAAAATTCTGCAAGCATCCGGGAGAAAGTAATCAAGGCAAGAGAAATGCAGGAGAAGCGATATCAAAATAATCCGGGCATTTATTGCAATGCACAAATGAGCAGCAAGATGCTGAAAGAAATTTGTGTCATCAGCCAGGTGGGCGCCAATCTGCTGAAAGCAGCCATGGAAAAATTAAATCTCTCTGCCCGGGCTTATGACCGCATCTTAAAAGTGTCAAGAACAATTGCTGATCTTTCGCAAAGCGAAGACATCAAACCCGAACACCTGGCAGAAGCCATCCAGTACCGAAGCCTGGACCGGGAGGGTTGGGCTGGATAAAAAATTTAAGGTTGAAAGATCCGGTATTCATACAACAAATGATGCAGCGTGGAAGAGAAGCAGGTGAAAAAGTAAAGGCTGAATTCAGCAGCATCACTCCACAGCAACTGAACTGGAAACCCGGCGAAGAAAGCTGGAGCATCGGACAATGCCTCGACCATCTTATTATTGCTGATTGTGCTTATTTCCCCATATTAAAGAAAATTACAGGAGGAAATTCTGATCCAGATGGCTATCGGGAGAGCTTCTGGGAAAACTGGAGCCCTTTTGGATGGCTGTTCGGCAAGATCATGGTGAGCCAGGTGCAGGAGAAGCCTCGCAGAAAATTAAATGCCCCCAAAATATTCCGCCCGGCTGAAAGTAAAATTGACTTTGGCATATTTGAACGGTTTCACAAACACATTGATTCGCTGATAGAATACATCAGCGATTGCCGTACTGTTGATCTTGACAAAACACATATCACTTCGCCGGTATCAAAATTTGTTACGTACAGCCTGCGAAATGCTATCACCCTTTTGATTCAGCATGAGCACCGGCATATCAACCAGGCCATCCGGGTAAAAAACAGCAAAGGCTTTCCCGTTTAAGACCCGCATTGGCAGGGCCTTGCTGTCATGTTGCCATTTTTCCCGAACTTGTACGATGTTTGCACACTGATTGATCTTACCTTATACAACAGCTTATATGAAAATATTACTGCACTACCTGAAACCCTATAAATGGCTGGTTGGCCTTGTACTGGTTCTTGCCGCCATTAATATCGGCTTCTCCCTTATTGACCCTATTCTTTTTGGCAAGCTGATCAACTTAGCCACCCGTCATCAGAATATTGATTCTTTTAACTGGCATGAATTTCTTTTTATCAATAAAGGAATCCCCGAAGAGATTATTAAAATAAAAGCGGGTGGCGTAGTTGAAAAAACAATTGCTGTAAAACAATATTATGGGGTGATGTGGTTATTACTGGCATCCATATCCGTAGCTATGATCAGCCGGATCGCCAAAGCATTCCAGGATTATTTTCAAAACCTGATCACCCAAAAATTCGGGGCAGCCGTTTTTACACAAGGTCTGCAACATGCCATGAAGCTTCCCTACCAGGAGTTTGAAGATGCCCGCAGCGGTGAGACCTTAAGCATTTTACAGAAAGTAAGGATTGATACGGAAAAATTTGTAGCGTCTTTCATCAACATCCTTTTCCCGGTCATTATCGGTATTATTTTCGTGGCAGTAT
>CAYHPA010000035.1:0-20679 GCA_964358155.1 uncultured Chitinophaga sp.
TGTTATCGATGCAGTGAACAGAAATTTCCGGAAAATAGATTATCAGAGTTATGTTTTTGCGCTGGCCAGTATTCCGGCATATCTTTTTTTTAAGAAGGCCCGAAGCAACAGGATATATATCCGTGTCAATAAGAACGGTATTTACCAGGATGAAAAATTAGTGACTAACTGGGCAAATTTTATCAATGCATACATTGACCAAAAGGAGAAAAAAAACTTTTTCAGCATACAGGATAATTTTATTCTTGTAGTGGAATACAAAAAAGATGGAAAAGGCTTCCGGCACAAGATTCCGCTGACCAATACCCAGAACAAATCTGAAGAAGATGTGCTGAAGGCGGTCAACTTTTTTGGGAACCAGTACAGGATGGGTATGGCCGGCTGAAAAGTCTGGGATTCTGTCAAATTCTTTATTTTCATTTTTCACCACCCAACCCGCCTGAAGGGGTACTTCAGTTACAACATGAAAAAGTTATTATTTGCCTCATTGCTATTTTTTGCTGCCGTTATTTTAGTTATTGCTTGCAATAACAAGTCTGATAAAAAAGCGGACGAGAAGCAGGCCGATACGGCTGTCACGGTTATTCCATCAGAAAAGGGAGTAAAGCTTATTTGCAGGGATATGGGAGCGGATAGCATGGAAATCCCTCATTATGATCTGTATTTATCCGTGGATGCTGTGCAAACAAAAATAAAATCGGTGAACGGTTGCAGTGACATTACGAAAGAATCTTATGAGCAATATCAAATCCCCAAAGATGCTATTGCTGCCTGTGGCGGTTGGTATGCTGGCGGCGGCGATTATTACTATGTGATTTTAAGAGATGGAAAACCCATTGTGTTTGAAGGCTGGCAGGATGAAGGACAGGAAGACGAAGGCTACCACTGGAAAGAGATCACAGTTAAGTAACGACCCGCTTATCTCCATTTAAATGCAAAATATTTGCAGGGTTTGTCAGACGCATTGCCAATCCCATGCATCTTGCCACTTTCAGCAATAAACAGATCGCCGGAGCTGCCTTTGTAATACTGGCCATCAATAGTCATTTCCACTTCGCCGCTTATGACAAGCATGATCTCAGTTTCAATGTGCTGGTGCGGGGCATGGCTTGGCCCTTTTTTCTTTAATGAGGTAGTGTGCATTTCATATCGTTCACACATAGCAGTGGGTCGGTCAAAATATTTTTCAGTGCCCCGGTCATTTTTCTCCGTGTAAGCAAGTGTATCAGCTTTTACTATTAATGTGCCGCCGGAGTTTTTACTTCTTTCCATATCCATCGGTTTTCGGGAACGAAACATCAGCACATAATAAGTAACCGGTCCATCGCCGGTGTTTTCAAAGATTTGTATTTCATTCGGTGGTATAAGCAGTACGGAGCCGGGGCCCAGTTCGGCTGTCTTGTCGCCGATCGTGCATTTTAGTTTACCTTCTTTGATGATGATGAGTTCTTCAAGACTGTCCTGTGCATGGGGCGGCCGTGGCGTGGCGCCTTTATATTGTGTGGTAGCATGTATTTCAAACCAGGAAAACTCGGTTGTAGTGCCTTCGGCAATTTTGCGGTTTTCCCGCTGCTTGTCTTTTTTTACCGGCAGTTCATCCCAGTGAAATACGCCGGAAGTTATGGGTTTCAACTGCGCAAAGGCAGTCATAAAGGCGATTTGAAATATAATACTGAGTATGACTTTCATAACCGGGCTGAATGGATAAAGTTAGTTTTTATTTTCATGCCTTTCTTGCGCCGGTTTTATTTGACCGGTAATACAGCTACTGTAACCTGCAGCTATATTTGAAATTCTAAAACCCCCTGCCATGAAAAAAACAAGCTTCTTCTTATTAAACAGTATTATGCTTTTTCTGTTTCTTGTGCCGGCCAAGAGCTTTTCCCAATCAAAAGATGTTAAAAAAATCCTTGCAACACTCCGGCTGGAAGAAAAATACTGGAGCAGCGGCGATATTGACGGATATGTAAGCCTGTATGCCCCGCTGGATTCAACAAGGATGATATTAAGCAAAGGCGCAGCTTACGGTAAAGACAATATTCTCGCTTTCTATAAAAAATACTGGCCAAAGGAAAAAATGGGAACCCTTGTACTGGATGGTGAGCAGTTAGAAAGACTATCCCGAAAATATTACTACGTTACCGGCTATTTTCATGTAAAATATCCGGATGGAAAAACAATAGATGGCAGATATTCAAGCCTGATGATAAAAATAAAAGGCCGCTGGTACTTATATACCGATCATTCCGGCTGATGAATTTATTTCTTACTGATCCGGTACATATCTCCGCCGTCGGTTACGGCGTACAGCATTCCGTTCAGGTAAGCCACATCACGGAACCGTTCGTTTTTGTCGGTCAATAATTTTTCCTCACCCACTACTTTATTGTTTACAATTACCAGCCTGCAAATATGTTCGCTGCTGAGGCCGCCGATAAAAAGATTGTTCTTCCATTCAGGTATTGCATCGCCTTTATAAAATGCCATACCGCTTGGCGAGAGCACCGGGTCCCAGTAATAGACAGGTTGTTCCATACCTGCTTTTTGCTGAATGCCATCACCGATCTTTCCACCGCTGTATTCAATACCATAGGTAATAACAGGCCAGCCATAATTTTTTCCGGCTTTGATGATATTGAGTTCATCGCCGCCGCGGGGGCCAAATTCATTTTCCCATAATTCCCCGGTTACAGGGTGTATGTCCAGACCCTGCGCATTGCGTATGCCATAAGCGTATATTTCCGGCATAGCGCCCTGTTGATTGATAAAAGGATTACCCGGGGCAGGTTTACCATCTTTTGTTATCTTAAATATCTTTCCCAAGCCAGACGAAAGCAATTGTGCCTGCGCCCTTCCTTGCAGCACAGAACGTTCGCCGGTGCTTACAAAAAGATTTCCGTCTTTATCAAAAATGAGTCGTGAGCCGAAGTGCAATGAACTTCTCAATGCAGGAGTTGCCCGGAAGATTACAGTGGGGTTTTCAATACTGCCCGCAGCTTCATTCAGTTTTCCTTTGGCCACAGCCATCAGGTTGCCGGCATCATATTTTTCAGAATAAGACCAGTAGATCATTTTGTTTTTATTGAACTCCGGGTCGAAAGCAACATCCAGCATTCCTCCTTGTCCGCCATCTTCCACTTTAGGAAAGCCGGTTATTTTTTTTATTAATATGCCATTTGCATCATGTATTTGCATGAAGCCGCTTTTCTCCGTTATTAGCAAGCGGCCATCCGGCATAGGCACCACCGCCCAGGGCCTC
This sequence comes from uncultured Chitinophaga sp., assembly GCA_964358155.1. Taxonomy (GTDB): domain Bacteria; phylum Bacteroidota; class Bacteroidia; order Chitinophagales; family Chitinophagaceae; genus JJ008. Next base: position 3,260 of record CAYHPA010000035.1, read on the forward strand.
CCAAGGTTGTCAGCTATTTTATCTACCCGGTACGGAGTGGTAGTTCTTACGCCGTTTATTCTTGTTTGCCCGGCAAAAGCCGGTTGGTAATTAGTGTTCGCACCATTAGTTTCCACAGGCGGCAGTTTAGTGCTGTCTGTATTCCCGCTGTTCTGTGACCCTACATTTTTATTAGCACAACCGAAAGAGTAAGCAAAAAATAAAACAATGGTTAATCCTATAAATGATTTTACCTGCATGGATTGTCTTTGGTTTGATGAACTGTAAAATTAAAACAACCCGGGCTGATAAAAGATGCTTTCTTTCCCTGTTTAATATCCTCTTAACTTCGCAGGAGGAACCCAAGATGAAAAAAATTCTTACAGCATCAGTTTTTTTGTGGATTAGCACTTTGCTTCACGGCCAGCAGCTGGGCCAGATCACATTTTCCAACGGATCAGGCCTTGCTTATTTTTCCATCGTGGCAGATCAGGGAATATTGATAAGGATATCGGAGGATGGAAAAATTCTGGAATGGGGAACGGAACTGATGTCGAACAGGGGAAATTTTTATGCTCCCCGGCTGCAGCCCTTTATGGGGCGGGTGGAATACTACGGGCCTGAGGCAGATTCGGTGACAAAGGGCAAGGTAAAGAGCATTGGTGCAATATCACTCACTTACTACGGGGCTTATGAAACCGCAGTCAAAGCCGGAAAACTGAGAACGGCCGGAACACTGATACTGGATTATTTCGACAATTACGATAATTCCATCCTGAAAGGCAAGCTAAGATCTGTCGGCAACCTGAATATCGACTACTATTCTTCCTTTGATGAAGAGTTGCTCAGGGGGAAACTAAAAACAGCCGGCAGCACCTCCATTACTTATTATAGCAGCTTCGATGATAAGCTGATCAGGGGCCAGGTTAAAACCATTGGCTCCTATACTTACACCTGGTACACTTCCCTCGATCTGCATGCGGGCAGAGGGGCGCTGAAAACAGGACAGTACCGGCAAAATATCGGAAGCATTACCTATATACTCCGGGAAGGCCTTTAGCAGGATAAATTTTTGAATAATTTTAGTTGCAGCGAAAGTCAATGGGCCTTCGTCAATTAATAATTAACTTTACCCCAAACCGAATGATATGAAAAAGTTTTTTTTCCTTTTCAGCACAACAGCATTTCTTGCTACTATATTAATCAGCAATCCTGCCGGAGCACAACAATACAAGCTGAAGCAGACCAGCAGTATGATGGGGATGAAGACAGAATCGACCATCTATGTAAAAGGTATGCGCAAGAGAACTGAAACAGGCAGTATGATGGGGATGCCCCCGCAACCGGTAACCATTGAGCAATGCGACCTGCAACGTACCGTGAAGTTGAACGATAATAAAAAATTGTATTACATAGAACCTTTTTCAAAAGAGCAGGAAGAAGTGATTGACGATGATGTAAAACCGGCTGTTACAAAAACAAAACCGGCAGTTGCGCCGACTACTACGCAGAAGGGTGGGGTCATTACTATGTGGTACAATATCACCGACACAGGCGAACGGAAAAAAGTATGGGGCTTCACCGCCAGGCATGTGTGGACCTATCAAAAAATGAAACCCTCGCCGGATGCCTGCACCATGAAGGACAGCATGATCATCAAAACCGATGGCTGGTATATTGACCTGCCGCAATTCAACTGCCCGGTTCAATATCGTCCCAATAAATCCATGATGCCACCGAATGAAAAACAAAAGCCTGATTGTATCGATAAATTTGTTACAAGACGAAGCGGTAAGGGCAAACTGGGATTTCCTTTAAGTGAAACAAGAACCATCATCATGGGAGGGCAGGGGGCACAGACAAGTGAATTTAAAACTGATATAGAAACGTTGGAGCTCACTACTGCCAAACTGGACTCCATGCTGTTTGAGATACCACCGGGTTACACCGAAGTGAAGAATGAAAGCGAGTTGCAGGAAAAAATGGATATGAACTCTATGATGAAAATGTACGGCAATGTGGATCCCGGTAAAATAAATGAAGCCATGAATGCAACCGTTGGCCAAAAAAGACCCGGTGTGATACTGATAGGAGTATATGAACCCAAAGGAGATGAGCAGGTGCAGGGCCCTTCTTTGCAAGACTATCTTGTATTGGCCCTGAGAACTGACAAGGTCGAAGCCATTGCCATAGGATCAGAAGAAGAAGCAAGACAAAAAGAATGTGATTACACACTCGGTACCGATTTCACCAAAATGAAATCAGCCAGCAAAGTTGGGGGGCTTCTGAAAGCCATTAAAAACTCCGACCCCAATGCAGCTTCTTCATTCAATATTGAAGCAGGCATGACATTGATAAAACTACTGGATGGATCACTACGATTGCAACCCAAATTAGACGGGAAGTATGAGGGCAAGGCAGAAGATGCCCAGCGGAGAGTGCTTGATGAAGGAGCAAGACAGGTGCTTAAGGAATTAAAATAATATTGGCCATACCCATAATCATTATCCAGTGAGCTACCTGTTTGTTTTGAAACACGGAACAGTAAAAAAAATATTTACTGTATTGTCCGCCTGCTTCTTCTTTTTGATTTCGTCTTCACAGATCGTTACAGATTATTTACGGGCACAGGGAATATCAGGAAAAGTGAAACAGCTCACCGAAGTGTCCGGCACTGAAACCAGGCAGGTGTACACCTTCAACGAAAAAGGATTGCAGACAGGCTACTGGTTATTTGCCCCGCCTGAAGTATTGCTTTACCGCTATGGCGCCAGCTATAACGACAGCGGGCAAATTACGGAAGAAGTAAAGTATGATAAGGGATTCGACCCTGTACAAAAAACAATCTTTGCTTACGACAGTAAGAACGTTCCCATCGGCAGGTCGTTCCTCGGGCACAATGGAGAATTGGTAGAGAAGTTTATTTATACTTACACACAGGGGCGAAAGACTGACTCCATCCGGCTGGGCCACTATGGCAACCAAGTTGAAAAATATTCCTGGCAATATGATGCGAAAGGAAACAGGATAAGGGAAATTTCGTTTCGAAATATTGACAGCTCAGTGATCAACACCGCCTATGATTACAACGAAGCAGGAAAACTGCTTCGCTTGTCCAGGAAACATTCTATTGACAAGAACCTTGATTATTCGTTGCAATACCAATATGATGCAAAAGGGAACATGATCAGTGAGTATAAGCATTACAGGAACGGAAAAGCTGATTATAAAAAAGAATATAGTTATGACAGCAGCGGGAACAAGGTTGGCTTTATCCAATACACAGCAGAGGGTAAAATAGTTGAACGATTGAGCTATGCCTATGATAAAAAAGGAAACCTTGCTGAAGAGAACAAATATGATTCTTCGGGAGCTTTTAGTAGCCGGCTTGTTTACAAATATGATGAAAGAAATAACGAAATTGAACGAAGCAGGTATTTGCCATCAGGCAAACCGGATGTTCAAATTGCCTGGACATATGAATATGATAAACAAGGAAACTGGATATTGAAAACCCAATTGATAAACGGAGCAGTGGCCGGGGTAATAAAAAGAGAATTTGAATATTTTGACAAATAATGTTTTACCGGTAGCAGCCAAATCTGCGGATTGAAGCAGCCTGCTTTATATGAGCTTAAAAAAATAGTTATATGCGCAATATGATCATAGAACGATTTAAGACCGGCAAAGTAAAAAAGATGTATGAGCGGTTTGATAAAAGCGGAAGAATGTTGCCGGATGGAGTTCATTTCATCAATAGCTGGATTGATGAGGCCGTTACCACCTGCTACCAGGTTATGGAAAGCAACAGTATTGAGGGCATTCACGAATGGATCAGCCATTGGAACGATGTGGTGGATTTTGAAGTGACACCGGTCATTACTTCGGCAGAGGCAAAGGAAAAAGTATTTGCAGCCGGGTCAGCCGGATAATGATTATTTTTGAAAAAATATGTAGTATGAAACGTTGGTTCATTTTATCCTGTTTCTTATTTGCAGGAATAATTAGTCATGCACAGACCGATGCGAAAAAAACCAGCCTGCCGGACAGCACTAAAAAGATAGTGCAGGCAGAGGCCGCATGCGGGCAGTGTAAATTTGGCCTGCAGGGCAAAGGTTGCGATTTGGCAGTACGCATTGACGGCAAAGCATACTTTGTGGATGGTACTTCCATCGACGATCATGGTGATGCACATGCAAGTGATGGCTTCTGCCTGGCAATCCGCAGGGCGGAAGTACAGGGGACGGTGGTTGACAGCCGGTTTAAGGCTACTTATTTCAAATTGCTGCCCAACCCCCCGGCCGTCAAACCAAAGAGCGCCAACCGTTGATTTAATCAGCGCTGAATTGTAATTTTAAAAATGAAACAGTCGTTTTCATTTTTCCTCTTCTTGCTGCAGGCTTCTTTTCTTTTTTCCCAGGGCATGAGTGTTACTCCTGTAACGGTCTCCTCTGCTGCCGGCGTGAACACCTATGCCGTGATAGTGGGTATAGCTAATTATGAGAACGAAAATATCAACCTGAATTACGCCAACAGGGATGCACAGGTTTTTGCAGAATATCTTCAGTCAAAAGCTGGTGGCTCTGTTCCGGAAGAAAACATCCGGTTGCTGATCGACACGAATGCGACCACCGCGGCCATTTATAATTCCCTGAACTGGCTGAGGGAGCGCTGCGAACTGGAGAAAATGCAGAACGACGGAAAGTCCACACAGGTTTATTTTTATTTCTCCGGGCATGGCGATGTGGAAACAGATACAAAAGCCAATCTGGGTTTTCTTATTTCATTTAATACCCCACCGAATAATTATATCAACAATGCCGTACGGATTGAAGACCTGAATAATTATGCCCACACCTTATCAGTGGACCTCGGCGCCAATGTCGTCATCATCACCGATGCCTGCCATTCGGGTAAACTGGCCGGCAGCGATAACAGGGGCAGTTTTCTGGTAGGAAAAGAATTGAGTATGGCAAGAGAAAAAGAGATTCGTATTGCCAGCTGCAATCCGGATGAATTGTCCAATGAGGACGAAAGATGGGGCGGGGGAAGAGGTGTGTTTTCATGGTATTTGATTAATGGACTGAAAGGGCTTGCGGACAATAACCGTGACAACACCGTTACCCTGAATGAGATAAAAACATATGTTGATTCCTGCATTGCGGCTGATCCTGTACTGAAGCAGACCAAACGAAAGCAAACGCCGGTGCTACAGGGCAACCAGCAATACAAACTTGCGGCAGTAGACCGCCAGGAATTCCTTGCAGTAACAAGCACCATGTTTCCGGTACCAACGGTTAAATCCGACCATGAAACTTTTTTTGACCTGTTAAAGAACAAAGGGGAACCGGAAGGGATTGACTACAGGAAAATAGCAACGTTGCCTAAAGAAAAGATTCCGCTTGCTTTTATAAATGAATATCGAAAAACGGCGGATACCGGGAGCAGCGCCGCTGCATTATTAACACAGGTTGAAGCCCGAATCCTTGATGATAAGGAAAAGCTGAAACAATTTTCCGAAAGCATGGTTGAACTGCTGCACACATGGGGGCAAAGGGTTATTAATCTTTACCTGCAGGGAGATGAGGCCGAACTGGAGCGAAGAAGATACTATAACAGCAAAAGCAGCGGTTATGATATTTATCCTGATATGTACGCAACAGCTATGAAGCTTACCGATTCAAGCAACTCGCTGTATAAAATACTTCGGTTCAATCAATATTATTTTACCGGCGTGGCGGCCCGCATAAAACTGCCCCTGTCCATGCCCGGTGAGCAAAAACTGCTGCTGGATAAAGCGATGGCTGCACTAAGCAAAGCGCTGCAACTGGAAGATAACGCTGCTTACATACATAATGAACTTGGAATACTCTATCTCTACAAAAAGGAAAATATTTTAGCTGAAAAATATTTCAAGAATGCCACTAATCTGGCTCCTGAATGGGCGGTGCCCTGGGCTAATCTCTGCGGTCTTTATGCAGTCCTGCAAAAAAATCCGGAAGCTATAGCAGCAGGGGAGGCAGCTCAGGGATTGCAACCCGAATTGCAACTGGCAAGCTCCAACCTTGGATTGGCCTACGAAACGGCCGGCAACCTTCTTTTTGCAGAAGAATTTTACCGGGAAGCCATTGCTATTAATTCCCGCCATTACCTGCCTTTTGAAAGATTGGGTTATGTGTACATGAACACAACAAAGTATGACATGGCCGATTCTTTTTTTCATGAAGCAGATATCAGAAAAAGGGGCTATCATTTCAAGGCAAACGGCTTAGTGGCAGTACCGGAATCTATCGTATTCGGTCCCGCCTATCCATTTTTTTGCGATGTAGATACATCGGTTCTGGAGAAAGACGATATCATGGCTTTTTTTACATGGGGAGTGCAGGAATATGGCGCTGGTAATTATGACAATGCAAGACGGATATTAAAGAAAGTGGTGGCGGTTGATAAGACAAACCCGCTGGTGTTTCATTACCTCGGAAAAACATTTTATGACCAGAAAAAATGGGAAGAAGCTGAGTTAATGTTTCGCCTGGCCGAAGATTACTATCGGGACAGCGCATCCTTTGGCAAATACTGCGATTCGCTCATCCAACAAAAAAAATATAAGTATCCGCATGATTGTTTTGAAACATTTTTCAAAGGCAAGTATTATACACGGGTGGAAGATTATTATTTTCTGGCTACCCTTTATGAATCGTGGGGTCATTTTGATGAAGCGGAAACCTATTACAGGAGGGTCATTGCTATTGATCCCTCCCGCATTGGGGGTTATTTAAAACTATGGAAGATGATGGAAAAGCTGGACCGCCACACCGAAGCGGAAAAGCTGATTAAAAGTTATGAGCCGTATGACAAGGAAAGATCGGAACGGGAACTGAATGCGTTTTACCAAAGGGCTATTTTCCGGTATCCGGAAATGGCAGACTGGTACTACAGGTTGGGCCTGCTGCTCTATGAAAGGGCGCCCTTTCAATCAAAGGAACTTTACCTTGACAGCATTATCTGGTTTCCAAAGCTGAACAGGGAAGTGTTTATTGATATGGAGAGTTACAAAAAGATTGGGTCTGAGCTTAGCTGGGATATTGCTGTTAAAGGTGCGCCTTTGTCGGTGGTTAAAAAAGAAATAGAAGAAGCCGCCCCGGTTGTTCACCTGCCAGGGATTGACGAATACCTGACACTGTCTGGTGCAATATATACACCAAGAAAAGATGCCATTATTTATCTGTTAAAAGCCGACAGCCTGCTGAATGAAACAGAAATAAAAGCTGATATCAACTTCAAGGCAGCTAATGTATTTGTGTGGGCGGGTTCAAAGAAACATGCCTATCCTTATTATGCAAAATCAGTTGAACTTTCTCCCGGCCACGCAAGTGCAAGGCTTAACCTGGTAGATGTTTGCAAGGCCATTTATAAAAACAGGAAAGGGTTTGAGCAACTCAGCTATTTGTACGACAGTGCGCAAATTAATTTTCCCATGAGAATGCTGTATGCGGAATGGTGCATTCATGCAGGCAAGTTCGAAAAAGCAAAAAAATTGCTTGAAGAAGCGCAGGCCATTCATCCATATGTATTGCCGGAAGCGTTTGACCTGATGGGAAGGCTGAACCTGCTGAATAAACAACCTGCTGCCGCCATCTCTTTTTACAAGCAGTGTGCAGAAACGAGAAAGAATGACCCGATGCTGCTTTATGCAATTGCAAGATTGTATGCAGGCTCAGGTAATGCAACTGAAGCATGGAAATGGCTGGCGCAATCTCTGAAAAATGGATTTAACTATGGCTATGTTTTAGATATTGATGCAGCATGGACAAGTTTAAGAAAAACACCGAGATGGGTGATCCTGATGAAACAGTTGAAAAAGAAAAAATATTTTGAACCACCTGTTCAGCCTTAGTTAACTTTCATTTCATCTAGGCACAAACATCTTAGGTGTTTGGCTGAGTGTTTTTCCATTCGGGCATGGCGAATTTTTTGGACAGGGAACATTACCGGCAAATGATTTTGTTTGACTTTGTGCATCTGCCATCACCCGGTACCAGTTCGGGTATCCCTTTTCAGGGCTTACCCATGTCCTTAGTGATTCAAGAAAGAAATTGGTGAAATAGGAATTAAAAGAAGGAGTAACAGTGGCTCTCTCGTCCTTGCTGGCTGCGGTCATTAATAAACTGGCAGCATCTTTAATAAATAATTTCTTCAGGTTTTCCAGGTTAGCTGCTGTCATTCCTTTGCGGGAAGGGGGTTTAGGTCCAACAATTTTTGGCGCCGCAATAGTATCATTACAGCAATCGCTCAGTACCAGGTTCAGACGGGCGCCCTTCTTTACGATGCTGTCATAGATATCCTGGATGTTCATCGTTTGTGTTTCGAGATCTCTCCGGTACAGGGTTTTTGTCGGATCCCGCAGGTCAATAAAAGGGAAATCCCTGTTCGGTCTTTTACGATCAGTAAATCCATGACCGGAGTAATAAAAGATTACAATATCATTTTTCGTCGGCACAATTCTTTTAAGCGCTGCTTCCACAGAGGCCTTGCTGTACTTATTGCCATACACCGAGTCGGCATAGAAACGTATGCCCAACACATCTTTTGCAATATTGGAAAAAAGTGCCATGACCTTCCGGGCATCTATCAATGCATTGGGTTTCAGGTGAGAGTCTTCGGTGCTTGCAACTACCAATAAAAACATCCGGTATTTCTTTCTTTCGTCGGGTGTAAGCTGTACTCCTTTGGATTTTGTCGGATCGAAAAGATATTTATAGTAAGCGCTGGTATCGGCAAAATAGGCTAAGACCAGTTTTTTATTTCGTGCCATATCCTGGCTTTTGATAAAATCTGCCGAAATAAAATTTTTAACTGATGGAGCAATTTTTGCAGAGGTGTCCGATACCGCCCACGGTTCAAAAACTGTGTCTGTCAGTCTAAACCAGAAAATAAGCGGGACAAAAACTGCTTTCGGGTCGCCTCTCACTATTATCGGGTTCATACCCTCATAGAGCATCACAGTGGTATCAAGCATTCCATCCTGGGTCAATGCATACTGTTCCTTTATTTCCATTTCTGCCGTTGCTTTATTTGCAGAAGAATTTATTCTGATGATACCAGTTCCATTTGAAGAAAGTGAAAAAAAGGCATCGTAGGTGGCGGCGTCGCCTGCAACCGGGGATTTGTACCTAAGCCGGTAAATAGTCTGTGAATCTGCGGCCGTATGCAGTAAAATGAGTAATGCGAATGATAAAGTCAGTCTTGATTTCATAAGCCAATAGTATAAAAACTAAAACTACTTTTTATTTTTCATTATGCAAGAGTGAATACAACCGGGTAAAATGCGTTTGCGGGAAATTGCAGGGTGCGGATTTATACAGGCTATGGCTTGCAGCAGCTTTTTTTTGGAATTGTTCAATACTTGTTGTAACCTTATAGCTTAAACTTCCTTTAATATGAATTTTAAAATGCCAAAACCTGTTTATCAGATCGTTCTCGGTCTTTTTTTGTTATCATTCACTGTTGTAGCATGCAATAACAAAAAAGACAAAAAGGACCCCGAGCCAAAAGAAGATACAACTAAACAAAAACCGGTTGACCCAGGTGACCCGGTTGATGGGGGCAACATGACAACTCCCGATGCTAAAGCGACGGGTGATACAGTAGCCCAGAAACCAGTTGACGGTGGAAATTAATTAAGGCTCCGGTTAACTTACTTCATCACCCTGCTTGTTGCCTGTTTCAAAACAGGATAATTTAGTAGGGTGATTTTTTATTGTCTGTGTGTACCAGTTCCGGGTTTACACTGGCCCGATGTTGCGGCTTATGATGGTGGCTCAGCTTATGTATCATCCACTTTTCAAGCCGATGATGGGTGGGAATCAGTATGGCCGCAATGACCACAAAGATTAATATTTCCAGCAATGGCGAATGATTGGTAAGCCTTGCCACGGTAGGATGCAGCAGCAGGGTGAGGTATTCGAAAAGGAAAAGCAATGATAGTATCCCTAGCAACCGGATCGCTTTGGTATGGATCCTTACACGGCTCATCAAAAGGGTCAGCAGAAAAAGCAGCGGGATAAAAAGTGCAATCAGGAGTAATTGTAATTGTTCAAAACGTTTTTTCTGGGCAGCCTTGTTGTCTTCTTCAATTTGCCGCTGCCTGAAATTTTCATCACTCGAAAGCATCTGCATTTCCCTGATCCTGGTTTTGCTGTTCACCGAGTCATTAAGGTTTTGCACATAATTTATAAAGGCAAAGGCGCTGTCAAGGTTCTTTCTTTCTTTAAAAAGATCAGTCAGGAATTCTGCTGCTTCCAGCTCTTGCGGAAGAAAGCCATCGTTTTTAGCCACAGCAAGCGACTGGTTCGCATAATAACTTGCCGAATCGTTTTTCCTCATCAGCCGGTACAGTTTAGCCAGGCCCAGTGTGGCTTCGCAAAAGGTTTCATTATCGGTGGCAGCCTGTATATGAACAAGGCCATTCTGGTAAAAATTCAAAGACTGCTGAAAACTTCCCAGTTTGCGGTAGCTATGGCCAAGCCCGGTCATTGACTTTCCCGTTCTGATATTCTCAATATCCTTATCGTTGTTTATTGGTTTGGCCAGTGCATACGACTTATTGAAAAAAATAAGCGCCGAATCGGAGATATTCAGCCGGTCATACACATCCCCAATATTTAAAACAATATTCCACTTAAAATCACTTACATCAAACTGGTTAATAACTGAATCAGTTTTCCGGTAATATTCAAGCCCCAGGCGGTATTCTTCCTGGAAAACATAAACGATGCCGATATTCATAAGTACACCAGACAGGTTTCTCGGTACCTGTCTTTTTTCTTCCAGCTTTAATTTTTCAAAATTCAGCTCCAGTGCACGGGGATAATTTCCCATTTTCCTGAATGTGTTGGCCAATATGCCGAGTGCTCTTGATTCTCCCTCTTTATACCCTTTATTCCGGGCTAAATACAGGGCGTCTTGTGCTAAATAAACAGCAGAGTCCAGATTGTACCTGGCTATTGCATCTGCCATATTCCACATCAGCGTCACTTTGCCTGTGTCTGTTTTTTCGGCTTTCAATAAGCGGTTGAGGCTATCGACCTTTGCTTTTTGCGAAAAACCATTAATGCCAAGGCAACCGAAGCATAGTAAAAGAAGAAATCTGGTAAGGCCGTATTTAGGGAACATGTGGTTAGTTCGGTTTGTTGTAATCAGGTTGTAAATTAGTGATTAAATGTACTCCACAATTATTCCGGGGTATGTAAATGGACCGGTAGAATAAAATCCAGCGGCAAATTGTAACTTGCTTTCTTATGCTTCAGCCAAATTTTACACCTTTTCCGGAGTTAGAAACAGAGCGGCTCCTGCTCCGAAAACTTGCCATGCAGGATGCTGCTGAAATTTTTTTTCTGCGGTCTGATCCTGCTGTACTGCAGCACCTGGGCCGGGAACCTGCGGCCAGTATTAAAGAAGCAGTAGATTTTATTAAAAGTATTGAGGAGTTTCTTATGGAGAACAAAAGCATACTTTGGGGTATAGCGCTGAAGGAGAATCCGGGTACTATTATCGGCAGTATTTGTTTCTGGAATATCACAAGGGAACATTACCGCTCAGAGATAGGTTATGCGCTTCATCCCAACTGCTGGCGGAAAGGAATTATGAAAGAAGCTATTTTGGAAGTATTGGATTATGGTTTTACAACGCTTGGGCTGCACAGCGTGGAAGCACGGCTGACCCCGGCGAACAGCGCATCAATTGCTGTGCTGGAATCGACCGGGTTTGTAAAAGAGGCCTATTTCAAAGAAGATTTTTTTTACAAGGGAAAATTTGAAGACACGGTAGTTTATTCAAGACTGCCATAAAGTTGTTAGACCTCATATGTTCATAAGAGAAGCCCGGGTTGCAGATATACCGCAAATACAAGTGGTCAGGAACGCAGTAAGAGAGAATCAACTTTCTGATCCCGCCCTTGTTCCCGATAAGGATGTGGAAGATTATCTCAGCCGAAGGGGAAAGGGCTGGGTTTGTGAAATAGATCATACTATCATCGGGTTTGCCATCGTTTCTGTTAGAGACAAGAATGTGTGGGCATTGTTCGTTCAGCCCGGGTATGATAAAAAAGGAGTTGGAAGGATACTTCATGATGAAATGATGAACTGGTATTTTCAACAAAGCAGCGAAACCATCTGGCTAAGCACCACAGCAGGCACAAGGGCAGAATCTTTTTACAGGAGGGTCGGGTGGAGTGCAGCCGGATTGCATGGAAAAGGGGAGATAAAGTTTGAAATGACTATGGCTGCCTGGAACGGGCGGGCCGGATAAATTTTTCAAATATCTTTATTGACCAAACATGACAGGCAACCTTTTGCCTGTCAAAAAAATCTGAATGAAGGAAGAATAAATTTATAGGTATGAAAACAGTTTTTTTCAGTTGTTGTACTCTTTTAATAATGGGCTTTATTTTCTCTGATGAAAAATGTAAAAAAAAACCACCTGTGGTTACAGAGAATGCAAAACAATTTGACGGGCCTTATGTGCTGTACAAGGGTGATGCCATCTTTGTCAGGTATATTATGGAACAAGATGGATGGAAAGTGGTAAAGAATGATACTTCCCGGGTTGCGGATAAATCTTCCCTTACTATTTCTGTAGCCACTGATGACACAGCTAAAACTTTTATCGTAAAGCTGAAAGAGGAATTGAAGAATGAAAAAACGGAGTACAAAAAGGTTTCAAAGCAACTGGCTATATCGGACATTGAAGGCAGTTTTAGGGTTTTCAGAAAATTACTGCAGGCCAATGGAGTTATCGACAGCAATTACAACTGGACATTTGGCGAGGGCCACCTGGTATTAACCGGAGATTTTTTTGACAGGGGCATGCAGGTTACCGAGACGCTCTGGCTTATTTATTCTCTGGAAGAAAAAGCAAAAGCTGCCGGCGGCTATGTACACTTTATACTGGGCAATCATGAAATAATGAATATGAGTGGTGACATCCGCTATGTTCACCCAAAGTATAAAGACATTGCTGTATTGCTGGGAGAACGGTACGAAGACCTTTACGGCGAAAATTCAGAATTGGGAAGATGGCTTCGCACAAAGAATATTGCTGAGAGGGTCGGTGATGTGCTTTATATACATGGAGGTATTTCAACTGAAATGAACAATATGAATATTACACTTCAGGAATTGAATGAACTGACAAGACCCTGGTATCACGACAGTACTTTCAGGTACGATGACGGGCGGCTGGATGTGATTTATGGTGATGCCGGCCCTTTTTGGTACAGGGGATATTATAAAAACCCTTCAAAGACTGTAAAACAGCAGGTTGACAGTACCTTGACAAAATTCAACGTTAAGCATATTGCAACCGGCCATACATTAGTGGGAGACACGGTAAGTAGCTGGTACAATGGGAAACTTTTTAATACCGATGTCCATCATGCTACGGGGCGATCTGAAGGACTTCTGTACGAAGACAAAAAATTTTACCGGGTCAATACGGTTGGCGAAAAATTCCTGATAAAGGAATAGTTGCTTTTATTCTAACTCAATCCGTTTTGCGTACCAGGATAAAAATCTGCTGCATATCTTCTCACGAAGAAGCCCGGCTGGCCATCGGCCACGGTGCGGATGCCTTGGGATTGGTTGGTAAAATGCCCAGTGGCCCGGGACCAATTGATGATTTGCTGATAGCTTCCATCGCCAAAACAATTCATCCTCCGGTTTCCTCTTTTTTACTTACCAGTGAACAGTCGGCTGAAGGAATAATTGAGCATCTAAAACGGGTTAACACCAATGCGGTGCAGATAGTAGACGAACTCACCCGGGGAACTTATGCTCAGATTCATGCTGCATTGCCTCACCTGAAAATCGTTCAGGTGATACATGTGACAGGTGAAGAAAGCCTGAGCCATGCATTGGAGCTGCAGCAGCAGGTAGATGCTATTCTTCTGGACAGCGGCAATCCCAAAGCCGCAATAAAAACATTAGGCGGCACCGGCAATACACATAACTGGGAAATAAGCAGAAGAATTGTACAGTCTGTTGATATTCCGGTTTTCCTTGCAGGCGGCCTTCATGCGGGCAATATAAGGGAAGCGGTTGAGCAGGTAAACCCATTTGGAGTAGATGTTTGCAGTGGTGTAAGATCCAATGGTAAACTGGATGTGTCAAAGCTCAAATCATTTATTGCTGCCGTCTTGCAAATACCCGAATAATTTTTTTATTGGTTCAAGCAGAAAACCTAACTTGTAGCATTATCAACCAAACTTATTATTATGAAAAAATTTCTTGTTCTATTAATGGCAATCGGCCTTGTAGCTGCTTCCTGCAACAATAACAAAGGCAAGGATCCCCGTGATGACCGTAATTCCAATAACCGTGAAAGGGATGACTACAGAAACGATGACAGGAACAGGGATCGTGACGAGGACAATAACAGGGACAGAGACCGGGATGATTATAGCAACAGCGGGTGGTCAAGTTCCGATAAAAAGCAGTGGATGAAAGTGTGTGTGGATCCTCTTACTGAAAGCCTCGGCGAAACCAAAGCGGAAAATTATTGCAGCTGCGTTCTTGAAAAAATTCAGGAAAAATATTCCAATTTTGACAAGGCAAACACCATGGGATCTGAAGAAGAAGGAGTGGAGCTTGGAAAAGCTTGTATGAATGAGTTGTTTAAATAACAGCAACCCTTTTTCGTACATAATATTCATTTTTCAAATACATACAGAGCCTGTATTACCGGGGTAAAACTTTAGGTAATATACAGGCTCTGTATTATTTTTGCCCACCTTAAATACAGCAAGAAAAATGGCGAGATCAATACCTTTCAGGGAGGCACTCAGAGAAGCAATGAATGAAGAAATGCGCAGGGATGAAAGGGTTTTCCTGATGGGTGAGGAAGTGGCCGAATATAACGGGGCTTATAAAGTCAGCCAGGGCATGCTGGCCGAATTTGGACCAAAGCGGGTAATAGATACCCCCATTTCCGAACTTGGTTTTACCGCAGTTGCTGTAGGTGCAGCACAAAATGGCCTTCGCCCGGTAGTTGAGTTCATGACATGGAATTTTGCCGTATTAGCCTTAGACCAAATTCTCAACACTGCTTCCAAAATGCTGGCAATGAGCGGTGGCCAGATTTCTTGCCCGATTGTGCTCCGGGGGCCAAATGGTTCGGCGGGACAATTAGGAGCCCAGCATTCTACCGCTTTTGAAAGTCTTTATGCCAACATTCCGGGTATTAAGGTGGTTTCTCCCAGCAATGGGTATGATGCAAAAGGGTTATTGAAACAAGCCATCCGTTACGAAGAAGATCCTGTTATATTCATGGAAAGCGAGGTGATGTATGGTGAGAAAGCTGACATACCTGATGAAGAATACTACATAGAGTTGGGCAAAGCTGATATTAAAAAAGCAGGTCGTGACATCACTATTGTTTCATTCAACAAGATGATGAAAGTGGCTTTAGGCGCAGCAGCCGAACTGGAAAAAGAAGGTATTAGTGCAGAGGTGATTGACCTGAGAACCATTCGCCCGCTGGACTGGATGACAATACTTGAAAGTGTAAAGAAGACCAACCGACTCGTGATTGTGGAAGAGCAATGGCCATTTGCTTCCATTTCTTCGGAGATTACTTATCGCATACAAAAAGAGGGGTTTGACTACCTGGATGCACCTATCCGGCGCATTACTGCTGCCGATGCACCGCTTCATTATGCTCCCAATCTTGTTGCTGCAGCGCTTCCGGATGTAGCAAGAACAGTAAAGCTGGTGAAAGAAGTGATGTACATAGCTAAATAATTTTTTTTATCCACAAATACACTGAAAATATATTTCGGTTATAGTGCAGCGTTTTAAATAGTAAATGGCATCTTTACACTGGTTTTTCATAGGATATTGGATTTAAAAACGAAGCTGGGTTTCTACCCGGCTTCTTGTTTTACCAAGAGTTTCCACTTCCCGCTATTCTCAGCAAATCATTTACTTTTACACTTCAAATAAAAACTGATGGCAGATATACTGGTCATTGACGACGAGAAGGCAATCCGCAAAACGCTGACAGAAATACTTTCGTTTGAAGGATATAAGATAGAGGAAGCTTCTGACGGGGAAGAAGGGCTGAAAAAATTCAAGGAAAAGAATTATGATCTTGTGTTATGCGATATAAAAATGCCCAAACTTGATGGCATTGAATTTCTGCAGAAAGCAGGTGAGGCAAATCCTGACGTTCCTATCATTATGATATCGGGACATGGTAATATTGAGACTGCTGTCGAGGCGGTGAAAAAAGGGGCGTTTGATTATATCTCCAAACCACCTGACCTGAACCGGTTGCTGATCACCATCCGCAATGCAATGGACAAGGGAAGCCTTGTAACCGAAACCAAAGTGCTGAAAAGAAAAGTAAGCCGTGTACAGGAGATGATCGGTGCATCCCTGCCTATCAAAAAGATCAGGGAAACAATCGACAAAGTGGCCCCGACAGAGGCAAGAATATTAGTGACAGGAGAAAATGGCGTAGGAAAAGAACTGGTGGCAAGATGGATACATGAAAAAAGCAACAGGGCCAGCGGGCCAATTGTAGAAGTAAACTGTGCAGCCATCCCAACGGAATTGATAGAAAGTGAATTGTTCGGCCATGAGAAAGGTTCTTTCACTTCTGCCATCAAACAGCGCATCGGAAAGTTTGAATCAGCAAATGGAGGCACACTCTTTCTGGATGAAATCGGTGATATGAGCGCCAATGCACAGGCTAAAGTGCTGCGGGCATTGCAGGAAGGAAAGATAACAAGAGTAGGGGCCGATAAGGATATTAATGTGGATGTGCGGGTAATTGCCGCCACCAATAAAGACCTGCTGAAAGAAGTAGAAGCTAAAAACTTCAGGCTTGATCTCTATCATCGCCTTAGTGTTATCCTTATACATGTGCCTTCGCTCAATGAAAGAAGGGACGATATCCCAATGCTGGTTGAACAGTTCCTGGAAGATATATGCTCTGATTACGGCATAGCGGTGAAACTGATTGATGCAGATGCCATCAAACTGCTGCAGCAATATAACTGGACCGGCAATATCCGGGAATTACGGAATGTGGTGGAAAGACTTGTTATCCTTTCGGGCAAAAGCATTACAGCTGAGGATGTGAAGAGTTATGTGATGCCAAAATAAGTGCTGTAACCGGCTGCCACTATTAGCAAAATTTTGAAGATTAAAGTTTTGAAGGGCAAATAATTGTGATACTTTTGTCATCCCGATAACTATCGGGAATAAAATTCACGCATGCCCCTATACCATTTATTCATTGTTTACCTGATCGGTACCCTGATCGTTTTCCTGCCATCCTTTGGTTTCGCAAAACTTTTCCCGAAAGCGGGCATTGCCGCATGGAAGGCTTATGTTCCTTTTTACAATACATGGGAAATGCAGAAAGCGGTAAACCGGCAA
>CAYHPA010000036.1:0-20304 GCA_964358155.1 uncultured Chitinophaga sp.
CTTGTGCCGGAGCCGCCTGCGAGGATGATGCCTTTCATTTTTTTAATAGATAATAGGTCAAGTTGCCGGGAAGGCGGTAAGACGAAAAGAGAAAACTTACCGCCTTTCCGTCTTACCGGCTATTTTTTTACTTAGCCTTTGTAAGCCGGTTAAAGTTATCAAGATATTTTTGCTTCCAGGCATGCACAGAATACCTTTCTATCACAGTCTGCCGTCCCGCCTTTCCGATTTGTTCCCGAAGGGCTTTGTCCGTTATCAGTTTTGACAGCACATCGACCCATTCATCTTCTGTTGCGGGTAAATATCCATTGACACCGTTTTGGATGATCTCCGAATTTACTCCTACCGGCGACATGAGTGTAGGAATTTCCAGCGCCATATATTGCAAGCCTTTCAGCCCGCATTTACCTTTTGACCATTCGTCGTCCGGCAATGGCATAATGCCGATATCAATTTTCGAAAGATCTTCAATCTCAGTTGCACTAATCCATGCATCCCCCTTTGTATCGAGTTCTGCACAATAATAATTTTTGTCGCCGATGATCTTAAACGAAACCAAAGACCCGAATTTGTCTTTTATCCTTTTTAATGCGGGAATAGCTGTGGCAAAATGCTGAATGGTGGAAAAACTGCCACTCCACCCGATACATACGGAACCAGCTTCTTTTTTATTTTTAACCGGGAAATAGAGGTCTGTATCAATCGTTGTGGGAATAATAACTATGTTCTTATTGAACTGTGCTGCATAATCAGACAGGTATTGATTGCCGGCAAATACCAGGTCAGACAGGCCGATGATAGTTCCCGTCTTTGAAGCATTCTTCAAAAAAGCCAGCTTTTTATTGGCATCGGAAACATTCTGCATCCAGATAGCATCATCAAAATCATAAATAATCTTTGCTTTTGACCGGGCAAATCTTCTTTCAAAGAATGTGGAGCCGGTCATCAGTGCATCGCGGAAAATAAAGATGATATCATACCGGTTCATCCGGAACCAGTCCTTCATCCTTATTCTGAGCGTTTTTAAATAGATGAATGCTTTTTTGAAATAGCTTCCTTTGGCATAAAATGCTTTGTCGTCTTTTTCATTCAGCAGGATGGAAATATCAAACTGGTACCCGTTTTGTTCCAGGAATGAAAGATACTGCTCGTACCTGAACCGCTGGCCCGGCGACCGGTCTTTCCGGTGATGACAAATGATCAGCACTTTTTTCATTTGCTTCTCACCAGGTTCCAGCCTTCCGGAAGTTTTTCGATTATTTCAATATTCTCAAATTCCTGCCCCTGTCTTGCCCCCACTTTTCTGGCCCATGCGGCCATGCGGGCAATACCTTGCTGTAATGTGATGCCGGTTGGATCGCCAAACACTTTGTGCGATTTGCTGTGATCAGAATAGGCATGCAGCACTTCATTGCGTGCCTGCAGGTGTTTAATATCCGGCGGCACATTGAATTCCCTGCAAACCACTTCGGCAAGCTCATTTACTGTGTAAGGTTTATCAGCGCCGATATTGAATACCTCGTTGTAGGCAGCGGGAATATTCACACAGTTTGCAATGGGGATGGCAACATCATCAATATAACTGAAGGCCCTGGTCTGTGTACCATCGCCAAATACAGTCAGCTGTTTGCCCTGCATGATCTGGTTCATAAAGATGCCGATCACATTCCGGTATTTATCGCCGATATTCTGATTTTCTCCGTACACATTATGTGGCCGGAAAATAACATAGTTCAGTCCGAACATCTCATGGGCCGCTTTCAGGTCAAGCTCGGTGGCATATTTTGAAACTCCGTATGGGTCTTCCGGAACAGGTGTCATTTCCTCCGTCATCGGCAACTGGCCTTTTCCATACACAGCGATGGAAGAAGTAAATACAAAGCATTTTACTTTTTGTTTTACCGATTCGTTCACCAGGTTCACACTGCCGATGAGGTTGGTAATATAATTATACCGGCGGATAAAATGCGAAAGCCCTTCTGCCGCATAAGCGCCGAGATGATATACATAATCAAATTGGTGATCAGCAAAAAGCTGACTGACAAATTTTTCATCCGTTACACTTCCTTTAATAAAAATGGCGCCGGCTGGAATATGATCTTCAAATCCGCCGCTGAGGTCATCCACAACTATCACCTCATGACCTGTCTGCAGGCAGTGCCGTGCCACATGCGATCCGATAAAACCAGCGCCACCTGTTACTAGCGATTTTGGCATATGATTGATTTATGATTGGTATTGTTTTGCATAATACTGCTGATACTCCCCGCTGGTTACATGCTTCAGCCAATCGGTGTTCTGCAGGTACCAGTCGATGGTCTGGCTGAGCCCTTCTTCAAAAGTGACTGATGGTTTCCATCCCAATTCTTTATTGATTTTTGTGGCGTCAATGGCATAGCGCCTGTCGTGCCCGGGCCGGTCTTTTACATAAGTGATGAGTTGTTCGCTGCTGCCTGCTGCATTGCCGAGTTTTTCATCCATCAGCTGGCAAAGCAGTTTTACCAGGTCAATATTTTTCCATTCATTAAAACCGCCGATATTGTAAGTATCACCGGTTTTCCCCTTATGAAATAAAAGATCAATGGCCGCAGTATGGTCTTTTACAAAAAGCCAGTCCCTGGTATACAATCCATCGCCATAAACAGGCAGCGGCTTTTTCTGAATAATGTTATTTATAAAAAGCGGAATGAGTTTTTCAGGGAAATGATAGGGGCCATAATTATTAGAACAATTACTGACGATGACCGGCAAACCGTAGGTGTCAAAATAGGCCCTTACAAAATGATCGCTGGCCGCTTTGGAAGCGCTGTAGGGCGAATGCGGGTCATACTTTGTTTCTTCGGTAAAAAATCCTGTTTCGCCCAATGCCCCGAACACTTCGTCGGTGGAAACATGATAAAAGAGTCGGGAGTCGTTAGCCGGGAGTCGGGACCATGCCTGCTTAGCCGTGTTCAAAAGATTGACTGTGCCAATGACATTGGTATATACAAAATCCAGCGGAGAAAGTATGGAGCGGTCCACATGGCTTTCGGCGGCGAGGTGAATGATGCCATCCGGCTGATATGCCGAAAATATTCTTTCAATATCCCCTGTATTAAGGATATCAGCTTTTTCAAAAATATAATTTGGTGATTTTTCTATATCCCGGAGGTTTTCCAGATTGCCGGCATAGGTCAGTGCATCCAGGTTTACAATGCGGTAGTCCGGATATTTATTTACAAATAACCTTACCACATGCGAGCCGATAAACCCGGCACCTCCTGTTATAATAATCGTCCTCTTCATTTATTTTTCAGATGTTCTTTGTACCATTGAAAGGTAAGCCGCAGCCCTTCCTCTACCGGAATTTTAACCTCATACCCCAATAATTGCTTAGCTTTTGAAATATCGGCCATACTGTGTTTTACATCACCCGTTCTTTCGGGGCCATGTATTGGCTGCAGGGAGCTGCCTGCTTCTTTCTTCATCACATCAAATAACTCTGATAAAGAAGTTTGATGCCCGCAGGCAATATTGTACACCTGGTTAACAGCTTTATCATTGGCTGTGAACAATGAAAGGATATTTGCCTGCACCGCATTGTCAACATAAGTGAAGTCACGGCTGTGGCTGCCATCGCCATTAATGGTCGGCGGTTTATTATTCAATAATGCTTCGGCAAAAAGGGGAATGACGGCAGCATAAGGCCCGTTGGGGCTTTGTTGCAGACCAAAAATGTTGAAATACCGGAGCCCGATAAATTCCATTTTATACAGGTCTGCAAACACCTGCGCATACAGTTCGTTCACATATTTGGTAACTGCATAGGGAGAAAGCGGCCTGCCAATATGGTCTTCCTGCTTTGGAAGACCGGGATGATCGCCATAGGTGGATGAACTGGCAGCATATACCACCCGCCTGATATTTTTTTCTTTAGCAGCAGTAAATATATTCAGGGTGCCGGTGATGTTTACATCATTGGTTGTTAACGGATCATTGACGGATCGGGGAACAGACCCTAAGGCTGCCTGGTGTGAAACGAGGTCAATATCATTGCAGGCTTTCAGGCAAGTTTCGTAATCCCGAATGTCTCCTTTCATGAATTCAAAACCAGGATGCCTGAGCAATGCAGCAATGTTTTGTTCATAACCTGTTGAAAGGTTATCCAAAACCCTGATAAATGAAATTCGCTTATCTTTTAGTAGTTGAGCAACAAGGTTAGAACCAATAAATCCGGCTCCGCCGGTAACTAAAATGCGCATTTAAATAGTGTGATGAAATTATTTTTTTCCTGACCGGGTAAACAATCTCCGGATATCCAGTTTGGAAAGTAATTTTTCAAAAAAACTCTGAGGGGCGGTTTCTTCTTCATAATAGCTCCCGTATCCATAACCGTAGCCGTAGCCGTAGCGGCCATAACCATAATAGCCATAGCCCGGCTTCAATTTGACATCATTTACAATGATAGACAGTTTGGGCAATTTGTTCGCCCGGTAAAATTCATCAATAAGGGCAATCTGTTTTTTGAATGTGTGTCCTTGACGGACGAGGTACAAGGTACTGTCAGCAAATTTGCTGAGTGTCATGGCATCGCTCACCATACCCACAGGGGCTGTATCCACCAGCACAATGTCAAAATTTTCCCGGAGCCATGCAAACATCTGCTCCACCCGATTATCGAGCAACAGCTCTGCAGGATTGGGAGGGACGGGGCCGCATCCTAATATGAACAGGTTTTCCTGGTCAGGCACCTGGCGTATCAGGTCTTCTAATTTTGCTTTACCTACGAGGTAGTTGGTAATACCCGGCCCTTTTGCAATACCAAGCCCGGAAAGCAGTTTGGGTTTACGGATATCAAATTCCAATATCACTGTTTTTTTACCGGCCAATGCCAGCACTGCTCCCATATTGGTGGTGATATAGGATTTTCCTTCGCCGCTGTAAGATGAAGTAACCAGTATCACCGATTTTTCCTTATTGAGAATATACTGAAGATTGGACCGGATGATACGGAACTGCTCCGCCACCATGCTGCGGGTGCTTTTATTTACGATCAGCACATTTTTGGAATAGGAATGGCCAATCTCCCCGAGGATCGGAGCCGAAGTGAGCCGTTCAATATCAAAGCGGGTGGTTACCTTGTCATTCAGTATTTCACCGATAAAAATAAACAGGGCGGGCAAACCTAAACCTAATAACACAGCCAGTATTCGTATTGCTTTTTTATTGGGCTTTACCGGAATACTGGAAGGGTACGACCTATCAATGATCTCTGAATTAGAAATAGCAGAAACTCTGCGTATCTCAGTAGTGAGCCGCTGCTCTAATAGATTTTTATACCGGTTTTCTAAAGTCAGTTTACTTCTTTCTATTTCCTCCTGCTCTTTTGTCTTGGCTGGAATGTCCCTTAATTGGGATTGATTGATTTGGCTTTTCCGCTGCATGGCAGCAATAGAAGAAGAAATAGATTCTTTTATATTTCTCAGATTTTCCAGGATACTTGTCCTCAATTTTTCGATCTCCGCTGTCTTCTCCGTTACCGAGGGGTTTGTTTCTGGTATCTGGGACTCAATCAGATTCTGTCTTTCCAATTGCGCCTTATTATATTCTGTAACCAATGCAGTAAATGTTACATCATTCAACATCAGGGTGGAAGGAACCTTAGCAAACACATTTCTTTTATCCTGCAGGTATGCTTCTGTCATTTCAGCTTTACCCTTTTCAAGGGTTTTCTCTATGATAGCTTTATCCGATTCACTCAAGTTGTTAAAATAATTTTCGGACTGTTTTTCTACATCAATGATATTGTGCCGGAGTTTATAGTTCAAAAGGGCCTGGCTTACACTATCCAGCTGGTGCCCCGTAACATTGATTGCATCATTGATAAAAGTGAGTATCTGATCGGAAGATTCCTGTTTTTTCAAAATGGTATAGCTGCTATATTCTTCCATTAGTTTGTTCAGAATATCAGCTCCTAACTGTGGATTGGGCGTCATCATGGAAATGCCTAAAATACCGGTACCAGGTGTTTTAGGTGTGATTTGCAATGCCCCTGCATACGCTCTGGCTGCGGCTGTTGTGGGCGACCATACTATACTATACTCACTGCTTGCGGACACATAAGCATTTTTCGTAAGGGAAAATATCCCGTCATTGTTTTGAAACACCTGTCCAAAAGTGAAAAGCCTTTTATCGCCATTTATTCTGAATTCCCTGTCACTTACAAATTTAATTTTCATGGTAAAGCCCTTGCCAGAGTCAGTAATCTGCAATGCAGTAAGCTGAAAGGGGGTTTGCTTGTAAACATTGACCGTTTTTATTTTTCCCTTTGCATAATAACTGAACTGCAAGTGCAGGCTGTCGACCACTCTTTGCATCAGTGGTTTTGATTTTAGTATCTCAATCTCACTTTGGATATTCTGGTTTCGGTCGTTGATAAATACATCTTCAAAATCGTTTGACCTGCTGCTTCCGGGTTGTTCATTCTTAATGATCATTGAACTTCCTACCTTATAAATAGGAACAGTATAACGCAGATAAATGTAGGCTGCAAAAAGTGTGAGCGCAACTGATAAAACAAAAAGCGGGAGAAAGCGGATATATTTATAAAACAGATCCCGCAGGCTCAGGTTCCAGAGTTCGCTTTTGTTGTTGGCCTGTTGGTCTTGCATTTAATAAAAATTATTGGAAGGCTGTTGGGTCAGCCCTGTTGCTATTTTTGAATAATACTGTAAATGACTGCGGCTGTTGAAATAATACTCAGCGCAAAACCAATACGCTGCTGCACCAGGGCCTGATCCGTCATTCTTTGTTTTTGACTGGTTGGCTCTACCAACACTACATCATTTTGCATTAAATTATAATATGGTGACTCAAACAGCGTTTTGGATGAAAGATCAATATATCCGATCTCTCTTTTGCCATTTACCTCTCGGATCACTTTCACCGTATTTTTTTTCCCAAAATCAGTAATGCCTCCAGCAAGGCCAACAGCTTCAAGTATCGTTATCCTTTCGCCCGGCACACTTACCACACCTTCACGGGCTACCTGCCCCAGCACAGTAACTTTGTAATTTAAAAACCGGATAATCACATTAGGGTCTTTTAATAACTCTACTGGTTGGGTGAGTCTTTTTTTTACTTCTGTTGCCAGTTCCTGTTTATTCAATCCTTCAGCATGTATGGTCCCAAGCCGTGGATATTCAATATTTCCTGACGCATCAACCAGGAATCCGCAAACATTGGCTGTTGTACTCCCCGAAGCATTACTACAAGGCAGATTATACAGTGCGTCAGATAATTCAGGCTTAGTGCTCAGGCTGTACACCTGTATGGAAAGCAGGTCATTTTTCTGGATACGCAGCTCGGGGGTTTTTACATCTTCCTTACCGCTGGTATCAATCACATTTTCCAAATAATAAGGGGCCTTCTTTTGTGTGCCACAGGAGATAATGGCAAATGGCAATGCAAGCAGCAGGAATCGGATAAATTTCATTGATACTTTTTTAAATAGCGCTCTGTATCAGAGCCGCAAACAGCTCAGGCCTGTCTGGACTGTGCCGAAGTTAATTTAGTTCTGTCAATATAAGCCACCAAGATATACCCAAGACTGTCAATAGCCACCTTGGCCATTTTACGGTTCATATCTAACACTTTTCCCTCCTGGTCCATCAATGTCCCCGCGGTGATTCTCACTCTTTGACTCAGCTTCAGGTCAATGGGCTTTGCTTCCACATTTTCATACTCATCCAGAAATTTTTTGATGGCAGCAATTTCTTTTTCTCTGATCACTGCGGGTTTTCCCTGCCAGTAAACAAAATTAATAGCGCCTGCCGTCATCCTTACAGCAGACCTGTCTTCATCATTCACTTTCACAAAAACATAGGATTTAAATAGTGGTTCTTCTACGATTTTTACTCTGTCACTCCACTTTCTTCTCACCTTGTTTAGCGGACAATAACTCTCCACTCCTTTTTCTTTCAAAAGCTGGTTCACTTTTTTTTCCCATCTTGGCCGGGTGTAAACGGCCAGCCATTTTCTGCTCAAATAAGTTTTTTTTTGGATGGCTTCGCCATCTCAATCACATAAAAGAGTTTTACATGACTGGTTTTCATTGAATTAGGACAAAGCCGGGAAATTAACTGGCAATCACCCGGCTTATAGCTGCAAATATATGGGAAGATGTGAGTGGAAGGATAATAAAATGTGCAGGTTTTGAGGGATTTATTCCCATAAGTTGATAAGTATTTGCCCTGCGGAATTGTTCAATTTCTTATTACTTAAAGAGGTGGGAAACCATCAGCTGGTTCCAGCTGGTTTTTGTTCCGGCATTTGCTGCTTCTGCCGCCACGGGTTCATTTAGCACATTAGAGTGAAGGATTTTTTCATTTACCAGTTTCCTCCTTCCCTCCATTACCTGTTCTTTGATCTGCTTTTGCTCCATCCATTGTTTTTGAGGTGGCTCATATCCTATTTTGTCTTTGCGCCAGGTAATGGAAGGGGGTAACAGGTTTTCAAAACTTATCCGCTCTATATACTTTGTCCAGCCACTTTGTATTTTGAAAGATGAAGGAAGTGTAAATAAGAATGCTGCCAGCTCATGATAAAGAAATGGAAGCCTTACTTCCCGGCCAAATGCCATACTGTTCCGGTCTGCCACCCGTAAAAATTCATTCAATCCAAAACGCAGGCTGTTATACAAGGCATGATTTAATGTTTGGGCTTGGGGAGGAGATGAAAATTGTTCGTTCCTGAATGCCTGATAAAAGTCCGGATTAAAATAAGAATTTGACATCTGGTTGAAACGCTCATAAATTTTCTTCATCCTGTCTTTTTCCAGCCAGGTCAGTCTTCCTGCATAGTAACGTATGTTTTTTTCTGGCAGGGGGTTGATAGCGCTGCCCTTAAACATTTTTTGATACGCTTCTTTTTCATTCCTGTAAAGTTTTCTGTTGGCTGATTTTATTTCCTTAAAAAAAATACTATAGAAACTATGATAGCCGGCCAGCAGTTCATCGGCACCCTGCCCGTCAAGCAGGACTGTCACCCCTTTTTGCCTGGCCAGTTTCATTACTTCGTATTGCGCCAGCACGCTGGCGGAGCCAAATGGCTCTTCCTGGTAATAAAAACACCCGTCAATGTCTTTCGATATTGTTTCCGCATCCGGCGAGGTAAAATGAGGGTCAATATTCATTTTTTCCAACAGCATATCTATATACCGGCTTTCATCTTTTTCAAATCCGGGAAACACAGCTGAAAAAGTGGACTGCTTTATTGCTTTTTGATTGTTCAGGTCATCAATCACCGACACAACAATGCTGCTGTCAAGACCACCGCTCAGGCTGCTGCCAACTTTTACATCACTGCGAAGCCTGCGGCTGACCGATGTATAAAATAATTCTTTGAATTTCTCTTTCGCCGTTTCAATAGTTATTCCCGCATCAATTTTATTATAATCAATGTCCCAATATTTTTCTATACGGAACTGCAATGTTTCGCTATCAATTGTAGCGCAATGTGCAGGTGGCAGACTTTGGATATTCTGAAAAAAAGTTTCGCTTAAGTCCGCGGCATTCTGTGTGTAATTAAATGCCATATAATTATACAGCATTCTTTTATTGATCTCCTTCTTAAATCCTGCAGCACATAATGCTTTCATTTCGCTGGCAAATGCAAAAAACTCTCCGGGCTTGCTGATATAATAAAGTGGCTTCTCGCCAAACCGGTCTCTTGCAATAAATAATTTCTTTTCCTGTTCATCATACAATGCAAAGGCAAACATGCCATCGAGATAATGGAGGCATTCCTCTTTCTTCCAGTCATACATGGCCATCAGCACTTCGGTATCTGTTTGGGAAGAAAACGAATAACCTTTACTGATGCACATTTCTTTGAGCTCAACATAATTATATATCGCCCCGTTGAAACTAATGCTGTAGCGGCCCCTGTAATGCATCGGTTGTTTCCCCGCATCACTTAAATCAAGAATGGAAAGCCGCCTGTTTCCCAATCCTGTTCTTTCGTCTTTACTGATCCATTGGCCTTCTCCATCAGGACCACGATGGGCAATAGCATCCGTCATGGCTTTAAGCCTTGCCGTTGTTATTTCATTTTTATTGACGGAGATGATGCCTGCAATACCACACATATCCGGGAAACTGTTGTTGGGGCAAAATACTTCTTTTGCCTGTTTTCACGGTAATACATTTCAAATTCTTACATTTAGTTCCTCAACGACTGTCGTGAACCAACGCTTTTATTCCCTTGATGTTTTTCGTGGCGCTACGGTATGCCTGATGATACTGGTAAATAATCCGGGCAGTTGGGGCCATATCTATCCTCCGCTTGCACATGCAAAATGGCATGGTGTTACACCTACCGATCTTGTATTTCCCTTCTTTCTTTTTGCAGTAGGTAACGCCTTGGCATTTGTAATGCCTAAGCTGGAAGCTGCCGGCTCTGCCATATTCTGGAGAAAAGTGATCAAACGCAGCCTGCTGATATTTGCTATTGGACTTTTTCTTGCCTGGTGGCCTTTTATCAAATGGCAGGGTGACGAATTAGTATTTAAACCATGGGCTTACCTCGATGATAAAGGCAACCTGCAAGGTGTACGTATACCGGGAGTGCTGGCAAGAATAGCTGTCTGTTATTTTTTTGCTTCTATTATCATTTATTATCTCAAACTAAGAAAAGCAATTTATGCCGGGATGGTATTGCTGTTGCTTTATTGGGTGCTTTGTGCAATGCTGGGCGATCAGGCTGATCCTTATAGTTTACCAGGATGGTTTGGAACAGATGTTGACAAGCAAGTCCTCGGTCTATCGCATATTTACCAGTTGGAAAAATTGAATGGCCAGAACTTCCCTTTTGATCCCGAAGGATTGATGAGCACCCTGCCTGCCATTGTACAGGTGATCTTCGGATACATGGTCGGCGATTATATCCGGAAAAAGGTCCGCATCGATGAAATAAAAGAGAAAGGCTTTGAAATGGTAAGCGGGTTATTTGTCGCTGGTATCGCTTTTAGCATTGCGGGCCTCTGCTGGGGACAAGTATTCCCGCTGAATAAAAAAATATGGACCAGTTCATATGTTGTCTATACTACCGGTCTTGCTATACTGATCATCGCTACAATGATCTACCTGATCGAATTGAAGAATATCAAAGGATGGCTGAGCAAATTCTTTGATGTATTTGGTAAAAATGCATTGTTTGTTTTTGCGCTTAGTTCTTTTCTTCCCCGGACATTAGCTCTTATCCGCATCCCCAATGGCCTGAATGATAAAGGCGTAATGACCTATGTAAATCCATGGAACTGGCTTTATCAAAAACTGCTTATTCATATTCCCGGCGACCCAAGGATAGGTTCATTACTCTATGCGTTTTGCGTCATCACCTTCATGTGGTTCATCTGCTGGTGGATGGACAAGAAAAAGATCTATGTGAAGGTCTGATCACCATTCTACCGCCGCTATTTCCACATCACCGTACTGGTTATCCATCATGGCGTTTTCTATTTCCAGCACCGGGCCTTTTGCAGAATTCCTGAAAGTAAGAACCCGGATAATGGAAGGCACTGTGGTATTATAGTAACCATAATACTGCACACTTATTTTATACTTCCCCGTTTTTGCATTCTGCAGCTGGTACTCCTCAGTCCCATTGTGATAATAATCAGAATAATAATATCCTCCGGAAAGCCGCCCTTCTGCTTTTTGCGCACCATAATAAGTACATTTTTTTCCTCCCGGCTCTGTCACTGTTACATTGCCACCAAGACTTCTGTTATTGCAATCCAATGTAACCCGCAGATCATAATGCAACGGACGGATGAGCTGCTTGTTTATTCCTGAAACATCCACCGAATCCTTATGTGCTGCTATGATGGCATTCATCTCCTGCAGCATCATGGCTTTGTAATTTCTATAGGATGCTTCATTCTCGCCCTGGTTGGAAGTGATAGCTTCGTAATAAATATTTACGGCACGGGTGTACTCCTTTTTCTGATAATACAGCAGCGCTTTGTTCCTGAAATACATTAACTCGTTGGGTTTATCCTGCAGCAAACTTGTATATACGCCGGCTGCCTCATCAAACTTTTTCCACGATTCCAGCATATAAGCGATCGCCTCAATCACTTGCTTGTTACCATTGCTTATATCGGCAGCTGTGAAAAGAATATCTGTTGCTTCTTTTTCCATACCTGCTCTGTAAAATATCTGCGCCACATCAAAATAGAATGCCGTTTCATATCCAAACTCTCTTCTAAGCTCATCATACCTTACCGGCAGGTTTTTGGATGATGTGCTTCTCAGCTCCTGCATATACTCAACATCCGGCCGGTCTTTCAACCGGTAGCTGCCCCAGTAGTAACCATAATTGCTCCTGCTACCTTTCTTTGTGGTGACCAGTAATGCACCGTTGACGCCATCCGGACCATAGATAGCAGTTGCGGATGCTGATTTCAGGATAGTCACATCGAGTATATCATTTGGATTGATTGCGTTCAAATAACTAATGGAGATAGGCACCCCATCTAACACCAGCATCGGCTGGTTGTTTCCTGTAAGTGAACGTATGCCTCTCAATGTAATCCTTGTATCACCAAACACACCGTTATTAACTGTCTGCACATTCAATCCGGAAACTTTTCCTGTCAGTCCGTTTTGAAGATTTACTGATTTTGCCTGAGTAAGTTCTGCTGCCCTCACCTTAGTAACAGAATAACCCAATTCTTTAGCCTGTCTTGTCTGGCCAAGGGCCGTTACGATAACTTCGGTGCCCATAATCACATTTTCTCCATTACTAACAGACAAACCTGCTACCGTGCCGGTCAAACCACCCGCTCCCGGATTTGTATTCGTTTTTGCAGGCTGATTAATCGTTTTATCACTAACTGCAACCTGTTCATTACTTTTTTCCGTTAATACAATGTACTGTCCGGATTTACCGGCTTTTCCTATCCGTTCGTTATAAGCTGATACAACAGATTTTAATACATCAAACTCATTCATTTGCTTAAACTGTTTTCTTCGTTCTTCATCTGCTTTTACAAAAATGTTCATATCACATTCCTGCTGGAGCTCTGCCGGAGGCATAATATTGAACTTGATATAGTCCTCAATCCTCTCCAGTACGATATAAGAAGTGCTGGTAGTGACCACTTTCTCTGTTTTGCCAAAGTTCAATATATCATACCAGTAAGAACCATTGTGCACATACCCATCAAAGCTGTTGAGCATATCGAGACGATCAATAGCTGATTCATCACAAAGGCCGTTGTTTGATACTTCCAGCGTTTCTTCCTCTCTTGCCTTTCCATTATTCCCGTATTGAAGTGTAAGCGATCGCACCCCTGCAGGAATGGTTCCTGATAAAAACAGCGTGTCGTCCTTGATAGTGCTGATCTTTTCATTCAACGCCACTTCGGTATCACCGGCTTTCACTTTCAATAAAACATTTTCTGTTGTTCCGGTCATTGCAATGGCCTCGTCTGTCTTTTTTACCAGGAGGTCAACATACTTCCCCCCGGAGAGGCCTATTATTTTTTCAAGATGAGTGCTGTCATCAACAACTGCAGAACTGATGCACCAGGTATGCACCTTGCCCGGC
Source organism: uncultured Chitinophaga sp. (assembly GCA_964358155.1). Taxonomy (GTDB): domain Bacteria; phylum Bacteroidota; class Bacteroidia; order Chitinophagales; family Chitinophagaceae; genus JJ008. Next base: position 13,594 of record CAYHPA010000036.1, read on the forward strand.
ACTGGTAAATTTTTTCCAAAGCTATTTCTCCCATCGCTGAAGAGAAGTATGGCATCTGATTGAACACTTGAAAAATCAAGATTGCCGTATTGCGTTGCTCCTTCGTATTGCAAGGCTTGCAGGTAGCCTTTCCATCTTTGGAAATTATTATTTAATAAGAAAAGGGCCGTGTCCTGAACTTGCTGGTTGAATGTAATGATGGTTAATTGCGAAATATTGTATGTTGAAATATATCCTTTCAAGAATTCTATTTCTTTTTCCCTGTCTCTTTTCAGCCCGCTGGCGGACACATCCCAGAACACAACCACTTTATCCGGCCTGAACAGGTATTCACGGCTGACCCTGGGAATGAACCGCATCGCAAAATAGTTTTTCTCTTTTCCCTGTTTAATGCATAGGGATGGCTTTTCCAATGTAATGGGTATGGAAAAAGAAAGTGGTTTTTCTACCCGGACATCATTGGCGGCCCAATGAAGTTGCCAAATGTTATCGGCATTGTTGAATGACTGATCAATAAGTAATCCTTTAATTGCCGAAGGTGAAGCGCCGGAGCCGCCGGACTTAATGTGTACATCCAATTGCTTTAAAGTATCCCTGGAGTAAACCGGCAATTTATAAATAAGCTCCCCATTGGCAACTTTCAGCATTTGTTGAATAGTCATGGTGATCCTGCGGCAGCCTTTGGCAGGTATCGGATAGATGTTCAGACTATAATGATTGTAATACTCCATCTGCAACAGGGCGGGGTCAACTCTTTTACCGACGATAGTGTTGTAAGCGTTCCTTGCTTTCCATTTCTCTTCGATGGTACCATTACGGTATTTGCCGTTAAGATCAAGTTGAAAAGCGGTGATAACCTGTCCGGGTTCCAGCTCAAACCGATAAAGCCCTTCTATCTCTTTGTCGTTGGGATTGCAAAATTCCATTTCAATAAATGTAGTGGCTGTAAAAGCATCGGCGCTCACTTTTATAGAAACATTGGTCAGCTTCATGGGCCAGTCCAGCAGACGTCCATTATTCTGTGCAGCAACAAACAAACAGGCAACAAGCCCGAACATCAGCAGATATAACTTTCGCATAAGCCAGGTTTTGCTTACCGGATGCTTTTTGTTAAAGAAATGCATAAATAGTTTTTATGCTGTGCAAATTTTTTATGAATAACATCTGATGGTTGTTCTAAAACAAACAATATGAAACTTGTTACATTTATCAGCGCTGGCGCATTCATCCTGTTTTCAGCGTTCATCATCAATCAGAAAAAGGTAGTTCAGCAATCATTGTATGACACAAAATGGTCGTTAAAGAAAATTCATACCGAAACAGGTGTAGAAGAAGTCCTCAGCAAAGCCTTTATCAAATTCAACCAGGCAAAGAACAGCGCCGGGGGCAATGGAAGTTGCAATAGTTTTGGAAGTACGGCGGTGGTTTCCGGTAGCGCCATCAGCATCAAAGATATCTTCTCCACCAAGATGTATTGCGAAGGAGTGCAGCATACTGAAGATGCTTTTTTCAAACAGCTGGCGAAAGTGAACCGGTTTGAGATAAAAGGAAAATCATTGGTGCTTTATCAGGATAAGGATGTGTTGCTGGAGTTTGAAGGAGAATGAATAGATAAACGCCGGTATTAGTCCGGCGTTTATTATTTAAACTATTCTCCAGTCAGTTCATCCGGGTTTTTCTTCCCCCAGCTTTTGTGCTTTCCACCGTCCATCTTCACAATTTTAGGAGTGAACTTACCCACAACATCTATCAGTGCCCTTTGCGACTGCATCACTACATTGATGTCTTTGTAAGCAAAAGGCGATTCATCCAATCCACCGCCGAGTAGCTTAACGCCAAACTTTTTCAGTTCGTCTTTGAACTGTTTGTCAGTAACTGAAGCAATAGCTCTTGTCCGGCTCATCTTTCTCCCGGCACCATGCGAGGCAGAGTTTACTGAAGCTGTATCTCCTTTCCCTTTTATAATAAACCCATCCGCTGTCATAGAACCGGGAATAATGCCTAGTACATCTTTACCCGCAGGAGTGGCTCCTTTACGGTGAACAATTACTTCTTTTCCTTCCCATTTTTCTTTCCAGGCAAAGTTGTGATGGTTCTCTACCATTTTCAGCGGCTTTCTTCCCAACTGTTTTGCAATCTTATCGTGTATCACATGATGACAGGCAGATGCATAATCACCGGCAAGGTTCATAGCTTTCCAGTATTCAATACCTGCTTCTTCATCCAGCGATAGCCAGGCAAGATTTTTTGCATCCGGGGGTAACCGACGTTTGCTGATGGCAATTTTTGTGTAATGATTAGCAATGTTTGCACCCAAAGCACGGGAACCTGAATGGGATAACAAACCAATATACAGACCTGCATCAATACCCAGTATTTCATCTTTCTCAGCAACCTCCACCACGCCAAACTCAACAAAATGATTGCCTGAACCCGATGAACCCAATTGTTTCCATGCCCGGCCATGCAGGTTCTTCAGCAATGGCAGCTGATAAAACAATTCACTCTCCATCACCTCATGATCTTTCGCATGGTCAAATTGCTGACCGCTTCCGAATAAGGTCGCTTCGTTTATTTCTCTTGCAAAGTATGCTTCCCTTTGTGTCAGTTCTTTAGGATTAATATCAAAAATGCTTAAGCACATACGGCAGCCAATATCCACCCCTACACCATACGGTATCACGGCATTTTCTGTTGCCAGTACAGCACCAATGGGCAAGCCATAGCCACTATGTGCATCGGGCATTAATGCTCCGGTCACACTTATTGGCAGTTTAGCCGCCTGGTACATCTGATGCATGGCGCCTTCTTCTATGTGTTCCTGACCGAATACGTTGAAGTGAATACCTGTCTGATTTAAAGAAATATTTTGTCCTTCCGATTCTGGCTCAGGCATCAGTTTCTCCGCAATTGGCTTCAATATTTCATCGGCCAAGTAGTTCTCAGGAGCATTCAGAATTTCCTTTAAAATATTCAGCGCTTCTGATTCTGTATGATGTTTGAACCGGGTGCGCATAGTGTGCATAGCCACACTCACTACCGGTCCTTCCGGGTATCCGATACTTCGAATTTGTTTTCCTGTTAGTTTTAGTTTCATACTCTTTAGTCATTGTAAGAAATGGAGCAAGGTTCTGTCTTGTCCACATTTAATATTCCTTTTTCCTCTAGATATTTCATCCAAATCCTTGATCTATCAATGCAATTGCAACTGTACACTCCCTTGCTATCACATAATTTCTCAGGAAATCCGAGCCTATTATTAAATTTTAATTCCAATAGCCTTATTAATGGGTAAACGCCATCGTTCCGTCTGGAACCACCTCCGCCAACAAAAGCATCCACAACGTCAAATTTTAAAATATCGTAGACTTTATCAAAAATGAACTCTCCTTTTGCGTCAAAACAGTCCAAACTTTTCTCATTGAGGTAATATGAATACACTTCAAACTCGCTTTTTGATTTATGCAATTCAATAAACTTGTTAACAGAAGAATCTGATTTAGGGTTTATATCTATCCCAAAATCGTTTCTTACAACCCATAAAGGATCATCATACTCACCCCAATTAGTATCTGCGATCAGGATTTGTACAGCCTCCCCCAACTGACTATAATTTATTTGAGCAAATAATTGTTTGATGGGCCAAGTCCGATCCTCCTTTTTAGTATACTTTTTAAGAATATCCTTATAGGCTTGTTGTAAATTAGGGGCTCCAAATTTTGTCTTGCTTGCATAAGCCGCCAAAACCTCATCTTGCCTTTTTGCTGATGGTAAATACCTATCCAGCACCTCCTTAGCAGAGTTCCGAATGTTAGGATCTGTTGTTGATTTGAAAATAACATTGATATTGTCATAAATATCCTGTGAACAATTTTCAAACTTTCGTCTATACTTCCTGTTATTTCCCCCAATACTGATCTTACTAAACAACTCAGCTTTCTTTAAAAACAACAGTATATTCTTCTCATCAGCTATAATTTCTTCCCATCGTTTTGAATAATACTTGTCAACAATCCTTCCTGTTGAATAGGTGGAAGACCAATTAGCTTCGTTTACAAGTCCAAAATATTCCACCATTGTAATTGTGGCCGGGGATATGTTTTTAATTATATAATTTTCCAGAGAGTAACGTTCGGGGAAGCTTAACTCCCATTTTTTTAATTTCTCTAATGAATCTTTAAGCCATCCGTTTGCCTTATAGAGTATCTCATTATTTCTGCAATAAAGAGTCAAGTGTGTCATTTGCCTCAAAAAACTATATGCATAAAAAGGCAAACTTGAATTACGGTCATACCTTCCTCCTTTTTCATAATCGTCAGCAATCTTTCTTACGAGGCCTGTATCCGATTCTGCCAACTCAAGGAAAGCCTTTATAGCAACAGAATCATTATCTGCCTTCAGAAAAGGGAATAGAATTTCTTCTCTGCCTTTTTTTGCTGAACTCTCCTTGATGTTTTCATAATATCCTTTTTGAGAATTCCATTTGTAGTCAGCGCAATGATTTGTCCAATAAATAAGATAATTAAGTCGTGCCTTTGCATAGTAATCGTCTTTATATAAAAAAGTGATCTTTCCTTTTTCATCGGGCCCTCCCAAGTCGACATTTGTCAGCTTTTTCATAAGATCAATGAACTCTTCGTCATTAAAATAATATCTGTTAAATCTTGATCTTTTTTGGAACCATGCTGACGCTATCCACTTCAATACCTCCGGGTTCTTGGAAAGCAGGAAAGCATCTACCTGGTTCTCGTAATACCAATCAGGATATCGTGGTTTTATCAGACTGATACCAATTCTGTCTATATCTGTCTTTGATAACTCTTTCAGCACATACTCTGTTTTCCTGTCTTTCAGTTCAGTAATGAGAAACATTCCTGTTATTTCATCAAATTTCAATTTGCCGCTATTTAGCAGACTGGAAAACTTTGCCGATGTAATTGCAGAATCAATTTTGAATTCATCATCTGTGAATAAGCAATTTTCTTCAATTACTCTCATTGCCACACCCCTTGCTGTATTAGGGTAGTTATGATAGCCGAGAAATTCCTGAACGAAAATTTTGTCATCAAGATATTTTGCGATTTCCCTTAAAGCCTCCATATCTCCGGCAATAATTTTGTCTTCTAACTTGTATAACTTAGTCTTCAAATCCTGCTTCTGTGTGTAAGCACATGAATAAAATAAAGTAGCTACTATAAATATGATAGCTTTTTTCATAAGTCAAAATTGGTTCAAAAAATTAAACACCATTAATTCTCTTCAACGATGAATCATAGTTAAAAATTACACAAGTTTTTCTTTAATAGCTGAATAGAATTACAGAACCCCGAACGGAGCGTCGCAATGTCAGCTTTATAGTAGCACTACAGCTGGCTAAATAACCCTTCTTCGCTACACATTCCTTCGCTAAAGCTACGGAAGTCAAGAAAGCCGCCAAGAACAAAGAAAAACATCCGGCACCGGAATGATACCGGATGTCATGTTACTTACTCACCAGGATCTGCTTCAACTGTTCCAGCAGTTGCCCATTGCCGCCTACACTAATGTTGCTGATTTTGTCTGCAATCTTTTCTACATATTCCATTTCCTTCAGTTTCCACAGCATTGCATTTTCTTCCATCAGTTTGGCAGTGTTCAGCAGGCTGCGGGTGCTGGCAGTTTCTTCACGGCGCATAATGGTGTTGGCCTGCGCTTTCTTTTCCGCAATCAGTACCTGGTTCATAATCTCCTTTACATCACCCGGCAGAATGATGTCGCGAATACCAAAGCCGCTTACCTCCACACCCAGCGCATCCGCTTTTTCTTTCACACTCTGCAGAATGAACGGAGCGATGCTTTCTTTCTTTTCCAGCAGTTCATCAAAGGTGTAACCGGCAATATACTCCCGCAGCGCCAGCTGCATAGCCACATACAATTGCTTGTCGTAGTCTTTGTTCAGCACCAGCGCCTTTTCAATATCCGCCAGTTTGTACTGCGCCCAGGCGTTGATACGCAATGCGGCTTTGTCCTTAGTCAGGATTTCCTGGCCGTTTACTTCTAATTGCTGCTGACGCATATCTGCTTTGCCAACATACACAGGAATGCTGTTCTTCCACCAGTAGTACATACCCGGCTGCAGCACTTTCACAAACTTACCGTCAATGAACAGCACGGCTTTTTCATAGCTCTGCACTTCAGCGCTGCGCACCCAGTTGCTAACCGGGGCTTTGGCCATTGCGGCACGGTCAATATCGTTCGCAATATCCACCTGGCTGATATCAGCACGGATGAAATCATACTTCACTACAGATTTCCAGAATGCATAACGGCCCGCAGCCAGCACTGCTTTTAGCAAACCGTTTTCATACTGCAGTACAATTTCATTGTCCTTTACTTCCACCACCTGCAGAATATCTGCAAGGCGTTCGTCCTGCAGCAGGATGTTCAGTTCCACCGGCGGCACAAACTGTTTGGTAATATCATAGATATATACCTGTTCATTTTTCCAGAACCAGTAAGTACCGGCGAGCAGCAGGCGTTTGTATCCGCCGTCTTTGAACGCCAGGCCGGCCTGCCATGTGTTTACTTTTACTTTTTTCATTTTATTTGTTTTTTGACCTCACCCGGGCCCCTCCGTTGGAGAGGGCTTTCGGAGACCCTGTTATAAAAATTTTTTTAATAAAGCCGGATGTTATTTACCACCATTCAGCTGCGGAGTATAATTGCTGTTAT
>CAYHPA010000037.1:0-19991 GCA_964358155.1 uncultured Chitinophaga sp.
TCTCTGCCAGTGATTTCTGACCGAAGTTGCGGAACTTCATCAGGTCTTCCTGCTCGTACTGCACCAGTTCACTCAGCGAGTTGATCTTGGCAGCTTTCAGGCAGTTGAAGGCCCTTACAGAAAGATCCAGGTCTTCCAGTGGTGTCTTCAGCACTTTACGCAATTGTAAAGTTTGTTCGTCCACCAGGTCTTCTTTCTTTTCTTCTTTATTATCAAAAGTGATGTTCTCGTCGGTAATAATCATCAGGTGCTGAATAAGGATCCTTGAAGCCTGTTTTACCGCTTCTTCCGGATGGATGGTGCCATCAGTAGAAACTTCCATGATCAGTTTTTCAAAGTCTGTTCTTTGCTCCACACGGGTATTCTCAATCGTGTAGCGAACATTTTTGATTGGTGTGTAGATAGCATCAATGGGGATATAACCCAGTGGTGCATCTTTTGGTTTGTTGTCTTCAGCAGGTACATATCCACGGCCTTTGCCGATAGTGAGTTCAATATCCATGCGGGCAGAAGAATCCAGTGTGCAGATCATCAGGTCGGGGTTCATGATCTGGAAGGAATGGGTTCCTTCACCAATCATACCGGCAGTGAATTCAGTCCTGTTCTTGATAGACAAAATGATCTTTTCATTGGCCACTTCATGGTCAACAACTTTTTTGAACCGAACCTGTTTCAGGTTCAGCAATATTTCCACCACATCTTCGCTGATACCCTTCATGGTAGCAAATTCATGCTCCACTCCTTCAATCTTTACACCTGCTATAGCATAACCTTCCAGCGAATTCAGCAACACACGGCGAAGTGCATTGCCAATGGTTACACCATAACCGGGTTCCAACGGACGAAACTCAAACTGAGCTTCAAAATCAGTTGCTTTCTGCAGAATGATTTTATCAGGCTTTTGGAAATTTAAAATGGCCATATTGAATGTTTATGTTTTTTAATTATTACTTAGAATACAATTCCACGATCAGTTGTTCCTTGATATTTTCCGGAACACTTTCCCTTTCAGGATAAGTGATGAATGTTCCTTTCATCTCTGTTTCGCTCCAGTCCAGCCAGTTGAATTTCGGGTTCTTACCACGAACTACACTGGTAATGGATGTTCTTCCTTTGCTGCCTTCTTTAATCGTGATAACATCACCCGGTTTCAATTGATAAGAAGGTACGTTCAGTACTTCACCATTTACTTCAATGTGTTTGTGACTTACTAACTGACGGGCAGCGGGGCGGCTTGGGGCAATACCCATACGGAATACAGTATTATCCAGGCGGGCTTCACAGAGTTTGATCAGGTTCTCACCCGTTACACCCCTGCGACGGGCTGCTTCTTCAAATGTTTTGCGGAATTGTTTTTCCAGGATGCCATAAGTGTACTTCGCTTTTTGTTTTTCACGAAGCTGCAAAGCGTATTCACCTAAAGTCTTACGCTTTTTCTTTTCGCCATGCATCCCGGGAGGATTGCTGTTTTTGTCCAGCCATTTACCGTTACCCAAAATTGGTTCACCGAAACGACGGGAAATCTTGGTCTTTGGACCAGTGTACCTTGCCATAGTTTTTATTCATTTACGCTTTTTTGTAACGGTGCTTTGATCAGTAAAAGCGTTAAAAATCAATCAGGCACCCTTTTATTTAAATGAACTGCTTTGATCCTTTCAAAGCAATTATAACTATATAACTTTCCTTACTCCCCTTTAGGGGATGGGGGTTAAACTCTTCTTTTCTTGGGCGGACGGCAACCATTGTGTGGCAACGGTGTCACATCCTTGATCTGAACAACTTCAATACCTGACTGTGAGAGGGAGCTGATAGCACTTTCACGGCCCGATCCGGGACCTTTTACAAAAACATCCACTCTCTTCAGACCTGCGTCAAATGCTGTTTTAGCAGCATCTCCTGCAGCAAGCTGGGCTGCATAAGGTGTGTTCTTTTTAGAACCCTTAAAACCCATCTTACCTGCACTGCTCCAGGCAATAAGCTGGCCATTCTTGTTGGTAAGGCTGATAATAATGTTGTTGAATGTAGCTGAAATGTGAGCATCGCCGTATGCATCCACTTTCACTACTCTTTTCTTAGCGGCTGCTTTGGCGCTTACCGGCTGTTGTGCTTGTGCTTTTGCCATAATCGTTTTTTGGAGGTAGTCTTTTTCGTTTTTAATAAATACCCGGCATTTCTGCCAGTCTGAATCAATCCTCCTGCTGACTTACGAAGCGATCCGAAATTGATTCAAGTTTTTGTAAGTCGTAGAATTCGGGATGCTGGGCTCCAGTCTCCCGACTCCTAACTATTTTTTAGCTGCTTTCTTTTTACCGGCAACTGTTTTTCTCTTTCCTTTCCTGGTTCGGCTGTTGGTTCTTGTACGCTGGCCACGAACCGGTAGTCCTTTCCTGTGACGGAGGCCGCGGTAGCAGGCGATATCCAAAAGCCTTTTGATGCTCATCTGCACTTCTGAACGCAACTGGCCTTCCACCTTCAGCTCTTCGGTGATGACATTCCGGATAGCATTCAGCTCATCATCATTCCACTCATGCACTTTCTTGTTGCGGTCAATACTATTCTTGTCAAGAATGTACTTGGCAGTAGAGGGGCCAATACCATATATATAGGTAAGGCCTATTTCTCCTCTTTTGTTTTTTGGTAAGTCAACACCGGCAATACGAGCCATAATTTTTTATTATTTCAGTTTATTTATTACTTACTGCTTTTCAATTATCCCTGGCGCTGCTTGAAGCGGGGATTCTTTTTGTTAATGATATACAGTTTGCCCTTGCGGCGAACGATCTTACAATCAGCACTTCTTTTCTTAATGGATGCTCTTACTTTCATAACGATCAAATTACTTGTACCTAAAATTAATTCTTCCCCTTGTTAAATCATATGGCGACAATTCAACCCCTACTTTATCTCCCGGAAGGATACGTATATAGTTCATCCTCATCTTCCCTGAAATAGTTGCCAGTATCTCGTGCCCATTTTCCAGCTTCACCCTGAACATAGCATTTGACAGAGCTTCTATGATCGTTCCATCTTGCTTAATAAGGGGTTGTTTCGACATATTTTTTTGGGAACGCAAAGGTAGGAGTATCAGGCTGAAAAAAGAAAAAACCCCTTGTCTTTTTGGGGTTTATGTGGAAAAAGCCTTCCGGTTCTCAATAACCCGGCTAAATCAATGCTTCTCAGTGCTTGTGCAGGGGTATTTTGGTCATGTCCATATGCAAGTTCTGGAGCTCGTGCACCCCCAGCGGAAAGCTGAAATGGCGGCGGTCTTCCCTCCACCACATTTCAACATTGGAAAAATCGCCTTTTTTGGGGGTCACCAGCCGGAAGGAGTCTTTTTTATACTTCATGGCTCCATCCATTTCTTCTTTGGTGAACCCGAGCCCCATTAACTGGCTTTCGTCCAGCGGCAGGGACGTCATCTCTTCCGGACTATACCAGAATTCCTGCACTCCGTTATCCACCAGGGCCTGGTTTTCTTCGTGGCTGATACTTACCACAGTGCCTTCTCTTATTATCCCCTCATCATTCACTGAAATAATATCTCCTGCTTTCAGGTTTCCGATTTTTAGCATAGCGATCGTTTTTGGTTAGCCGAATATAAAAAAAGTCTGATAAAAAATACCAGACTTTCAAACAAGATAAATTTTTATTCTGCCCAGCTCATCACATAATCCTGGTTTTCTATATCAAGGGCCTGTTTAGTAAGCATCAATGGCCGGAAAGTATCCACCATCACCGCCAGTTCTTTGGTTTCCTTAGCACCAATACTTTTTTCTACAGCCCCCGGGTGCGGTCCATGCGGTATGCCCGCGGGATGCAGTGTTATCATTCCTTTGGTGACATGTTTGCGGCTCATAAATTCTCCTGCTACATAGTATAACACCTCATCGCTGTCAATATTACTGTGGTTGTAAGGAGCCGGAATAGCGTTCGGATGATAATCATATAATCTCGGCACAAATGAGCAAACAACAAACGTACTTGTTTCAAAAGTCTGGTGAATGGGCGGCGGCATATGCACCCGGCCGGTGATGGGTTCAAAATCATGTATAGAAAAAATATAAGGATAACAGCAGCCGTCCCAACCTATCACATCAAAAGGATGGGTACCGTAGTGAAGACCGTAGAGCATGCCTTTCTTTTTGGCTTTGATAAGGTAGTCGCCTTTTTCATCAAAGGTTTGTAAATCCTGCGGCGGGCGGATATCTCTTTCGCAATATGGCGAATGTTCCATCAGTTGCCCAAAGCGGCTCATATAGCGCTTGGGAAAACGAAGCGGTGTGAATGACTCTACGATGAACAGCCTGTTGTTTTCATCGTTGAATTCAATCTGGTATATCGTTCCTCTTGGCAACACGATGTAGTCCCCATATCCGAAAGGCAGTTGCCCATACTGTGTGTGCACCGTGCCGCTTCCTTCATGCACAAAGATCATTTCATCGGCATCAGTGTTCTTGTAATAGTAGTCCTTCATACTTTGCTGCGGTGATGCCAGCACAATATGACAATCATTATTGACCAATACAGGAACTCGGCTCTGCAGAAAGTCTTTTACCGGCGGTACTTTGAAACCTTCAAAACTGCGGTGCTTCAGCATTTTTTCTTCTGCTATTTGCGGGCTTACATCCACCTGCGGCTCTGTTTTAATTATCTGTGTGGGGGGATGGCAATGATAAAGAAGCGAATAATCATCACTGAACCCTTCGGTGGAGAATAATTGCTCGCTATACAATGTCCCATCAGGTTTGCGGAATTGTGTATGGCGCTTGTGCGGAATGTTTCCGAGTTTATAATAATGAGGCATATTTGATAATTAAGAGTAAATAATTAAGAATTAATAATGGCGTGGAGTCATTTTAATTTTTACTTATCCAGTTCAAGGGAGACCATCAGGAAATAGTATTTCCATTTCCGCTTGTCAATATAATAAGTGAAGTTTCTGTGGAAGGGCATTTAACGTAATTTGCTTTCTCAAATGTAAAGCATTTTTTTTGACAAGAATCGGTTTACTATCAGACACCCACGGCTTTCTGGATGAAAATGTATTTGAGCATTTTAAAACTTGTGATGAGATATGGCATGCGGGGGATTTTGGGGATGGTGTCGCTAACCGTCTGAACGCTGAAAGCGGCCGGAAGGTTATAAGAGGAGTCTTTGGAAATATAGATGGTCAGGAAATAAAAAGCGAATTTCCTGAACAACTTGTTTTTATGTGTGAAGATATAAAAGTGATGATCCGGCATATTGGTGGCTCCTCTCCCAAATACAATCCGGCAACAAGAAAGGAGTTAGCCCTTCATCAGCCGCAGCTATTCATCAGCGGTCATTCGCATATCCTGAAAGTGATGTATGATGACAAGATCAATTGCCTGCATATGAACCCCGGAGCAGCAGGCCGGCATGGCTGGCATAAAATGAGAACCATCATAAGGTTTGTAATTGATGGCAAAGAGATGAAGAAATGCGAAGTGATTGAGTTGGGAAAACGTTAACGCCACTCATCCAAATTCAGGTAAACATTGTCAGGTAGTTTTTAGCTTAGCTTAAAATCACTGAATATGAAAAAAATATATCTGATCGTTTCACTTGTTGTTTTTTCAGTTGCGGCAAAGTCGCAAAACAAGGAACAGGAAATCGAAGCCATCAAAACCGTTTGCAATTATTACCTGGATGGCGGCACCAATGGCGATAGCGTTATGTTCTCAAAAGCGTTCAGCCCCGGAGGGCAAATGCAGTACATGAGAAATGATACGTTAGTGGTAGTATCACTTAAAGACTTTATGGCCCGGATGCCCAACAGCGGAAAAAAAGTTGACCGGAAATCAACAATTGAAAGCGTGGAAGTATATGGCAATGCAGCTATGGCCAAACTTACTATTGAGTATCCAACTTTTTATTTCCACGACATGATGAGCCTGCTCAAAACAAAAGAGGGATGGGAAATTGTCAGTAAGATATTCTATAGGGAGATGAAGAAATGATCCCACGGTCGGTTTATGTGTCAGACACCTTATAGGCGTCAGACATTACAACCCTGGAAACCAGGCCCTGCCTGAGCCTACTGCCCTGAACGGCCACGGAATAACAATAAGAATGATTAGCAAAGCCAGCCCGTAAAAAAGCAATGTTCTTTTGTGCTTCATTGCATCAGCCACATCTTTTTTTGCATACGAATAACCGACATGAATCAGGATTATGGCAATCAGCATTCCGGTAAGATGCTCTATGGCGTAAAACCTGAGCGAAGCATTTTTCATTACTGTGCCCATGCCATTATTCTGAATACTTTTTAATCCCCAATCTCCGGTGAACCACTGGTAAAGCCCGAGCAATAACATGATATCGGCACAAATCATCAGCACCATTCCTGTCTTCCGGTGAGATGCTGCAAATGGTTTAGCCCTGTCCACAAAGCTTTTGTATAAGGCTACAAGAAGAAGGATAAGGATGAGCCAGCGAAGAACGCTGTGCAGATGCAGGAGGCCATTGTACATAGCAGTAAGTTTGAAAGCCAAAACTACAACAGCCTTGCCGCAACTTCAAACTTTCTTACTTGCCGCCATTGGCCTGCAGGTCTGCCCTGCAATTGGCATCGAAAGAAGGTACATTGCCTGTGATGAGGAACCCGAAAATATCACTTGTTTCAGAGGCGTAGTACATCAGGCAGCTGCTATTGCTGCAATGACTGCCATGTGCCGCATCATTATGTGCAGTCTGCATTGGCGAACCCAGATCAACCAAACCAAGCAAATGGCCCAACTCATGTTCGGCGACGGTGGCCACCAGTTTGGTACGGTTAGCCTGTCCAAAGCCACCGGAATTATCATTTATCTTTTTTCCGAATAAGACCGCTGAAGTGTTTTTATATGCAATACCCAGCACGTTATTGTCCGTATAATTCCCGTTGGTATATAAAATATAAACGGCCAGTTCACTGCCATTGGTAAAAGCAGTTCTGTTATTTTTTTCAATGCTGATAACATCGTTAACCGAAAGCGACAGGTTAGCAGAGGCGGGGATTTCCTTTGTAATGATGGTTATGCCCGAAGGTTTATTCAGCAAACCCTGCAAGGTAGCCTGAAGATGGTTCAGCGCTGCCGCATCCGGTTGAAAGCCGGTCATATACTGTATTTCTATTTTTAATGAAGTGTATTTTGTGGAAGCAAGTAATTCGTTGGCCGATGCCCCCACGGGCCGGTTATGCAGATAATCCGGAACGTTGGGATTATTGACATAAGTCTCTGTTTTAGAACATGCGGAAAATAAGATGGCAATAAGAAAAATTGGCAGAAAGGCTTTCATATCCAAAATACGTTTGGTTCACTATTCAGGATGTAACCAAATACCGTTCCATTTTGGTTAAGTGGGGATTGGTTAACTGGTTAATCAGGCCGTCAGTTCGTAGTTTCTAACTCATCTTTTAAAATCTGAATGCACTAGAAGATATTGTACAGTAAAGCCTAATACCCAATTAACTAATTAACCAGTTAAACCAACTACTCCTCCCAGTCTGCAATAAAAATATTCGTATCCCTTGTTCCGCCGTTATTGCGATTGCTGCAGAAAATGATTTTTTTGCCATTGGGAGAAAACATGGGAAAGGCATCAAATATTTTTTCGTTCGTCAGTTTTTGAAGGTTGCTGCCATCTTCATTAATAGAATAAAGATTGAACGGAAAGCCCCTCTTACTGGCATGATTGCTGGCAAAGATGATGCGTTTGCTGTCGGGAAAATATGCAGGCGCCCAGTTGGCCTGGCCAAACTGAGTTACCTGTTTTACATTTCCCCCATCAGCATCCGCAATAAATACTTCCATATTGGTAGGGGCCACCAGGTTTTCAGACAGCAGGTCTTTGTACTCTTTTATCTCCGCCTCTGTTTTTGGTCTTGATGCCCGCCAGATAATCTTTTTTCCATCGGGGCTGAACCAAGCGCCGCCATCGTAGCCCAAAGTGTTGGTCATTCTTTTTTCAGAGCCTGTCTTCAGGTCCATGACATAAAGATCAATGTCGCCATCCTTATCGCTTGTGTAGAGCATTTTTTTACCATCCGGGCTTAGTGTTGCTTCCGCATCATATCCCTTTGAATGAGTAAGCTGCTTAACAATCTTACCATTCAGATCGGCCATAAAGATGTCGTAGCTGTCGTACAAGGGCCAGATATATTTATTGCCATATTTTTTCCGGTCCGGTGTTGGCGGGCAGCTGTCTGCCCCAAGATGAGTGGAGGCATAAATGACATGTTTGCCATTTTTGGTGAAGGCGCCGCAGGTCGTCCTGCCTTTGCCGGTGCTCACCATTTTATAAGTAAATGGTTTGCCAGGTTTGGGCACTTTGCCGATAAACATCTGGTCGCAGGTTATTCCTTCCTTAGCATAAGTACGCTGAAAGATGATCCATTTACCATCAAAACTGAAATAAGCTTCTGCGTTATCACCACCAAAAGTGAGTTGCTGAATGTTTTTTAAATGAGTTTCTTCGGGGTAGTGAATGCTGTCGCTGGTAGCGGGTGAATGGTGAATGGTGAATGGTGAATGGGAGCGGAAAGATTGAAGTGTTATTACTCCAAATACTATCCCAAAAACCAAAATAAGTCTTCTCATATTTAATCATTTATTAAGCGACGCAAAGATATTTTCGTTAAAAATCAGCTTTGTCAGGCTATTGTCATCTCTCCGTTTACAAAATCATTTAGTTTTGTCCAAAGGACTCCCACGGAGAATAATGAACAAGCCCGCAAAAATAATTGCTCTCATCTGTTCGGGTATGATCCTGATCATTAGCTGCACTGATAAAAATAATACTTCTCCCTACGACGACATTCTGAAGCAGCCGGTGTTTGCTTCCTTAACAGACAGTATCCGTAAAGAACCGGCGAATGATGTGCTCCGGTTCAGAAGGGCGGTACTGCTGAATAAAAATAATTTTCCTGAACCGGCATTAGCCGACTTCCAAAAAGCCTGGTCGCTAAAAAGAGAGGAAAAATATGCACTGGGAGTTGGCAGTTTATTGCTGGAGAAAAATCCCGATTCAGCGCTTGTTTTTTTAAACAAGGCATTAAAGGAACTGCCCAATAGTCTTCTGCTGAAAATAAACCTTGCCCGTGCCTATGATGCAAAAGGCGAAACTGATGCAGCCTTACTTGCATGCGACAATATTTTAGATGAACACCCCGACCAGGTTGATGTTTTGAAAATGCAGGCAGGCCTGCTTGACAAAACAGGTAACACAGACAGCACCATCCAAATATTAGAAAAGGCTTACCAGTTTGCACCTTATGATATTGACCTCAATTATTCGCTGGCATACCGGTATGCAGAAGCCAAAAATGCAAAAATTCTTTCTCTCTGCGATTCACTTATCCGCATTGACACCCTGAATCACTATGCCGAACCCCATTATTATAAAGGCCTTTTTTATTCCAATATCAATACTAACGACAAAGCGCTGCTCATGTTTGAGCAGGCCATCCAGCGAAATTATCAATACCTGAATGCCCATATAGAAAAAGGCAGGGTGCTGTATGAGCAGAAAAAATTTGCAGCTGCACTAAAGGCGTTTACACTTGCCAATACTATTTCCCCCAAATTCCCTGATGCATGGTACTGGATGGGCAAGAGCCAGGAAGCCATGGGACAAAAAGATGAAGCAAAGCTGAATTATCTGAAAGCTTATGGACTGGATCAGGGTTTTACTGAAGCAAAAGAAGCTGCAGATAACCTGAAATAAATGTAATTTTGAGCAATGATTTCCCGGAAATCCATATTATCAAAAATTAAAAAAACGGTTCACAAAACAGAGCCCGGGGCAACCATCATTCTCTATGGCTCTTTTGCCCGGGGAGAAAACCGTCCTGACTCAGATTTAGATATACTCATCCTGGTTGACAGCGAAAAAACCGACTGGAAAGCAACAAGAAGAATTAGACACCCCTTGTATGATATTGAGCTGGAAACAAGCCAGGTAATTTCTCCGGTTGTTATCAGCAAAAAAGAATGGAAATATAAATACCTGAACACCCCTTTATATGCCAACATAAAACAAGACGGCATCGTATTATGAAAGAAACAGGCAAAGATGAGGTTATAAAATACCGGATAGAAAGGGCCAATGAATCGCTGCGGGAATCAGATAATTTATTCAGTAACCAGTTCCTCTTTGCAACAACAAACCGTCTTTACTACGCCTGTTATTATGCCGTTACCGCCTTGCTGATCAAAAATGACATACAGGTAAAATCACATGCAGGTGTGCGGCAAATGTTTGGACAGTATTTCATAGTAACCGGAAAAATTGCAAAAGAACATGGCAAGTTCTACAGTGACCTGTTTGATTACCGCCAGGATAATGATTATCGTGACCTTATTACCCCTGAAAAAGAACTGGTAACAGAATTACTGACAAATGCCCGCATATTTATCAGGGAAGTATTTAAAGAACTTGAAAATTAATTTTTATATCAATAACTTACTCCCATGCCCATCATCGCCCCTTCACTCCTTTCTGCCAATTTCCTGAACCTGCAGGCCGACTGCAATATGCTGAATGAAAGCGAAGCTGACTGGTATCACCTGGATGTGATGGATGGCCGCTTTGTTCCCAATATCAGTTTCGGTCCGATGCTGGTGGAGTTTTTCAGAAAAGCCACTACCAAGGTTTGTGATGTACACCTGATGATTGAAGAGCCCGGAAAATTTGCAGAGCAATTTAAAAATGCAGGGGCCGATATCCTTTCTGTTCATATTGAAGCATGCCCGCGCCTGCACAGAAATATTCAGCAAATAAAATCATTGGGCATGAAAGCCGGTGTGGCCATCAATCCCCACACTTCCGTATCTGAATTGGGTGACGTACTTGCGGATATTGACCTGGTGTGTATGATGAGTGTGAATCCAGGTTTTGGCGGGCAAAAATTCATTCCTCACACAATTGACAAAATAAAACAGCTACGAAAAATGATTGACGACAGAGGGCTGAAAGTGCAAATTGAGATTGATGGAGGCGTTACGTTAGAGAATGCCCCATCCATCATTGCGGCAGGTGCTGATGTGCTGGTAGCTGGCAATACGGTGTTTAAGTCGACTGATCCGAAAGCAACCATTGCACAACTAAAGCGTTTATAAAAGATGGCGAAGGATCTTTTCAGCACCCAATCTGATCTCTATGCCAAATACCGCCCTGCTTATCCCAAAGAACTTTACGACCACATCTTCTCGTATGTAAAAGAAAAACATACAGCATGGGATTGTGCTACCGGCAATGGACAGGCCGCTGTTGTGTTGGCAGATCATTTCAAAAAAGTGATGGCGACAGATATCAGTGCTGCACAAATTGACAAAGCAGTCCACAAGGATAATGTAGAATATCTTGTTTGTCCTGCTGAATCAACACCCTTTGCTAATAATAGTTTTGACCTCGTTACAGTTGCACAAGCCTATCACTGGCTCAAATGGGATGCATTCAAAAAAGAAGTGACAAGAGTTGGCAAACCGGGAGCTGTCATCGCAGTTTGGATGTATGGCGGCCACCGTACCGATGATGAAAAAATAAATGAGATCCGTCGTGACTTCTATGAAAACATAACCAGTCCTTACTGGGAATCTGAAAGAAAATATGTGGATGATAATTATGTAACTGCCGATTTTGATTATGAGTTGTTGCCCACAAAAGAATTCAGGATCGCTTTGCATTGGAACAGGCAGGACTGGCTTGGCTATATCTCTACCTGGAGCGCTGTACAGAAATACAGTAAGATCAACGGGCATTCGCCGATACCTTTTATTGATGAAAAAACAAAAAATCTTTGGCCGGAAAATGAAATGAAGAATGTTGTTTTTCCCGTTTACCTAAAACTTGGCAGAGTGGTCAAATAGGGTGTGGCAATGCGAGTTTTATTGAGTAATATTGTTAACAAATCCGCTGCTACGAATGAACCGCCAGTTGAAACTGTTTTTATTGCTCATTCTTTTCCCCGTATTTCTTTTTGCCCAAAAGAAATACGCTTATGTCTCCGGCAAAGTAGTAGATGAAAATGAAAACCCGCTGCCCAACGTTTCCATTGTTATTCTCGGTCAGTCAAAAGGAATTGTAACCAACGACTCTGGTTATTTCCGGATAAAAGTGGAGGCCGACAAAGCTTTCGCCATTGTATTCAGCTACGCAGGCAGAAATACCGAACAGAAAAATTTTCTGCTGAGTGAAAATGAAGAAGAGACCATCGTCATCCGGCTGGAAAAAGGAGAAAAGACATTGCAGGAGGTGATTATTACCGACCAGCGGGAGCGGAGGGAAGCCGGATTGATACGACCCAATCCTAAAACCATTCTCAATCTTCCTTCTGCGGTAACCGGTGTAGAAAGCCTGATCAAAATATTTGTTGGCTCCAACAATGAACTCACTTCGCAATACTCCGTTCGGGGCGGCAGCTATGATGAGAACCTTATTTATGTAAACGATTTTGAAATTTTCCGTCCTTACCTCGTAAGAAGCGGCCAGCAGGAAGGATTAAGCTTCATTAATCCGGAAATGGTCCGCAGCATCAATTTTTACAACGGGGGCTTCCAGGCGAAGTATGGCGATAAGATGAGCAGTGTGCTGGATATTCAATACAAGAGGCCCAAAAAATTTGCTGGTTCGGCATATGTCAGCATATTGGAACAGGGGCTGGAAGTGGAAAATGCAAGTAAGAATGGGAAATTCACTTACCTGTTAGGTGTACGCAATCGAAGCAACAGGAACTTACTGAGCCGACAGGATACTAAAGGGAATTATGTTCCGTCTTCCGCCGATTTCCAAGCATTGCTGGCATACCAGTTCAATTCCAAATGGCAGGCAGAGTTGCTGACAAATATCTCCCAGACAAAATTTACACTTATCCCCGAGTTCAGTCAGCTCACCACTTCCATCTTCTCTCCTTTCTTCAGCGCCACAATTGGTGTGGACATTGATTTTGAAGGTCGGGAAAAAGACGAATACCAGACCAGCATGTTCGGCTTTGCCATTACCAACCAGGCCAGCAAAAAATTGAAGATGAAATGGATGGTATCCAGATTTGAGAATAACGAAACAGAGAATATTGACATCATCGGCGCTTACCTCTTCGGCGAAAGGGATTTTGATAAAAGAAATCCAACCTATGGATTGATCGTTAACCCGCTTGGCGCAGGCATCTTCCACAATTTTGCCCGAAATAAATTAGACATTGAAAACTGGAACATTGCACACAAGGGAAATTATGATGCAGGTAAGCATGCTATCCAGTGGGGACTAAGTTTTGATAAATCAAGTATTGCTGACAAATTAAATGAGTGGGAATTCCAGGATTCGGCCGGGTATGCACTCCCCTACCAGCCCAATATGCTGCAGTTGAACAAAGTGATCAAGTCCACCGCATCGCTTGACATCAATAAATTCTCCGGTTACATACAGGATAATATCCTGTTAGGAAAAGATTCTACTCATTCGGCAACGTTAACAGCCGGTGTACGGTTTAATTATAATTCTCTTAATAAGGAGTTTTTAATTTCTCCCCGCATCGGCGCCAGCTGGAAACCCAAATGGAAACGGGATATTATTTTCCGTGCTGCTGCAGGCCTGTATCATCAGCCGCCTTTTTACCGGGAGCTGAGAAGATATGACGGAACAGTGAATACCAGTTTGAAAGCACAAAAAAGTATGCAGGCCGTTGCAGGCTTTGATTATAATTTCAAAGGCATTGGTGGCAGGCCGATGCGCTGGACCACCGAAGCTTATTATAAAAGCATGACCGATGTGGTGCCTTATGATATTGATAATGTCCGCATCCGCTATTTTGGTGAGAACAAGGCCAAAGCCTACGCTGCCGGTATTGAAATGCGGCTGCATGGTGAGCTGGTGCAGGATGCAGAAAGCTGGATCAGCCTCGGCATTATGAAAACAGCAGAAGACATTACCGGCGATCACTATTACCGCTATAAAAATGCAACAGGCGAATTCATCAATGCTCAAAGCACCGACCAGGTGGCGGTTGACAGTGTAAATTTTGATGTGGGCTGGTTGCGCCGCCCCAGCGACCGGCGCATTACATTCGGGATGTTCTTCGAAGATTATCTTCCTACCAATAAGAATTTTAAAGTTTATCTGAACCTGCTGTATGGAAGTAATATGCCCTACAATATCCCCAATGCTGTTCGGTATCGTAATGCAGCTATAATACCTTCCTATATCCGTTGCGATATTGGTTTCAGTGCTTTGCTGATGGATGATGACAGGAGCAAACGCCGCAGCCACTCTCCTTTCCGCAAGTTTTCTACTATCTGGGCGAGCCTGGAAGTGTTCAACATCATTGACCGGGCCAACACTATTTCTTTTTTGTTCATTAAAGATTTTTCCAACACGGTTTATTTATTGCCGAACCGGCTAACACCGAGACTGGTGAATTTTAAGATAGTGGCGAGGTGGTGATGAATTTGTAAATTAGCCTATAATGCCTAAAATTTTTCAATACCTGAATTTTATTATCCGGTTCTACACAAATGATCATTTGCCGATTCATGTACATGTACAGATACAGGAAAGGGAAATGAAGGTAGAATTCCGGATTTCAGAAGATAATGTAACTTTACTGTTCAAAAAGGTAAGAGGAAGAAACCCGCTTACAGAAACCGAGGCGAATGAAGTTGCAGTCTTTCTCAAAAAATATTATAAACAAGTAGTAACAAAATGGGAAATGGTGTTCATATATCACAAAAAAGTAAAGTGCGACGTCATCGCAAAGCGGATGAACAGGAAATAAACCTTGTTTCAGGAAAGTATTTGCATGACTTTACGATTGCACTGACTTTTGCTTCAGAAAAAAAGCAAATTACAAAAGCTATTGATTTTCTCCCCCTCTTTCACCAGTATGTAAAGGGTGACAATCTGCGTTACTTTTCCCCGGCAAATTTCAAGAAATTCATCATTCAAAGTGGAAGCATCTCATGGGGTAAAAATGAAGATGTGATTTTTCCCGCCAGCAAACTCCTGAAGAAGAAAAAAACCACCGCTCCTTCAGATGAAATCCTTTATGTTATTTAATCTCTCCATCATTTCCACCTGTTCCTAAACCTATCCCATGTCGTCAATCCGATCTTGAACTTTACGGGGTTATTGAATTTATTGGCAACTGATGTGATCACATACACTCCCAGCTTCATTCTTGCCAGTGGATTGAACGGCCATTTGAATACTTTTTCTATCCCTGCAAAAAATTCTGCATAGCGCAGGTCCCTTTCGGGAGCAATAAGGATGCCGCCGCCGGCTACTTCCTGTAGTTTTATCTTTTTAAAGAATGGAATTTTATTGATGAATGCCCCATTGAATTCATGGACCAGGTTGCCCTGGTAATAACGGTCAAATACAGGGAAAGTGGAATCCAGCGATTGAAAAGCATACTTCGGATTATTGAAAAACAACGGGTCGCCCTGCCGCATGTATCTATAATCGATCACCCGCAGGTCATTGGTGTTCAGAAAATCTCCTGTCTTGAAATTATAATTCATATTGCCCGCCACACCGAGGTTGATGTGTTGCTCCATACCAAACTCCAGGTAGTCAAAATCGATTTCACTTTTAAACAAACCTTTGATTCCCTTTTTCCAAAGCACATAAAAGGTGGGCCATTTGGAACCAAGATGAATTTTCTCTTTCGGTTCACGGATATATCGCATCCGGGGAGTGATATATAATTTTACCTGGTTATAGGTAGCATTGTAAGGATCAAAATCCACAGCCGGTTCATTGGCCAGGCCAAAGATGCTGTCGGCATTATTCCCCACCTTATAGTCTGCCACCGAACGGCGAAAAGCAATTTGAAATTCATTCATCAGCGTAACGCCGTTGAAAATTTCCAGTTCATGCCCTGCCTGCAAAGAACTGTTCAGGTAAATATTGCTGCGCTTCAGCACATTGATCCATGCATCACCTGCATAGATGTATTCAAAATTTCGTCCGGCGCTGATGCTGAACTGCCCTTTATTAAATGGATTGTATTTGCGTTGCAGTTCAACGGTACCGTTCACATCCTGGTTACGGAAGCCATAACTGATTTCGGCTTCCCAGTTCAATGTTTTGCGTGACGGATAAGTTTTCCGGTAAGCGCCTGACAAATTCAGCCGGGCGCCGCCAAAGGCGACTGGTTCTATCAATGTGGTAACCGGTGGCAGTATCCACATTCTTTCTTTTCGGTGGTCGTTAAATATCTGTCCGAAGATGAGCATCTTCTTCCAGGTAATTTTATTCAGCACACGGTCCATGGAGTCCAGGTATGCTTCGCTTTTCATGTAGCGGGTAATGCTGTCCTGATAGCGGGCATACAACTCCTGTTGTTTGGATAGTGGTTCCAGCCTCACCGATTTCCAGAAAGCAGAATCCCTTTCATAAGCCTGCTGCGAAGTGGAGCTTAGCTCCAGCCCAAAATGATTTTTTGGAAAATTTTTCTTCAGCTGGTAACCGGAAAACAATACGGTTGTTTCCCCGAATATTTTTCCTTTTTTGGTTTTGGTGTAATAAGAAAAAGTTTCCTTTGCAATCACCCGGGCACTGTCACCCAAAGGGCTGTATTCCTGTTTCACTTCCATATAATCATACTCGGGCATGTGCTCAGGCGGCAGGCGGAATTCAACGCTTATCACATTCCAGGTACTGTCCTGTATGCTGATCTCCCCTTCCACCGTTGCGTTACTTAACTGTCTCGGCCGGATGGCAATGGTATATACTTTTGGTTTGACTGTACGGTCAATCTTCAATGTTTTGAAACGATAAGCAAGCAAACCACTGTAACTGAGTGGCGAAACAAATGGAATCCGGGAAACAGGAGGCGCTTTTATCAGGTTATCATAAATGTAAAAATCGCCATCGAGCGACGACAGGTAAAATAAACGGTCAGCGCTGCCACGGTAGTTCACAGCCTGTCTTTCTTCTTTTAATTGGCCGTTGCTGTTCCTGTCCACATGCAGCAGCACTTCCGTCATGGCCATTTTGGAATAGTCCGCTTTTGCAGCGCTGTCACCCTCACCTTCTCTTTTTGTATAATTTGAATCCAGTTGAAATGCTTTGATATAAGCGTTGCAGGAATAGGAACCAATGGCATCCAGCACCGTTTCTTTATTGCGAATAGTGTTTCGGATTATCTCCTCGGCCCTGTCCCTTGTCTTAGCTTTTATGATTACTTCGGAAAGCCCGGAAGGTTCTTCTTCCAGCTCTATGTTTTCTGTAATATCGCTGTTATTGATATAAAAAGTGATGATTTTGGTTTTGTAACCGATCATGCTTATCACCAGTTCATATTTTCCCCTTTCAAGATAAAATTCGTAAGTGCCGTCGTCTTTGCTCACCGTTCCCTTTCTCAACTGTGGTATTTCAATACTGGCCAGCGGCAGTCTTTCCCTTTTATTATCCAGTACATAGCCGGAAACCTTGTACAACTGCCCATGGGAAAACAGTGTAAGGAAAAGGGAAAAGAAAAAAAGGAGATATCGTGGTTTCTTCATCAGTAAGGACGGTATATCCTGCAAAAATTGCAATTATTTGCCAGTAATTCTGCCTGTACCGGTTCTTTTCATATTCTTTAACAGGGTAATACAGATGGCAACTGGTGCAGGAAAGTTGCCAGTAAATAAGCCTTTGCTTAAACTGTACTGAAAGAGGGCCAGGAGCACATTTAAAAACAGTGTCAGTTTTTACTCCCTCACCTGATTGTCTTCCTGACCCTGTTTTATTGTATTCTTTTCTATCTTTGCAGAAACGAATAAAAATGACTTACATTTCAATAGATACCAAAACAAAGCAGGCAAAAAAAATTGTTGAATTGCTTGAAACGCTTCCTTTTGCCGTCATTCATAAGGAGCCTAATGCTACAACAAAAAAAGCCACAATAGCCGCCCGCCAGCACAAAGTAAAAAAGCATAAAAACCCCGGTGAACTGATTGCCTTTTTAAATAAGCATTAATGTACATACTCAGTACTACCCGTCAATTTGAAAAGGATTATAAGCTTTGTAAAAAAAGAAGATACAAACTGGATCTGCTTCACAATATAATATCGCAACTTGAAAAATCAGGCCATTTACCTGTTCATTTCAAACCACATAAACTCACAGGCAATTATAAAGGATTCTGGGAATGCCATATTTTGCCCGACTGGCTTCTGATCTGGCTTAAAGATGATAAAAACTCTGAAATCACCCTTACCAGGACTGGGACACACAGTGATCTTTTTTAGTTATTCTACCAGCTGTATTTAACTTACTCATTTTTTTACCCAGAATTCATCCTTCCATTCCTCTTCAAAATGGACGGGATATTTTTCTAATTGTATAAAGATTGCATCCCGTTGCCCCGGTGTAAGATTTTCTTCCAGCCACGCAAATAATTCTCTTTCTTCAAACCGTATATGCGAGTCGAGGAGATTGCAAAGTATCTCGAGGGTCCTTTTATCAGCTTCGTCATCCAGTCCGAGGATCAGTTCGCGGATATGATCATGCTCCTCCAGCATCCGTGTTGCCAGCGGATGACCGGCGGGCATATGGGGAATAAGTATTTTTTCTTCCTGGAAAAAATGTGGCTTGATATGATGTTTCCAGAACCACATGGCATATTTCCGCATCATTTCGAGCGGTGTGCGGTTCTCCATTCCCTGCCTGATCTTCCAGGCAAATAATAAACCATCGTGGTGCTCCCGGCTCAGTGGGGCCAGTTGTTCACTTCGCTTGATTGGTTTTATGTCTTCCTCCATATAACAAAGGTAACTTCATCAATCAATGGCATACTGATATTTGACATTAGCAGCACTGATTTACGTCATTTGATAGTCAATTGCACTATATTTAGGAGAACAAAACTATAACTTATGCTTACACTTGAAGTTCAATACCAGCAGGAATATTCACGGGGAGAATTATTACTGCGTACTTTTTTCGGATGGTTGTATATGGGCCTGCCCCATGGTCTGTTATTGCTTTTCCTTGCTATTGCCCTTTGGTTTATGACCTTTGCAACTTTTTTTATCATCTTATTTACAGGTGTTACACCCAGGTGGTATTATGAATGGGTGGTGAAAATGCAACGCTGGGGGCTACGGGTAAGTGCCCGTACATCAAATTTATGTGATGGCTACCCGGCCTTTGGAATGAACGCCACTGATGACAAGACTGTTTTTGACCTGAAATTCTGGCAAATAAGCCGTGGCCAGCTTTTGCTAAGGGCTTTCCTGGGATTTTTTTACGTCATCATTCCTCATTTTTTTGTTTTGTATTTCAGGGCTATTGGAACTTTTGTATTATCATTCCTTGCCTTTTTTGCCGTTTTGTTCACCGGAAAATATCCTGAGAACTGGCATCGGTTCAATATAGGAACGATGCGTTGGAGTACAAGGGTAAATTTGTATCTATCCTGGTTATACAGAGATTATCCTCCTTTTGCCGGAAAACCAGATGAGAATCTTCTTGAGAACCTGGAGCACTTGAATAATTGATCACCTCTTTTATTGCTATTCATCTTTTAATGGTAAATCCATTAACAACAAATTATTGATAACAATTTGTATTCACATCTGTGAATAAGTAACTTTAGTATGATATAACTCTTCTAAGTTATATTTGGAAACGAAGGGTAATCCTGCCAGCGGCAGATAAGCTTCTGAAAATGGTCAGAAGACGAAGTAATCCGGTACTACTCTTCACCGGTCTGGTAAAACTATAAACCGATGAGATTTGACAGACACTATCATCAACCTCGAAACCGTAAACCCTATTGAGTTTTTCGGAGTAAACAATGGCAAGCTGGACATCCTCAAAAAGAAATTTCCCCTGTTGAAAATTCTCTCCCGCGGCACTCAGCTGAAACTGAGCGGCGCCCCCGAGCAGATTTCAACTGCCAGGGAAAAGATTGAACTCATTGTATCCTACCTGGAAAGGAACGGCCACATGAGTGAAAATTATTTTGAACAGGTGCTTGGCGGCGACGATGCCGAAACAG
>CAYHPA010000038.1:0-19414 GCA_964358155.1 uncultured Chitinophaga sp.
CGGGATCATGGGTCTTTCAGTAAGTATTTCAACTGGTCTGGCAGCAATGCTGCCAGACCTGATTTTATCTCATCTTCAACGTAGCCACACTCAATACCACCAGCAACACGGTAACAATCCAAAATCTGTTCACAATTTTCACTTCATGATATCCCTTCACCTGGTAATGATGATGCAATGGGGCTTTTAAAAAAATTCTCCTGCCGGTTCCATATTTTTTCCGGGTATATTTGAAATAGCCTACCTGCAGCATTACGCTTAATGTTTCCACAAAAAAGACTCCGCAAAAAATCGGCAATAGTAATTCCTTGTGAACGATGATGGCCAATGCAGCTATAATGCCCCCCAATGTCAAACTACCGGTGTCGCCCATAAATATCTGCGCAGGATAAGAGTTATACCAAAGAAACCCGATGCAGGCTCCTATCATGGCAGCAATGAAAATGGACAGTTCATTCAGTCCCGGGATGTACATGATGTTGAGGTAATCAGCAAATACCAGGCTACCGCTTGCATAAGCGAAAATGCCGAGTAATGATCCGATTATCGCCGATGTTCCTGTTGCCAGTCCGTCCAGCCCATCTGTAAGATTGGAGCCATTGGATACAGCTGTGATAATAAAAATGACGATCAATATGTAAAGAACCCAGGTATAATCTCTCCACGATGCCGGCAACAGTTTTGAATAATTAAATTCATGACCCTTCACAAACGGGATCGTTGTTATTGGCAATTTCGATTCAACAAAATTCATCGTATCACCATTTACAACTTTCTTAAATACGTCCGGATCTGCCTTGGCGCTTGCTTCGGTTCCCACATACTCCCTCCAGATTTTCACATCACTGTTGAAATAAAGCGTTGCTCCAACGAAAATGCCCAGGCCAACCTGCCCAAGTATTTTAAACCTTGCCGCCAACCCGTCCTTCCCGGTTTTTTTATATTCAATTCCTTTTTCCTGTGCAATTTTCTTACCTCTCAGTTTCAGGTAATCATCAATGAAACCAATGATGCCCATCCACAGTGTACTGATCAATAATACCTGCACATATATATTTGTCAGGTTGGCAAGCAGTAATGTGGGTATGACAATTGCAAGAATGATAATAATACCGCCCATTGTTGGCGTACCTTTTTTACTTTCCTGCCCTGCTAATCCTTCTTCACGGATGCTCTCGCCTATTTGCCTTTTCTGCAAAAACCTGATCAGCTTCTTTCCGTAAAATGTGGTGATGAATAGTGAAAGCAATACCGCCATAATTACCCGGAACGTGGTGAATTCAAAAAGACCACTTCCGGGAAACTTTATCTCCTCCTGATTCATCCAATGAAATAAGTGATACAACATCCGGTTTTCTTGTTATTATTTGTTTGTCATCATCCTGTTCCCTGATCATCTTAGTTCCATTCCACCCTTAGTGGAATTGTTATTAATTTTTCTTCCAGTGGAAGAGAAATTAATAATCACTCTTCATCGTTCTCTTCGCTACTCATCAATAATGTCACCCCTACGGGGTTCTGCAACACTTCGTTTATTTATCCCGGGGTTAAAACCCCGGGTTACCAATCTTTTGCTCCTACGGAGCAACCCTACTAGCCACTCCCTACTTTCTACTGGCCTCTCACTTGTCCAACATCTCAAACATCTCCTTCACTATTTCTTTATCATCAAAATGATTTCTCACTCCTTTTATCTCCTGGTATTTCTCATGTCCTTTTCCGGCTATCAGTATGATATCTTCCTGCTTTGCCAGGCTTATCGCTGTCTTTATCGCCTCTTTTCTGTCCACGATTGAGATATACTTTCTTTTATAAGCCACCGGCAATCCCTCTTCCATATCTTTTATTATCTGTGCCGGCTCCTCGCTTCTCGGATTGTCACTGGTGAAGATCACTTTGTCGCTATGCTCACAAGCCGCTGCTGCCATCACCGGTCGTTTTGTTCTGTCCCTGTCTCCCCCGCAGCCTACCACCGTTATTACCTCTTCAAATCCTTTTTTCAGTTTTTTAATTGTTGCCAGCACATTCAGCAGCGCATCTGGTGTGTGTGCATAGTCAACAATGGCGATTACTTTTTCTTTTGCCGATACGATGTAATCAAACCTCCCTTCTGCCCCGCTCAACTCACTCAATGCCGTCAGCACATCCTGCTTTTCTTCGCCCATGCAAACCGCTGCTCCATATACTGCCAGCAGGTTGTAGGCATTGAACTCACCGATCAGCCTGAAATGCACTTCCACGTCGTTCACCATCATCTGCAAACCATTGAGACTGTTATCAAGGATCTTTCCTTTAAAGTCTGCCACAGTTTTCAGGCTGTAGTAAAATTTTTTTGCATTAGTGTTTTGCAGCATCACTGTTCCTCTTTTGTCATCTGCATTGCTGATAGCAAATGCTGATGAAGACAATGAATCAAAAAAGGCTTTCTTCACCCTGATGTATTCATCAAATGTTTGATGATAATCCAGGTGGTCATGTGTGATGTTGCTGAAAATACCTCCAGCATACTGCAGTCCCGTCACCCGGTGCTGGTGAATGGCATGTGAACTTGTTTCCATGAACACATGTGTGCACCCTGCATCGGCCATCTGCTTCAGCAAAGCATTCAGGCTGATAGCATCGGGTGTGGTATGCGTTGCAGCCTGTATCTTTTCACCGATCCTGTTCTCCACGGTACTCAGTAATCCGCATCGATATCCCAATCTTGTAAAGAGCTTGTATAATAATGTGGCAATGGTTGTCTTGCCGTTCGTTCCTGTTACTCCAACTAACCTTAATTTCTCCGAAGGCTTGCCGAAAAAATTATTGGCCATCCATGCGGCAGCAGCCGCACTGTTTTCTACCTGCACATAGGTCAGTTGTGAATCGTGGTTTGTGAATTGTGAGTCCTCATACACGATCACTGCTGCGCCATTCTCAATTGCTTTTTCAATGAACTGATGACCATCCGCTACTGCCCCTCTCACTGCCACAAACAGGTCACCGGGTTTTATCTTTCTTGAGTCAATCTGTATATCCTTTACCTCAACATCTGTACTTCCCGCAACTGACCTGATATTTACCTTATATAGTATATCGCTTAATAACACATCATCCGCTTTAACTCAATTCAAGCATTACGGTAACCCCTTTTGCCAGCGTTACTCCCGGTGCTACAGATTGTGAAGTGATTTTTCCCCTTCCTTTTACCGACACTTTCACACCCATATTCTCCAATAAGTAAATGGCATCCTTGAGCCCCATCCCCTTTAC
Source organism: uncultured Chitinophaga sp. (assembly GCA_964358155.1). GTDB lineage: Bacteria > Bacteroidota > Bacteroidia > Chitinophagales > Chitinophagaceae > JJ008. The sequence continues at coordinate 3,253 of CAYHPA010000038.1, forward strand.
ATTGGGCATTACCTGTTGACGGACACTTGTTGCTTTCATCACCGGTCGGTAATTGCTCGCATACACACTGCTCCATGTATTTTCTGCCGATGAATCCGTATAGCTGACATTCATTTCCCTGTACACATTCTTTAAATCACTGGTAAATCCTGCATAGAAATACCCTGAACTGTCTTTTGCTGTTGCATACATAGAGGGGTTCTTCTCCACATACATGGAGTAGATCTTTGTGGCAATCTCCCTGAATACCGGTGCGGCCAGTAAACCACCATAATGTATGGGGTCATGAGGTCTTGTCCTTATCACAACAATGCAGGTATATTTCGGCTTATCAGCAGGGAAGTATCCAACAAAGGAGGCCTGGTACACCCCATCATCGTATTTTATTTTTCCATCGGCTACATGTGCCGTTCCTGTCTTTCCTGCCACAGCAAAAGGCATGTCCTTAAAAGCTCTTTTTGCCGTACCTTCTGTCACTACCATTTCCATAGATGCCCGTGCGTCTTTAATCACAGATGCTTTACAGAAATTATCCGTCATGACCACTGGCTGAAACTGCTGTGTGATGACCGCATCACTCTGGATGCTGTTTACCAGGTAAGGCTTCATCATTTTGCCATTATTGGCAACCGCATTATATAATGTAAGCGTATGCAGCGGGCTTACCTGTATGCCATACCCAAAACTCATCCAGAGCATATTTCCTTCGGCGCTACCTTTTTGATCAAGCGGGGCCATCATCGGTTTTGGAACATCTGTCAGATCAACCGGTGATTTTACATCAAGCTGAAAGCGATGCAGGTATTCTTTCATTTCAGCCGGTTTTTGCACAAATGCTTTATAAGCCAGTTTGCTCATGCCGATATTGGAACTGTGAGCAAAACATTCCTGCACCGTTAAGAACGGTTTGGGTGATCTCTCGGCATCGGTTACCATCTTATTTCCTACCTGAGCCCTGCCCGCACTTCCTATCTCCACTACATCAGTCAATGAACTGGTTCCTTTTTCCAATACAGATAATAGTGTAGCTAATTTTATAGTAGAGCCGGGTTCGGTGGCACGCAAGGCGTAATTATCATCTTCCCAATAACTGCCATCCTTCTGGCGGCCAAGATTTGCGATAGCCTTTATCTTGCCGGTGCTTGTTTCCATTACAATCGCAGTACCGTAGGGCCCTTCGCACTGCAACATCATTTTCATCAATGCAGTTTCTGCGATGTCCTGCATGGTTACATCCAGTGTGGTGTAAATATCTTTTCCGTTTACCGGATCTGTTTCAGAACCTTCCACCGGGATGGCCGTGCCACCGGCAATATAGCGGACCAACCGCTGTCCGTCATGCCCGTTCAATACCGTATCATAACTTCTTTCCAGTCCTACATTTTGCTTTTTCGCTTTACCATTACTGGCAACATGTTCTCTGGAGAGTCCGATCGTCCTGTTAGCAAGTAATTTGTACGGAGTGAGCCGTTTTGTATTAATGTCAACGATAATTCCGCTTTTATTTTTTCCTAATCTTACCAGGGGAAAGTTTCTGAACGCTTTATAATCTTCAAAGCCTAATTTTTTCTTCAGGGAATAATACCGGTTGCCGTTCTTGTAAGCGAGTTGTAATTCCTTTTTATATTGGGCTGAAGTCTTGTCGCCAAAATAATTGGCCAACGAAATGGCAAAGGAGTCCACATTTTCATGAAAACGTTTTCCTTTCTTTTCCCTCAGGCCATCCGCATTGAAGTCAATGTAAATATCAAAGATGGGAATAGAAGTGCTCAGCATCTGCCCGTCTTCGCTGTAGATAGTTCCCCGCTCAGCAGCAAGAGGTATAAACCGCTGGTGCAGGCTGTCACTCATGCTTCTCCAGTATTTGCCCTGGAATTTTTGAATGTAAAAAGCCTTGCCGAGGACAAGTATGCTCAGCGCTATTATACCAATAAAGCTGATATATACTCTCCACAATATGTCCCGTTTTACGTCCAATGTCGGTCTAGTTGTATTCGTTCGCCTTTCTGCCGTTCAATCAGAAAGGATTCTTGTTGTCAGTTCTTGGCTGTTGAATCAATCAGCACTACCGGTGCCTGCACCAGTTCTTTCAACCCCAATGGTTCTACCGCCTTTACCAGTTCGCTCGGTTTACTCTGAAACATCAGTTCACTCTTCACATTGATATATTCGTATTTCAATTCCTTTACTTCTTTGGCTGTTCGGTTAATATTTCGGATGGTCTTATCAGCATAATGACCATTGTAGATATACAGCACGGCCAGCAATGCGAGGAACAAGAAGAACGGCACCTGCTTCACGACAGACTGATAATTCAGCCATCGTTTCCAGCCCGTTGCTTGCGCATCGGTTTTCAGATCCCGTTCTTCCGGATTTTGTCCACCGGATTCTGTGAATTGTTCCTGCATAAATGAGTTGTTAACTCGTTTGATTTTGGTTTTTCAGGAGGTCATTTCAAGGGATATAGACTTTCCTGGTTTTGTGTGCTCTATATTTACTGTTATGAATGCGTATTTATCAGACCATCATTAACTTTTCCGCTATTCTCAACTTGGCGCTTCTTGATCTCGGGTTTTGTTTCATTTCACTCTCTGTTGGTATCACCGGCTTCTTTGTTATTATTTTCAACTCATTTACCGGTTCGGTGTTGATAAAGGGATTTGTTTCCGGTTCATCAAATGAGCCGCGGCGAAAAAAATTCTTTACCAGCCTGTCTTCAAGGGAATGAAACGTAATGATGGCTACTCTGCCTCCGGGTTTTAACAAGGATGGGACCTGCTGCAGCATTTCTTTCAATGCGCCTAATTCATCGTTCACTTCAATTCTCAATGCCTGGAAAACCTGGGCGAAGTACTTATTCGGATTTCCTTTTACTATTTCCCGGAGTGCATTTTTAAAACTGTCGATGGTTTTGAGCGATGTGCTGTTACGAACCTGAACAATAGTTTTGGCAAGGGTTTTTGCATTCGTCACTTCTCCATACTCCTCAAACAATTTGTGCAATCGTTGTTCAGTGTAAGTGTTCACTACATCAAAGGCCATCAGTGTCTGCCGCTGATCCATCCGCATATCCAGCTCAGCATTGTGGCGAATGGAAAACCCTCTGTCTGCTTCATCAAACTGATGACTGCTTACGCCAAGGTCGGCCATGATGCCATCTACTGCTGTGATGTGGTGCAGGCGAAGGAACCGTTGCAGGTGACGAAAATTTTGCGGAACAAATAGAATCCGATTATCGTCTGGCAGGTTCTTTCTTGCATCATCATCCTGGTCAAAGGCAACCAATTTTCCCTTAGCGCTTAGTTTTTGGAGAATAGCTTTGGAATGTCCGCCACCACCAAAAGTGCAATCCACATAGATGCCATCGGGTTGGATATTTAATCCGCCTACCACTTCATTGAGCAGAACCGGTACATGATAGGTATTAGTTAATTGGTTAATTGGTTGATCAGGCTCTATAGTTTCGGGTTTCCCTTTTGTCTTTTGGTTTTTCATCCCAATACCTGATTAACTAGTTAACTAATTAACTCTCCGGTTTCCCACCTCCCAATACATCTTTACCGAGATCACTTAATGCATCCGAAGAAATTGAATCAAAGAACTGTTTGTACTTATTACTATCCCAGATTTCTATTTTATCTCCTGTTGCCATCAGCACAATGTCTTTCTGCAACTCCGCATAGGCTTTCAGGCTTGGCGGCAACAGTATCCGGCCGGCAGTATCGGGCTCCACATAGGTGGCGCCGTTCAGAAAAGCTCTTCTGAACTCCCTTTGTTTGGGGTCAAATTCATTCAGCCCGGTAATTTTTGCAAAGAGCGGCTCCCATGTCCTCATCGGGTAGAGAGCTAAACATTTTTCAAAACCCCTGTTGATAACAAAGCGGTTGGTTTCCTCTTCCGGCAATTGCTTTTTGAATCCTGCCGGGAGGAGGAACCGCCCCTTGGCGTCCAAAGTAGCCTCGTATTCTCCGAGAAAGCCTGTCATTATCAGTGGGTTGAATCAATTTTGAATTAATTGACACAAAATAACACTTTTTCCCACTTAACTACCAAATTTTTCTATTTTTCTTTTATCCACAGACCCATATAGGCCGAAATCCTTACTGGCAAAGGTTTTTATTGAAATTGTAGTATTCAGTTCTGAAAACCCGGTTAGTCAGTTGTGAATTGCGGTGAAAAAGCTGTGGAAAGCAGAATCCGGAGGTCTGAAGTCAGAGGTCAGAACTTCGCTGAAAGCTTTGCCTAATGGCCGTTGCAGGTTATTCAGGAACCCCGCTGATAAAGAAACTCGGTATAAAGCCAGTAATGAAATTGCTGTTGATAAACCAGCCCGAGGATTATTATTCTTTGCTGGAAACTACTATCAGCGACCGGCTGTGCAAGAAAAATCAGGTGCCTGATCTCATTCATTTGTTTGCAAAATCAATGATAGAGTTTGAAACAGAAATGAAAAAAATGAAACCGCTGATTAATAAGAACACCTCTGTAATCATCTGGGTATCCTGGTACAAGAAAGCTGCCCTTCGTCAAGCTCAGGGTAAACTTTCAACTGATATTACTGAAGATGTGATACGCAATTATGCTTTGAAAAATGACCTGATGGACGTAAAGGTTTGTGCGGTGAGTGATGTGTGGAGTGGGTTGAAGTTGGTGGTGCCGATAAATCAAAGATGAGGTTATGCGTTATGTAAAGAGTAAATAACCGGCATCCAACTCGTATGATTAGGCTTGTTCACATCATATCTACAATTATTCTACTTATTCCGTTTGCAGGATTTTCTCAGAGAGATTCACTTTTGAAAGTGATCGACGAGCAGGTACGCAAAGATCTCAAGAAGGAATCTCGTGATGTAAATAAGGGAATTTATATCCAAGAGGGCTTCCCAAGATATAAAGGCGATATCAGGTCATCTGGCGATACGGCAATAAAATATGATGACGTAATCCTAATTATATATAACCAACGTGCCGCATATCGATCTCTGTTTGAAAAAGGCATTTTTTATCCAAGCATTTTGACTGGTAATATTTCAGGGAGAGACTGGGAAAAAGAAAGAGGGATTCAAATAACAAACAGGAACAGGTTATTTGATTTTACAAAGCTATCAATTGGTGATTTTGAGGAAATAAAGTCCCTCCAAAATTCCTCAACTGTAAAAAGGATTAGGTTTTGGGTGTTCAGGCCGGTATTTGTAAATCCGTGGGAATATATAATGGACCTGGAAAATTCCTCTGCCACAGAAGGCACCGATTTCAAAACTTTCATTGAAGGATGTAAACTAATCTATATCAAGTTTGTGACACTCATTATTTAATTTCTATCTTTGCAACTCATCGTTAATACAACAGTCAGTTGTGTTATGAAAGATCCCCGCACTATATCCATACAGGACTATACCTATTCTCTTCCGGAAGAAAGGATCGCCAAATACCCATTGGCAGAAAGAGATGCTTCAAAGCTGCTTGTCTATAAAGATGGAGCGATAACAGCGGATACTTACAAGAACATCGCTCATCATATTCCTGAAAACTCACTACTCGTTTTCAATAATACCAGGGTGGTAGAAGCGAGATTACTTTTTCAAAAGCCAACCGGCGGCGTTATTGAAATATTTTGCCTGGAACCGCATGAACAATATCCTGATATTACAACGGCGATGTTGCAGAAAGAAAAAGTGCTGTGGCAATGCCTCGTTGGCGGCGCTTCTAGGTGGAAGGCCGGGCAGGTATTGGAAAAGAATATTCAGTCCGGTATTGGCGAGATCACCCTGGAAGCAAAATATATAGAGAAAAGACCGGGTTCATTTGTGATTGAACTTTCATGGTTACCAGCTGAGCTAAGCTTTGCTGAACTATTGCATTGGGCCGGGGCTATCCCCCTCCCGCCCTATATCAAAAGATCAGTGGAAGAATCGGATAAAGAAAGATATCAAACAGTATATGCCCATGCGGATGGCTCTGTAGCTGCACCAACTGCCGGCTTGCATTTTACCGATATTATATTTGATAAACTCAAAGAAAAAAATATTCAAACTGATTTCGTCACACTGCATGTGGGTGCCGGCACTTTCAAACCCGTGAAAAGCGAAACCATGCAGGAACATGACATGCATGCTGAATGGATAGACGTCCCGAAAAATGTTATTGAGACAATTTTAAACAACCTTGACAATAACATTATTGCTGTTGGCACTACTTCACTGAGAACAATTGAGAGTTTGTATTGGCTGGGGGTGAAGAGTCGGGAGTCGGGGGTCAATAGTCGTGAGTCAGGAGTCGTTAGTAATGAGTCAATACAATTATTACAATGGGAAGCTTATACGTTGAATGAAAAAAATATTTCTCCAAAAGATGCTTTACAATTACTACTGGAATGGATGCGTGAAAACAAACTGGAAAGGTTGGTAACAAAAACGCAAATACTGATCGCCCCCGGTAATGGATTTAAAATTGTAAAAGGCCTTATCACTAATTTTCATCAACCGCAATCTACTTTGCTGTTATTGGTTGCTGCATTAATCGGTGGTGACTGGAGAAAAGTCTATGCCTATGCCTTGCAAAATGATTTTCGCTTCCTGAGTTATGGAGATGGCTGTTTGCTATGGAGAGGAAGCACTTAAACCTTTTTCAGGGGAATGTCTATGGTGAAACTGCTGCCCTTTCCCAATGTACTTTCTGCTTTAATATCACCGTCATGTGCTTCTACCATCGTCTTTACATAACTCAATCCCAATCCAAAGCCTTTTACGTTATGAATATTACCGGTGTGGGCCCGGTAAAACCGTTCGAATATTTTTTTCAATGTGTCCCTGGTCATTCCAATACCATTATCTTCCACTTTGAATGAGAATTTTTTCCCGTTGGATTGTGTAGAAACTTTTACTACGGGCGGCACATTTTCCTTAGAATATTTCAGCGCATTGTCAACTAAATTATTCACCAGGTTGGAGAAATGAACTTCATCGGCGTCAATCACATCGTTTACTGCACTAAGCGTCAACTCCACTTTCCCTTTCCTATCTTCCAGTTGCAGGTTAAAATTGTCAACCACATCCCTGATGATCTCATGCACATGCAAAGGCTTCAATGCCAGCTCCACTTCCTGCTTTTCCAATTGTGACGCTTTCAGAATTGTCTCCACCTGCCGGTTCATCCGCTGGTTCTCCTCCTTAATAATGGCGCTGAAATAACTCAGCTTCTGCCTGTCGTCAATGACCTTCTCATTGCGCATCGCATCCACCGCCAGCGAAATGGTAGCGATGGGTGTTTTAAATTCATGGGTCATATTATTGATAAAATCGTTCTTGATCTTTGCCAGTTTCTTTTGCCGGAGCATGGTGCGCACCGTAAGATAAAATGCGGCAAGAATAATGACAGTAAATGCAAGCGATGTAGCTATCCTCCATCTAAGCGATTTAAAAACCAACTTCTTGATGCCGGGTATCACTACAAATAAAACCTCTTTAATGCTTAGGTTTTCCCCGGGTGTTCCGCTTAATGCTTCCAGGGCAACATTGTATGGATAATTATTGACAGTATCCTCCAGAGCGGTGATAAAATTGGGAGTTGCTTTTTCAAAAGTATTATTGTTGTCAAAGGAAGCAATCCCAAATTCAAAATGTATATCCTTAAGATTATATTTTACAAAGGCTTCGCGGAATTTTTTTTTGATTTCCCCCACATCATAAATGTTCTTGGCTGATCCTGATAATGGTTTGGAGAAATCCAAGTTGTATTCCTCCGAAAAGAGGTTCCTGTTTGTTCCGGCTGCATAACTTCCTTTATGCAGCGACAGGTCGTCTGCCACTTTTTGTGTTACCTCCTGCACCGTATGTTTCACCTGCTCCTGCTTCAGCAGCATCATATTCTTTATCCAGGACACCTGGATAACAATAATGCCCACCAGCGATAAACTGATCAGGATGGTAATAATGGTGAAAATTCTTTTCATCTGGTTGCTAAAATCAGCCGAAATATAGAAAACCCTGCTGTGCCTGCAAAAATACATTTCAAATCCGGGTTTTTCAGTCTGTGTATTTATCCTTCCTCCTCTTTTAACGGTTTTTATAGAACAATCTTCTGATGACTCCGGTTTCAGACAACTGTTTCCGGTTTTTGTCCGTTTATTTCGGCAGCTAATTCAAAAAAAAGATTTTTCGCTTAAATTGAACCATGATTGAACCCGGCCCGGGCATATTACTGATAGCAGACCCGTTTCTGAAAGACCCTAACTTTCTACGGACGGTTGTTTTTTTATGTGACCATAAAGAAGAGGGAAGTTTTGGTTTTGTATTGAACAGGCAATATGAAAATAAATTAGGCGAACTGATACCTGAGCTGGAAGGCAATCAGATCCCGGTCTATTACGGAGGGCCGGTACAGCTGGATACCATTCATTTCCTTCACCAGTATCCTGATGAAATACCCGGCGGACAGGAAATACTAAAAGGGGTGTACTGGGGCGGCGATTTTGAAGCAGCTGTTAACCTGATAAAAAATGAAGAAATTGATGAAGGTAAGATCCGTTTTTATATCGGCTACTCCGGCTGGGGCGAAGGCCAGCTGGATATGGAAATGAAGGAAAAGACCTGGCTGACCGTGAAGGCGAATAAAAAACTCATCTTTCACACCGACCCCGAAGAAATATGGAAAGATTCGCTGAAACATCTTGGCGGTGATTATGAGATCATGGCAAATTTTCCGATCGATCCGCAATTGAACTGATAGAAACCTCTATTGCCCCAGCCATGTTTTAAACCCATTCACCCTTTCCCTGCTAACGATCGTATCAATATTACCTGTCGGTTGCAACTCAAGTTTTAACCTGCCTCCCATCCAGGGGTGTACCTTACCTACCGCATTAATATTTACAAGCAAGTGACGGTTAATACGAAAGAAACAATGAGGATCGAGTTGCTCTTCCAATTGTGAAAGATTAGTTTCCAGGAGGTATTTATTACTGCTGAAGTCAACGGCATAACACAACTTGCCATCGGCAAAACAATAAGCTGCCAACTCTGTTTTCAGGTAACTAAGTTGCTGTCCCCGCCTGATCATCAACCGCTCCTTGAACCGGGTGGTATTCATGTCCTGCATCAGTTTCAGTATCTTTTCAGAAAATCCATTGTCCTTCTGATGATATAGTTTTCTGAATTTCCCTATTGCCTGCTCCAGCTCATTTTCATCAATTGGTTTCAGGAGGTAGTCAATACTGTTGACCTTGAATGCCTTTAATGTATACTGATCAAATGCTGTGGTGAAGATAACCGGGGCCTTTACCTGAGTTTGCTGAAAGATATCGAAGCTTAGTCCATCTGCCAGTTGTATATCCATGAATATAAGGTCGGGTGTATCTGCCGACTCAAAGTATTTAACAGCCGCTTCCACACTGTCAATCCTTTTCACAATCTCCGTTTCATCATTGATCGCCTGAAGCATTTTGGCCAGCCGGTTGGCTGCAGGTATTTCATCTTCTATTATTATTACCCGCATATTAATTTTCTATCAGAGGAATAGAAACCGTAAAATTTGTTTCATTTTCAGTTACCACAACCTGCCCGCTTCCCAGCAGCCTGCAACGGTTGCGGATATTATCCAAACCAATACCTGTTGATTCAGTTATCTGGTTTTTCTTTTGCAGACTATTGCTTACCACCAATCTCCCGTTTTCCGCAAACACTTCCACTTTCAGCGGTTTTTCTGATGAAACAATATTGTGCTTGATGGCATTTTCCATCAGTATCTGCAATGAAAGCGGAACAATTTTTCTACCCAGTTTTTCGTCGGGAACATTAATATTAATATCAAGATTATCGCCAAACCTTGTTTTCAGTAAAAAAGCATAGGCCTTCAGCACATCCAGCTCTTCATTCAAGGGGATACTTTTTTCGTCCCTCACTTCAAGAATATGCCGATAAACTTTGGATAATTGCTGTACAAACTCAGTAGCCTTTTTCGGGTCCTCGGGAATAATAGAGCTTAGCGTATTCAGATTATTAAAAAGAAAATGAGGGTTTACCTGGGTTTTCAGCGCATTCAGTTGTGCTTTCAGGCTTTCTCTTTTCAACATTTCTTTTTCTTCAACTGATTTTTGCAACTCATTGATGAAATATTTGCTTTCGTAAATAGCACCCACCGCCAGCACGCAGAACAGCGCTGCACTGTTTGAATTAATAATTATATCGGTCAGATTTCTTCCGGGATAGATGGCCGGATCTGTGAGCCCGCAATAATCATGCAGTACAGACCCCAGGGAATTGGTGATGGCTAATGTAAAAACAAGCATCAGCAGCGATTGAACTATCATTCTTCTCCTGATATCTTTAAAAACAGGATACCGGGTACGGCTCCATATCATAATATACCGGTTGCCCAGCCACAATGCAGTAGTGATAATTAGTGTAGTCCAGAAATTACGTACGGTATAAAGAGGTACCCCCTGAAAACGCATTCCAAAAAAAACAATAGGGACGAGGAATGAAGTGAGCGGTATCATGATCAAGGCCATGAGCCGGTCATCAAAACCAATTTTTTTGTTGTTCCTCCACATGCTGGGTAAAGGTAGCATAATCAGAAGGTGATTACATAGTTGATATTGGGGAAAAATCCGATTTGGTTTATCACTCCGATCTTTCCTGTCTTCGGGGTTAATGTACGGATATAAATATTGTCCCGGTTGGTCACATTTTGCAGGTCAACATACCATTTCTGGGTTGCTTTTTCCCCATTTCTGTTATACGACAGTTTGAAATCCCAGCGCAGGTAAACATTGTTTTGCAGACTGTAGGCCTCATTCTCCCTGAAGACAACATAGCCGGCAACAGCCGATGCGGGCAGATCAAAAGGGGTGTATCGCTGGCCGCCATTCAGCGCAATTTTTGTATCAATACCAACTGATGATTTTTTATTTAACTGAAACTCTTTTCCTCCCAGGAAGTTCATTACATAATTGCTGTTGAACACCGTGTTTCTCCATATGTCGTCACTTCCTTTATATTTTGATTCAAATATCGAGACCGTGACCAGGTAATACAATCCTTTATCAAGAAACCGCTCCAGCGTTAGTTCTATTCCATAGTTATATCCTTCTCCATCGTTCGCCAGGTTTGTCTTATCCGGGAAATAAAAATCAGCGCCGGCATTCAGCATACTGAAGGATGATGCTGGCTTTTCAACAGCTGCGTTGTAAATATATTGACCATACAACTCTGCTTTTAATCGGAGATGTTTTGAAAAATTGATGTCGTAGCCCAACGCTCCGTGTGCACTTTTTACAAAGTCCAGTTCTTTGTTTGTTAAAACAGTTTGACCGCTCCCATTCTTTGTTTCATAAAAGTAAACTTCCAGTGGCTGCGTCTGGCTGTGCAGACCAGCCCCGAATGAAACTGACTGATTACGCCTGAACTGGTACCTGAGATTCCACCTCGGCTCAATGCTTTGTGTACTGTTAAGTGTGAACAATTGATGATACAAGCCAAAATTGGAAGAAAGCTTATCAGAAAAGCGATGCGAAAAGTTGGCAAACTCTCTTAGCAACGCAGTGTTTTTCTTTGAATCAAAGAAAGTGATAAGGACTGAATCCCCGTCAGGGATATAATCGTTTCTCAGATTCAGTTTATTAAAGTCTGCAACAATACCGGCGGTCAGTTGATTTTTGGAATTGAACTTTTTATTGAACGTATACCCGGCAGAATACTTCACCTGAGTATTCTTTTTGTAAAATGCTGTCTGGTCAGGTTTGGTGCTGTTGTAAAAATCTTCCCTGTATTTTGAGTCATACCCTGAAACTGCCAGCATCAGCCTGCCTGAAGTATTGCTGTTAAAAAAATAATGATGTGTAAGTCCTGCAACCCCGGTTAGGGAGCGGAATGTTCTTTCACGAAGACTACCATCGGGAGTTGAATACAAATTATCTTCATCAACAGCTTCAAACCTTATATGACTTTCGCCACCCAAGCCGAATAAACTAAAAGTACCCGCTTTCTTTGTGGGAACATTCAGTTTGAAATTAATATCCTGGTAATAAGGTGTGGCAGAACCCGTGCCCACACTCAGCCCCAGTTTTTGAATAACTGCTACCAGTGAATAACGGTAGTTAACCAGGAAGGAAGATTTTGAATCCCGGTTAAGGGGCCCTTCCACGCCAAATTCAAACCCATTAAAACCCATTTGACCGAGGAATTCATATTTTTCATTGTTCCCGTTTCGCATCCGCAGATCAAATACACCGGCGATGGCATTCCCATACTGTGACGGAAAGGCGCTGGTGATGAAATCAGAATTCTTCAATGTGTTGGTATTAAGTATCGTTACCGGGCCACCCGTGGATCCCAATGTGCTGTAATGATTTGGATTGGGAATATCAATTCCTTCCATTCGCCAGAGCACTCCGGAAGGTGAGTTTCCCCGTATAATAATATCATTCCGGGCATCATTACTTCCGCTTACGCCGGCAAAATTTTGCGCCATCCTGCTCGGATCATTCCTTGTGCCTGAATACCGCACCGCTTCATCTACGCTGAACTGCCGGGCACTCACCACAGCAGCTTCATTCAGCGCTTTATTCTTTTGTTTTCCTGATCTTACAACCACTTCATCCATTTTCACTATCCTTTCTTTCAGTTTTATTTCCAGTATAACTTCTTTGGATGAGGTGATTTCTATGTTCCTGACTATCGCCTCCTCATAGCCTGCCAGCGACACCCGGAGTGTTTGTCGGCCAATCGGAATATTTTTAAGTTTAAACAGCCCGATGGAATCTGTAATTCCGGCGATAGTTCCAATTCCATCAACCGTTATCGTTGCAGCTGCCAGCACATTACCCGATTGTTCATCAAGCACTGTTCCTTTTATTGTCTGCGTAAGTGTAGCCTCCTGTGCCAGAAGGTTCAGCACATTAAAAAATACTGCCAGGGCCAAAACGATCCTTTTCATTTTCCGCTGATGATTATTTGAAATGACTATTTATTCCTGTTGTTATAGATATCAACGGCATCTTTTAGTTGTGCCAGGTCGCCTGTTACTGCCTTTGCTTTGTCCACTGCTGCCGGGTAGCCTGCAAAACTTGCCTGAGCCACCTCATTGATGTTTTTCTTTGAAACCCATTTCAGGTCTTTGCTGCTGTTGTTGTATATGAAATAGTCGCCGGGTTTTCCTTCTGTACCATTGGAGAAAACAGCATCACTCCCATTATAGGCCGGTTTGCCCGAAGCATCGCTTGATTTTTGCAAAAAACTTAATTCACCCTCACTTATCACTTTAAAGAAATCACCGTTGATGCAGATGAATTTTACTCCTTCCACTTCCGCTGCATTGAGTTCTGAGCCGCTGTAATTTTTTTTACTGCCCTCCGTTGTGCTGGTAAACATTACGGAAGCGTTTTTCCGGATATTCTCTTTAACAAACCCCTGCTGTGTGCTGCCATCGGCAAGGGTGATTGCCCCTTTTTTAAATCCGTTAGGTACTTCCATTTGTGCATTGGCCTGCAAAAGGACCGTGCTGAATACTACTGCTGCTGTTGTTTTTAAGATTCTCATACTTGTATTTTTATTTTTTTTTGAATATGGTTTCTTCCGGTTCCAATGCTACAAACATCTGCAGTGGCGGGCAATCAAAAAGGTGTGAGTTGAAGAAATAGTGGAGTGGGTTGAAGAAAATGGCGGTAAATAAAAAACCCTCTGCGCAGAGGGTTCAATTTTTTTAAGTTCCGGGGTTAAGCTTTTTGTCCTAATCTATAGCTGTAGCACCTTCCACCAGCACAGTCACTTTATTATTCAACACTTCCACAAAACCGCCCTGGATATCAAAATGGGCAAAATGATTTTGTCCACCGGACCCTGTGGGCTTATCCTTTAAAACCTTGAGGCGACCGGCTTTTAATGCGCTTACCAGCGGGGCATGTTTTTCCAATACTTCAAAGGAGCCGCTGATGCCCGGCATCTGCACGCCGTACACTTCGCCGCTGTATAGTTTTTTTTCTGGTGTGAGTATTTCTAGATTCATAACCGGCCTCCCTAAATCCCTCCGCAGGAGGGACTTCGAACCCTAAAGTTTTAAACAACTTTAAAGTTAGTTAGTTAATAATTGTAGAGTAAAGAACAGGAAGATGAACGGAGCGTCGCAACTTCATCCCAATCAGGGAACTGATGCTGGCAACACAAATATCATCTTACCGAAATACAAAGAACTTTTAGCACCTTGAGTCGCTAAGACCCCTCCTTCGGAGGGGCTTGGGGCGGCTTTACTGCGCCGCCGCCATCATCTTCTTGCCTTTTTCAATCGCATCATCAATAGTACCAACCAGGTTGAATGCTGATTCAGGATACTCGTCTACTTCACCATCCATGATCATATTGAAACCACGGATTGTTTCTTCAATCGGAACCAGCACACCTTTCAAACCAGTGAACGCTTCTGCCACATGGAAAGGCTGTGAAAGAAACCGCTGCACCCTTCTGGCACGGCTTACCACTAATTTATCTTCATCACTCAATTCATCCATACCAAGGATGGCGATGATATCCTGTAATTCTTTATACCGCTGCAGCATCAGCTTCACACGGTTGGCACAATCATAATGAAGATCACCAACGATCTTTGGTGTTAATATTCTTGAAGTAGAATCTAATGGATCCACTGCAGGATAGATACCGAGGTCGGCGATCTTTCTTGACAATACCGTTGTCGCATCAAGGTGTGCAAAGGTTGTGGCAGGTGCCGGATCCGTTAAGTCATCCGCAGGAACATAGACTGCCTGCACTGATGTGATAGAACCGTTTTTAGTAGAAGTAATCCTCTCCTGCATGATACCCATTTCTGTTGCCAGTGTAGGCTGATATCCCACCGCTGAAGGCATACGGCCTAACAACGCTGATACTTCAGAACCTGCCTGGGTGAAACGGAAGATATTATCAACGAAAAAGAGGATGTCACGGCCCTTGCCTTGTCCATCACCATCACGATAGTATTCAGCGATCGTCAAACCACTTAATGCCACCCTTGCCCTTGCACCGGGAGGTTCATTCATCTGCCCGAATACAAATGTCGCTTTTGATTCTGCCAGTTCTTTCATGTCCACTTTGCTAAGGTCCCAGCCACCTTCTTCCATGCTATGTTTGAAGGCATCGCCGTATTTCATAATGCCTGCTTCAATCATCTCCCTCATCAGGTCATTTCCTTCTCTTGTTCTTTCTCCTACACCGGCAAATACAGATACACCGGCATATGCTTTTGCGATATTGTTGATGAGTTCCTGGATCAATACTGTTTTGCCCACACCAGCTCCGCCAAACAAACCGATCTTACCTCCTTTTGAATAGGGCTCAATCAGGTCAATAACTTTAATACCAGTGAACAGCACTTCGGAGGCTGTACTCAGATTTTCAAATGCCGGTGGCATACTGTGAATAGGCCGGCCATTGGCTTTTGAAACAGCAGGTAATCCATCAATCGGGTCGCCGGTTACATTAAACAAACGTCCTTTGATGGCTTCGCCGGTTGGCATGGCTATCGCCCGGCCGGTATCTACTACTTCCATTCCTCTTACCAGGCCCTCTGTTCCGTCCATAGCAATGGTACGGACACTGTCTTCGCCAAGGTGCTGCTGCACTTCCAGAACGAGAATGTCACCATTTGGTCTTTTCAGCTCCAGTGAGTTATAAATTTCAGGGAGTTTGCCGTTAAATTGAACGTCAATTACGGCCCCGATGATCTGTTTTACTTTACCAACATTTGCCATATAAAATATTTGAAGTCTGAGGTAGGAAGTCTGATGGTTTTGCCGGTAAGAATCGTTGTTTTTTACTCTGATCTCCGGCTTCAGACCTCCGATTACTTTTCAGGCCGCAAAGGTAAGGGTGCAGGGGTAATCTGCCAATTCAAAAAAGGGTCTTTCTGGCACTGTGGAAAACGGGTTGCAGGTACTGACAATCAGTACATGTTTATCCTTTCACTCCAGCCTGCAAAAGGATTTTGTACCTCTTATTGTTACCCCGTCATACATATATATTACCTCCATCAGGGTAACAGACTTTACAACCGAGTACAATCTTTCATTCTTAAAATCAAAATACAGGTCCTGTTTGATGCGTATGCGGTTGAAGTCCCGGGGGTTTCTTTCCTGTTGTATCACCATATACTTTGTAATCTTTGTTGGATCATGATC